>URPA01000006.1 GCA_900549545.1 uncultured Eubacteriales bacterium
AGAAAACCGCGCCGCCGCGATCCCAGCTTTGCGAAAGCCCGTCCGTTTCCGGCGTGTAATACAAAGAGCATTTCGCCGTCTTGTCGGTCGCCGCCGGATCAAGCACGAAGCCGAATTCGGCGTTCAGCTTGTCGAAGAAGTCTTGCGGCGTACACCAGCACATATTTTTAGAGGATAGAAGCGCCGCGTTCATTCGTCCGCCACCTCGCTTTCCTCGACAACCTCGCCCGTGTCCGGATCAACGTTCAAGGAACATTGTTCCGGTTCTGTGAATGTGAAGCGGTCGCGGGCTTCGCGCTCCCTGCGTTCCTTTTCGGAAAGGGAAAATTCGCATTCCCGCGTTAAGTCCTGCAAGCTCTCCACGAACTGCTGATTGATAACGTCATACGGCATAATCACCGCTTGAAGCAGGAAGCCCGCCTTCGCGACGATGTAGGGCGTTCCCTCCGCTGTGCGGCGTTCATAAAGCTCCAGCACGTCCAGCACGTCAGCAACGGGCGAAAGATAGCGGCTTTCGATGAATACCAGCCCGCGCGTTGTGCGGATCGGCTTCAAGGTTCGTCCGGAATAGATGATCGAAATTCCTTCCCGCTCGACGTGTCTTTCCGTTTCGTCTGTGTCCTCGAAACTGATACCCGCCGGAACGCCCAGCGTTTTCACGAAGTAATTGTCGCGGTCTTTCTCCGGAACGTCGAAGATCGTCAAAAGGCTTTCTTTGTCAAGCTGGGGAAGCCCGACAACCGGATAAACCGCCGATCCGTCGCCGATGTACTGCGTTAATATGTCGCCGTCGTCGCTGTACCGCTCGAAGATCGCAATATTCTTGTTCTTTTTGCATATAGCGGCGATACTTTTAATCTTCATCTTCGCCGCCCTCCGTTTCCTCTGCGTCCGCGTCGTGCCGTTCTACAATAGCCGGAAAGTCAATGCGCGGCGCGCGGATCGCCAGCGCGATTTGGCAACCGCAAACCGGACAATCAACCGCCGAAAAGCGCGTCGGCGCTTTCGTCAGCATATCCGTCATAGAACGCGGTTCTTCCGCCGTGTAGATGTTTTCCCGCTCCGGTGTGAAGCGATAGCCGCAAACGCGGCATTCGGTCTTTTTCTTGCTGAACATAATTGAATAGCTCCTTTCGTGTGTTTTAATATTTACCGTAGACGCGGACGGCGGTTTTCCCGCCATGCGTCGCCGCCGATACGATAGCCGAAGGCATAAAGGAAACGCGCAAGAAGTCCCGCGCGGCGCGCTTCGCAAGCCGCCATGTAATCAACTTCGCGTTCGGCTCTTCCGCCGCCGTGTCGTCGATCGGGTATTCGCAAATAAGCACGGTGTTTCCGAACGGGCGACGCGCCGGACGCTCCTTCATAAACTCTTTGTTGCCTTCCTTGCACTTGATGATTTCAAGCGCCTTCGGGAACTGCCAGCCGCTTTTGTTGTCCTTCATGTGTGCCGCTCCTTTCAAAGTACATATTCCCATCGGTTTTTCATTTCTTCCGGC
Organism: uncultured Eubacteriales bacterium; assembly: GCA_900549545.1. Taxonomy (GTDB): domain Bacteria; phylum Bacillota; class Clostridia; order Oscillospirales; family Oscillospiraceae; genus Limivicinus. Next base: position 1,500 of record URPA01000006.1, read on the forward strand.
GATACGTAGTAATCGCGGCGGCGTGTCCCTGTCCAAGCGATCCCGCCCGCCGATCCCGCGAACGTGAAGTTTGCCGCGCGAAGGGAAGCGCCGTTTTCGCTCTCCAGCGTGTAGGTAATGACCTTCTTGTATCCCATATCGCGGGCGATCCGGACACAAGCGCCGTACAGCTTCGTACAAGCGTTTCTTGTCCCGTCGGTGCAATTCCGATAGATTTCAAGCGTCGCGCCGTCGTCAAGTTTCCGCGCCGTAGGTCTGCCGCATATTGCAACGCCGCAAAGCCGTTCGCCTTCAAAGCAGGAAATCGCGAACTTTCCGCCAACTGGCGGTATATTGTGCCGATGGTATTTCCCGACGAACTCGCGGGCGGGCTTTAAGTGCGTAGGTCTGATTTCAAGCATTCGCCGCCCCTCCTTAATTCGTGTACGGGCTTTCAAGCGTCCAGCCGAAGCAATCCGTACTTTTCCATTCCGTTGTGAAGTGATTGCGCCGCCCGTCGCCCGTGAAGAAGCAGTATTCCGCCGGAAGCACCCGCCCGACGTTTTCTTCGCCGTCCCGCTCCGCGCGGTATCGTGTCAGCACGTCCGCCGCAAGAAGGGCGAATTCCTCTTTCACGGGATATTCGGGATCGTAGCCGCTGAACTGATATGGCGCTTCGATAACCTCCAGCACCGTGTCGGGGAAGTGCGGATCGTCAACGCGGTTCAGAACGCACCATACAACCGCCGCTTGCTCCGTCGTAGAAGGAACGATCCCCGCTTCGCCGTAGATCAGCTTTGCAAGGGCTTCAACCTCCGCCGCGTTCGGCACATATTCCGCCACCGTCCCGCTCGAAGGAAGAAGAACGGCGGTCGGCTGGTGTACCTCTTCAAGCGTTCCAGCTGTCGTGTCCTTCGGCTTGTCCGCCGCGCCGCTCCCGCTCCACGGCATAAGCGCCGCAAGAAGGGCGGCAACGGTCAGCAATGCAACCGTAAGGGCGACGCGACGGCGAAGCATTGCCCGCCGCCGTCGTTGTGCCTGTATCCGCCGGGGCTTGTGTGCGCTGGCTGTCTGCTCGACTATGTAACCGCAAGGCACTTCGCAAATAAACTTCCCGTCCGCGTCTTGCAGGACGGCAAGCGCTCCGCGCGCCCGATCCGCCGTCATTGCTCCACCTCCGCCGCCGGAAGGGAAAGCCACCATTCCGGATTGTTCCGGAACTGCTCATTCGCGCAAGCGTCGCAATTCTCCGCCGTGCAGGAAGAGCAATAACGCTTCTGAAAAGCCGCGTCCCACGGCGCTTCAATGCAAGGAAGGGAACGAAGGAAGCCCGCCAGCGTGGGCTTGTCCTTCGTGATAGCGTCAAATACCGAAGCAAACTGCCGAACGTTCAAAACTTCGTCGCCGATAATGCACCCGTTCGCGATCCGCTCTTTGATGAACTCAACGCACGGCATTTCCTCCGAAACTCGAAGATCATTGAACCGTGCTTCCGCTTCTGCGAAGCTGTCGAAGGTAACGGCGTTTGCGACGGACGCTTCGCCGTCGTATTCCCATAAACGGATTTTGTATCGTGTTGTACTCATTCCGAATAGCTCCTTTCCCGCGTTACTCTTCAATGCCGATGTAAAGCACGTTTTCATCGGCGCGAAGCTCCGTGATCTTGCAATATGCGTATTTGTTCATTTCGTCGTGCGCGAAGTGCTTATACAAGCCCCTGTAAATGTCCCGCTTCTGATAGCCGCATTCCCGAACGTAGATATACACGTTCGTAAATCCGCTAATTACGTAGCCGATCGTTTGAAGCGCCACGTTGTTTGCGATCCTCTTCATTTTCATATTGAATAGCTCCTTTCGTATTTCAGCAATTCGCGCCGCGTCGGTTTCCTCTGCGTCGGAAATTCTCTTGCACCGTCGCTTGTGCAAGATCGGCGCTGTACTTCGGGCGGGCGTAGCCGTCAAACTCTCCCGTATAGCCGCGCTTCAACTCTTCGTAGATAGCGGCGGCGCTCCTTTTCAGACGGGCGGCAATGTCAACAACGCGTTCACCCTCTGCATACATTCTTTCGATCTCGCGGCGCTGTTCCAGCGTCAAATAACTGTATCCGTTCAATGTTTTAACCTCCTTCCGCCTGCCTTCGGATAAAAAAATAATGCAGGAAAAACCGTAACGGTTTCTTCTGCATTTAATGATACTCTCAACAATTTAATGCTCAGCTGTTCTGCCGCCCTTGTTTTTATCGTATAATTATGGTAAAATCAATATAATTGTGCCAATGAGACGCTTCACATTGAAGCGGTAGAAATATAATCTCAACGGGGGTGCGCCAATGAGCATTTGGAACGCGGTCGTACTGGGGCTTGTGCAGGGCTTGACGGAGTTTTTGCCGGTGTCAAGCTCCGGGCATCTGTCAATTTTGAATAACCTTTTCAGCATGACCATGACCGACGACGGGCATCTTTTCTTTGATGTGCTGCTCCATCTGGGGACGCTCGGCTCCATCTGCATTGTCTATTGGAAGGACATTAAACAGATGTTTTTTGAGACTCTCGGCTTTGTGAACCTCGGCCCGCTCGCCGGGCACAGACAGGAGCGCTATCCCGCGGCGAGGATGTTTTTCATGATAGTCGTGGCGACTATTCCGCTGTTTCTTATTCTGCCGATAAAGGACATGATAGAGACGCTTTATTATAACAACATCTTTATCGGCGTCGCGCTTGTGCTCACGGGCTGTATGCTCTATGTGTCCGATAAGATGAAAGCGGGCAAAAAGACCGAAGGCGGCATCACGATACTTGACGCGATAATCATCGGCCTGTGCCAGTGCGTGGCGGTGGTGCCGGGTCTCTCCCGCTCGGGAACGACCATCACCGCCGGCATAGCCACAGGGCTGCGCCGGGATTTCGCGGTGAAGTTCGCGTTTTTAATGAGCCTGCCCGCCGTGCTGGGGGCGAACATCCTCAGCATTGTTGACGCCGCGCGGGAGGGCATCGACTGGGCGAGTGTCCCGGCCTATCTTGTCGGCATGGTCGTGGCGCTTGTCTCCGGCATAGCGGCTATCAGCCTTTTGAAGTACATCGCCCAGAAGGGCAAATTCGGCGGCTTTGCCTATTACTGCTGGGTAATGGGTGTGCTGTCCATTATACTTACGATGATTTTCTGAGGAAAGGGAATATTCATGGCTCAGAGCAAAAAAACCGCATCAAAAACTAAATCAACATCCAAAAAGGGCGATACCAAGGCCAAAAAGCCCACAAAGGCCCAGCAGCAGACGCCGCCTCCACCCCCGCCCCCTCCGATTCGGCGGGAAATTTGGGGCGTGGTCTGCGCTTTTCTGGCGATATTCATGCTGATAAGCTATTTTAACACGGACGGAGCCTTTATCGCCTTTTTTGCAAACCTCATAAAGGGCCTTGTCGGCTGGGGCTTCTGGATGGCTGTGCCCGCGTTTTTCGTGGTGGCTTACATACTCTTTACTCACAAGGGCAGACCCGTCTCCCTGCGCATAAGCTGCGCGATGCTGCTGCCAGTGATTTTTGCGGCGCTTGCCAATCTCTTCATGTGCCCGTCAATGGTGGAGGGCTTTGAGCTTAAATCCGCCGTGGGCAGCCTCTTTGTGTCTGGACAGGCCATGGACTGCGGCGGTGTGCTTGGCGGCCTTATTGCCACGGGGCTTGAGGCGGCATTCAGCGTCTATGGGGCCATCCCCATCCTGCTGGTGATTTTCATTGTGCTGTTTTTTGTCGTGTTCAAGCTCAATCCTGTTGAGCTTATCGGCAAGCTGAGAACCGTCAGGGCAAAAGAATATGACCCCGAAATGTACAGGGACGCTCTGCCGCCGGATGATGATTTCCCGGCCCCTGTAAAGCCTAAGAGGGAAGAGCCGCAGAAAACCGCCCCTGTCAGAGCAAAAAAAGAGCCGAAAATTGAAGTTATGCCCGCCGGGGCCTTTAATATGGACATCCCCCTCGGCGAGGATGAGGACGCGCTGACCCTGCTCAATACCGGCAGCGGCAGCGGCGAGCCATACGCGGTGCAGCCCAAGCCCCGCCGCGCGGTGAAAGCAAAGACTGAGGGCGCGGACAGCCTGACGCCGCCCTCACTTGGCAATATCGTGGACAAGGAGGGCGTCGACGTGGGGGACGGCTTCAAGGAGTACTCCGTCAAGCCCCGAACAGCCGCGCCCAAGACAGTCACCGCCACGGCCGAGATAAGCGACCCGCCCAAGAGCCGCAAGGAGACCCGCGCAGAGCTTAAGAAGCAGGCGGAGGCGGTCGCCGCCGCGGTTGCCGCCAGCGAAGGGGAGGAGGGAGACTATGTGTTCCCGCCGACCTCGCTTTTGCAGAGCGGCGGAAATGCCGCAGTGGACGCGCGGGAGGAGATGAACCTCAACCGCGAGCGGCTTGAGAGCGCCATTCACAGCTTCGGCATAAGCGCCGCCATTGTCGGCGTCACCCGTGGCCCGACGGTCACGAGATATGACCTTGAGCTTGAGCAGGGCGTGAAGCTTGCGCGTGTTACCAATCTCTCGGATGATATCGCCCTGGCGCTTGGCGTGCAGAGCGTGCGCATCGCGCCGACACCGGATAAGATTTCCACAGTTGGCATAGAGGTACCAAACCGCGTTGTCAGCCCCGTGCTGCTGCGGGATATTCTCGAATCGCCCCGCTTTATCACCGCCAAATCAAAGCTCAGCTTTGCCCTCGGCAAGGATATCGGCGGCGAGTGCATTGTCGGCAATATCTCAAAGCTTCCGCATATGCTCATCGCGGGTACTACCGGCTCCGGTAAGTCCGTTTGCATGAACTCGCTGATTCTGAGCCTTCTCTATAAATCCCGGCCGGACGAGGTGCGCCTTATCATGGTCGACCCCAAGATGGTGGAGCTTGGCATTTATAACAGCATCCCGCATCTCTATGTCCCCGTTGTCACCGACCCGAAGAAAGCGGCGGGCGCACTGCAATGGTCGGTCGTGGAAATGATGAAGCGGTACAGCCGCTTTGCGGAGTTGGGCGTGCGCAATCTTGAGGGCTATAATGAGGCTCAGATCGCCGCCGGTGAGGCGACAATGCCCCATGTGGTAATTGTGATAGATGAGCTGGCTGACCTTATGCTGGTGGCCTCCAAGGAGGTTGAGGAGAGCATCTGCCGCGTGGCTCAGATGGGCCGCGCCGCCGGTATGCACCTTGTCATTGCCACGCAGCGCCCCTCCTCCGATGTTATCACCGGCCTTATGAAGGCCAACATCCCCTCGCGCATTGCCTTCGCGGTGTCCTCCTCGCTTGAAAGCCGCATAATCCTCGACCAGACCGGCGCGGAGAAGCTCATCGGTCACGGCGATATGCTCTTTGCCCCGCTCGGCGGCGGCAAGCCCAAGCGTATTCAGGGCGCGTTTGTCTCCGACGAGGAGCGCGAAGCCGTCGTTGACTTTATAAAGCAGCACTCCGGCAGCACTCAGCGCAACGGCGAGATCGAGGAGTTTATGAACAAGGCCGCCGAGGAAAAGCCCTCCGGCGACGGCGGCAAGGCCGCCAAGGACGAGGGCGGCGCCGAGGGCATCGACGAGATGCTGCCCCAGGCGGTGGAGGTCGTTTTGGAGACCGGCTCCTGCTCGGTGTCCATGCTCCAACGGCGCGTAAAGCTGGGGTACTCGAGAGCGGCCCGCATTGTTGACCAGATGGAGGAGCTCGGTATCGTCGGCCCCTATGAGGGCGCGAAGCCCCGTCAGGTGGTCATTGACAGGGCCGGCTGGCAGGCACTCCAGGTACGCCTTGGGCTTATCGAAGATGACGGCATGGCACTTGCAGCCGAAATGAGCGCGGAGGATGACGACGCGCTTGAGCCATATAATTTTGAAGAGGACAACAACGACTGGTGAACTCAAACATGAACGGATTCAGCCCCAAAATGACCTTGCAGGAGGTCAACCGCATAAGCATCCTTGGCCTTGCCCATATAGGGGACGGGGTCTATGAGCTGCTGACGCGCACATATCTCTGCACCCATGGGGTGACGGCGGTGCAGGCGATGCACAAAAAGGCCGTCTCCATGGTGAACGCTCCCGCGCAGGCGGCGGCTATGGAAAAGCTGCTCCCGCTGCTGACGGAAGACGAGATGGCGCTATACAAGCGCGGGCGCAACGCCCACGTAAACTCCGTTCCCCAGCACGCGGAGCTCTCGCAGTACCACGCTGCGACGGGGCTTGAGGCTCTGTTCGGCTGGCTGTATCTGCAAGGGGAGACGGACAGGATAAACCGGCTTTACGCCGCGATAACGGAAGAATAACTATGCCACTTGACGCGATAACTTTATCTGCTCTCTGCGGCGAGCTGTCGGAAAAGCTCGTCGGCGGCAGGATCGACAAGGTCCAGCAGCCGGAGCGCGATATGCTGATTCTCTCCCTGCGCTCACAGGGGGAGAATCTCCGCCTGCTCATTTCCGCCGGAACAGGCAGCGCGAGGGCGCATTTTACCCACGGCGATTTTGAAAATCCCACAGAGCCGCCCATGTTCTGTATGCTCATGCGAAAGCACCTTGTGGGCGGGCGGATAAACGCCGTGACGCAGCCGGATATGGAGCGTATGCTGGTCATTGACTTCAGCTCACGGGACGAGCTTGGCATCAGCACGGATAAAAAGCTCATTGTTGAGATGATAGGCCGCAGCTCCAATGTTATACTCGTCGGCGAGGACGGGCGCATTATCGACTGTATGCGCCGCGCCGACTTTGGCGGGGACACGCTGCGCCGGATGCTGCCGGGCATGATATACCGCCTGCCGCCGAGGCAGGACAAGACCCAGTTCATGAGCACAACGGCGGAGCAGCGGCTCAGCATGGCGCAGAGCGCCGACCGAGGGCAGAGCATTGACAAGTGGCTGCTTGACAGCTTCTCCGGTCTCTCGCCGCTTATATGCAGGGAGCTTGCCTTCCGCTGCGGCGACAGCTTCGAGCGCCTTCCCGCTGCGATGGACGCCCTGTTTGATACGGTCACGAACCGGGAGCTTGTGCCCGCGATGCTCATTAGGGACGGCGCACCGGCGGATTTCAGCTTCATGCCTATCAGCCAGTACGGGGCCGCCGGGCAGACGGAGCTTTACCCGGATTTTTCGAGCCTGCTCGACAGCTTCTATTCCCGCCGGGAGAAACAACAGCAGCAGCGCCGCCGCTCGAAGGAGCTCAGCCGAAGCGTGCGCAACATGCACGACAGGCTCCAGCGCAAATTAAACGAGCAGCGGCAGGAGCTAAAGCGCACGGAGGACAAGGAGGATATCCGCAAAAGGGCGGAGCTTGTCACGGCCAATATCTACCGCATGAAAAAAGGGGAGCGCCGCCTTGTCTGTCAGGACTATTACAGCGAGGGCTGCCCGGAGATAGAGATTGAGCTTGACCCGCTCAAAACGCCGCAGAAAAATGCCGCGGCACTCTATAAGCAGTATAACAAGCTCAAGGGCGCCGAGGAGCACTTGACGGTGCTCATTGAAAAAGGGGACAGGGAGCTTGAATACCTCAGCAGCGTGCTTGACGAGCTTGAGAGGGCCGAGAGCAGCGCAGATCTTGAGAGCATCCGCCGGGAGCTGACAGCGCAGGGGTACATCCGCATTTCAAAAGGGGAGAAGCCCCGCCGCGTCAAGGAGCAGGCACCGCTGCGCTTTGTGACTGACGACGGGTTTACCGTGCTTGTCGGGCGCAGCAACGTGCAGAATGACGAGCTGACGACCAAAACAGCCCGACGCACGGACTATTGGCTGCACACCCAAAACATCCACGGCAGCCATGTTATCCTCTGCTGTGAGGGGGAGGAGCCGAGCGAGCTTGCCATAACGCAGGCGGCGGCGCTCGCGGTTTATTACTCCCAGGCCCGCGAGGCCGGGAGCGCCCCGGTGGATTACACAATGGTGCGCTTCGTGCGCAAGCCCTCCGGCGCTCTGCCGGGGAAGGTTATCTACACAAATCAGCACACCATCATTGCAGGCTGTGACGAGGCCTTGACAGAAAGACTGAGGCAGAAATAAAAAAGCTAAGATACGGTTGTATCTTAGCTTTTTTATTTATTCAGCTCCTCACAGTCGTCCCCGCCCATGGCGTCATACAGTGCGTCGTGGATGAAGGAATAATATTCGTGCGGAATATGCGAGAGCTTATTGAACATTGGGGAAAAGTGCCAGCGCAGGATTTTTTTTGAATACTGCTCATAGAGCTCCCGCCCGAGAGCGGTGACGCTCAGATTGTAATTCTTGCGGTTGCCGGGGAGATGATTTTTCTCAAGCAGACCCTTTGATATCAGGCGGTTGACAATCTTTGTGAAGTTACTGCGGCTTATGCCGAGGCGGGAGGCGATTGCGGACATGGGCTCCTTCTTATCCTCCGCCTCGAGGATATACTCCACAACCTGAATCTGTGAAAAAGAGAAGGACACGCCCTTGTATTCCATTTTTTCTGCCTTGTAGGCCGCGGCGTAAATATTGCAATAGTGAATCAGGCCGTCGATAACATCACGGTATTCACCCATCCATTCAAGCTTCAAGGGATTTCTCCTTTAATTTTGATTTGTAAGCGACATAACATACTCGCTCAGCGTTTGAGAGTCCGCTTCTGTAAAGTAAAAGGCAATAAGCCTGTGGGTCAGAGGGAGCGTTATATAGATATGCGTAAAGCTGCCGGAGCAGGAATCGCTCACGAGAAGCGGAATATCCTCCGGCGAAAGGGAGGCGTGTGTCAGGTCCATTATATACGCTGCGTTGCGGATACAGCCGAAAATGACCTCAGCTGACTCGTGACTTTTGATTTCGATTGTGCTGAGTACCCCGTTATCAAAGCTGACTATATCCACGCCGGTAAAGTCAATCTCTTTTTCAATCTGCGATATGGCAATATCAGCGTAGACGGCCTTTGTAAGCGCGGACGCCTCACCAGAGGAGGGAATGTGCAGAATCAAAGCCGCGGCAAGAACAATAGCCAGAAGCAAAAGGCATATCAAAAAAGCTTTTTTCTTCATCGCTTCTCCCTGACTGTAAAAAGAAATTTGTCAACAATAAATATATTACAACATATTGTACCAAATATATTACGAAAATACAAGCACATGTTTTTTTGTTGCCACAGGACACAAAACTATTGCAATTTTTGAAGCGGCGGTGTAAAATATAATCAATGTTTCCATTGGAAACAAACGCAATTTTTTAGGGAGGAATAACAGTGAAACTCAAGAAAAAGACATTGACCTTGCTCTGTGTCGCTCTGGTGCTTATCCTGCTGGGCAGCGTTCTGGCAGGTGTGTTCAACTCCGGCGCTGGCGCAACCAAGGTCAGCCGCATCCGCTTTGACGGCGGCCACGGCGAACTGAGCGGGCTTCTCTATATGCCCAAGGACGCTTCGGCGGAGAACCCCAAGCCCACCATCATCGTCACCCATGGTTATCTCAACTCTGCCGAGATGCAGGACGCAAACGCCGTTGAGCTCTCCCGCCGCGGCTTTGTGGTGCTGGCTCTCGACCAGTATGACCATGGCCACTCCAGCCTCAGCCATGAGAACTATTCCGACGTCAGCTTCTTTGGCGTCTGGCTGCCCTTCTGGGTCAACTCCATGAATGACGCCGTGCAGTACATGTACGAGCAGCCCTATGTCCTCAAGGACGAGAACGGCAACGGCATCATCGGTGTCACCGGCCACTCCATGGGCGGCTTTTCCAGCACCATGGCGCTGTGTATGGACGAGGCTCAGGCTGCCGAAACCGGCGTGCGCAAAATCTACGCCGGCCTCACCGAGGGCTCTGACTTCATGTACACCAGCATTGTCGGCTTTGACGCTGCTACCGCTGACGCTCTGGGCGGCGGGCGCATCATGGGCAAGGTCTGCGCCCAGTATGACGAGTTCTTCTTCAACGACCCCAATGTTGAGGGCGGCACCGTGCGCCATAAGGACTATGTGTCCACTCCCGACGGCATGACCTTCCTTCAGCAGACTGAGCCTGCTCAGGCCAACACCTGGTACGACACCTCTGACGGTGGCCGCCGCATAATCTATCAGCCGGCCCAGACCCATCCCTGGAACCACTTCTCCGCCAAAACTACCGGCTACGCTGTCGATTTCTACATGACAGCCTTTGCCGATTACGCGGACGGTCTCAAGGATATTGCCCCTTCCAGCCAGATGTGGCAGTGGAAGGAAGCCTTTGAGTGTGTTGCCCTTGTCGGCTTTGTGATGCTGCTCATCGCGGTGGCCTCCATACTCATTGAGCTGCCCTTCTTCGGCAAGGCCAACAGCGGCGCGCTTGCTGTCAAGCCCTCCGTCACCGGCGGCAAGAAGGCAGCGACCGCGATCATCCTTATTGTCGCTGTGCTGCTGCCCGCGGTCGTCTTTGAACCGCTGATGGACGGCGGTGTTGAAAGCCCCATTGTCCAGGTCCTGTTCTATGTGGGTCTGCTTGTCGCGGTCGGCGGCATTGTGGCCCTCATCATGAACCTTGCCAAGGCCAAGGAAAAGGGCATGACCGTTGGCAGCGTCGTGATGATTCTTGCCGGCGGCCTGCTGGCGCTCATCTGCAAGGTGCCCATGTATCAGAACTACGGCGTGTGGACGGCTCCTGGCCTCAACAGCATCGCCTACTGGACGATCGGCTGCGCGCTGATAAGCCTCTGCATCCTCAGCACCGTGTACGTCTGCATGAAGGCCAAGGATGGCTTCACCTTTGCCGATTACGGCGTGAGCTTCAAGCCCATGGTAATTGTTGCCGGTCTGTGCACCGCCCTTGTCACCGTGGTCATCGGCTACGCGGTTTTGTTCCTGATGGACGCTCTCTTCAAGGCGGACTTCCGCATCTGGACCTTTGCCTTTAAGACCTTTGACGCGAACATCCTGCCCGCGATTCTCCGCTACCTGCCGACCTTCCTGCTGTTCTACATAATTTCCACAGCGGGCATCACCGTCAACACCAACACCGAGAAGCTCCAGGGTGTGAAGGGCTATCTGCTTGCCATGGCTCTCAACGCCGGCGGCGCGGCTCTCTGGCTCGCGGTGCAGTATATCTCCCTCTTTGCAGGCGGCGTGGCGGCTTTCCCCGGCGCGGCTCTGTCCGGTATAGAGCTGGTTGCAATGGTGCCGACTCTCGCTATCGCGGCCATTATCTCCCGCAACCTCTATAAGAAGACCGGCAATATCTGGACGCCTGCCTTCCTCAACGCAATTCTCATGACCACGATGGCTGTCGCCAACACCATGGTCGCCTTCAAGTAAATCCAAACCAAAGGAAATCTCCCCGGACGAAAGTCCGGGGAGATTTTTTGCAAATTTAATCGGCAAACAGGGGAGAGGAGAGGTAGCGCTCGCCGGTGTCCGGCATGAGAGCGACAACGGTCTTGCCCTTGTTCTCCGGGCGCTTTGCAAGCTCAATGGCCGCGTGGAGCGCAGCGCCGGAGGAGATGCCCACCAGCACACCCTCAAGCCTGCCGATAAGCCTTCCGGCTTCGTATGCGGCCTCATCCGTGACAGTGATTATCTCGTCAATCTGGCTCATGTCCATGACCTTGGGGATAAAGCCCGCGCCAATGCCCTGCAAGCCGTGGGGGCCGGATTTGCCCTTGCTCATCACCGGGGAGTTTTCGGGCTCAACCGCAACGAGCTTTACATCGGGCTTCATGCGCTTGAGGTAGCGCCCCGTGCCGGTGATAGTTCCGCCGGAGCCGACACCCGCGACAAAAAAATCAATCTCTCCGCCGCAGTCGTCCCAGATCTCCGGCCCGGTCGTGGCCTCATGGACGGCAGGATTCGCGGGATTTACAAACTGACCGGGGATGAAGCTGCTGGGTATCTCCTTTGCAAGCTCATCCGCCTTGTCGATAGCGCCCTGCATACCCAGCGCACCGGGGGTGAGCACAAGCTCCGCGCCGTAGGCCTTCATCAGGATTCGGCGCTCGCGGCTCATGCTGTCCGGCATGACGATGATGACCCGGTAGCCGCGCGCGGCGCCGACGCTTGAAAGCCCGATGCCCGTGTTGCCGGAGGTCGGCTCAATGATGACCGAGCCAGGCTTCAGCAGCCCGCGCGCCTCGGCGTCGTCAATCATGGCTTTGCCGATGCGGTCCTTGGCGCTGCCGCCGGGGTTAAAGGACTCCAGCTTCACAAGCAGCCGCGCCTCAAGCTTTTCCTCACGCTCTATGTTGCACAGCTCAAGAAGGGGCGTCTTGCCGATGAGCTGATCCACCGATGTATAAACCTTGCCCATAGTGATTCCTCCACATGGTAAAAAATTCTATTGGAAATTTTAGCACCGGGTTTCGGCCTTGTCAACCAAATAACGCTGAATAATCTTTGCCGCGTCAATGCAAAATTGGTTGACTATTTCGCGCGCTTATGCTAAAATATCATCTGCTTGACGCTGGTATAGCTCAGTCGGTAGAGCAGCTGATTCGTAATCAGCAGGTCGTGTGTTCGAGTCACATTACCAGCTCCATGTAAGCCCCGGAATCGTTTGATTCCGGGGCTTTTTGCTGTGTTTTGAGAACTTTTTGCGGATGTGCGATTTTCCCTGACCCACATTTTTAGAAATAGAGTTTTCTTTGTATATAGCGATATTGTTTTCGCGTGGGGAAGCTAACAACGCTCACGCTTTTTCTCTATACTCCGTTGGCGTACGCCCGGTGTAGCGCTTGAAGACCTGAGAGAAGTGACCCAGTGAGGAAAAACCCAGATATGAACCAATAGCAGTGAGGGATTTATCGGAATAACGGAGTAGGCGTTTTGCTTCCTCTGTTTTTTCTTTCAAAATGAAATCCGTGAGCGTTTCGCCGGTTTCCTCTTTGAATTTTTTGGAGAGATATGGGCGGCTCATGTACAGCTCCTTTGCAATATCCTCCGCGCGGACAGGCTCAGAAAGGTGGCGCTGAATGTAGTTTGCCACAGCAATGGTCAGCTGTGTAGGCTTGCCGCCGAAGCGTATCCGCTCCACTCGCTCGGTAAATTCCAGAACCATGCTGTATTGCAGGTTCAATATTCTGCCAAGTGAATCCAGCAGGTCGCAGCGCTGAATGTAAGCGTCACTGAGAGAAAACGCTTCCTCAGTGTTTAGACCACCTTGAATGGCGGCGCGGGAGACGAGCGTCGCAGATACAACAAAGGTGTTTTTCATTTGCCGAAGCTGGTCGGAGGACAGCGTCCCGCCGCGAATGGCCGGTGCGGATGCAAACCACTCCCGGAGCGCCGCTGTATCGCCCTTTCTGACCATTCGCAGCATTTGTTGCTCCTGCGCGTAGCTGTTATGTTCCTGAAGCTGAGGCTCGGCGGTATAGTCTGTCATATCAATACCGCGCCGCCGCTCCAGGAGCTTTTTTATATCATTTTGCTCTGATTCAAAAATGGTAATATCCTTAAGCTCTAATTTCTCATCGTTGAGGAGGTAGTTAATGGTGCAGAGAGTCTGCATGATGCTCTCAAAGGGCATACGAACTATGCTTTTCATCCCTGCCATGAATTCCTCAATATCCTCAGCCGGGACATCTGCCTGAAACGCCAGCTCACGCAGATCCCGATTATTGTCTGATGTTTGCCTCGACGGGCCGAGCACAATTTTTGTGTCGCCGGAATTGACAATGCCGTAGTAATAAAAGCGCTTGGTTATAAAATAACCCACATTTGCTGTCACGCTCCAAATCTCCTCACGGTAGATATCCATAGGGTCTTTGGGGAGCGTTGCTATGAAGTAATAAAAAATCTGCTCTGTTCCCTTGAAAACACGAATCGGCACGCCGGAGAGATTGCCAATTACCTTGCAGATATATTTTAAGTCCAAGTCCTTCATATTCCCCTCCAAGTGGTTACTATTATATCATATCCATTACAAATATATAAACAAAAAAGAGGCGAGATATGCTATGATAAATATGAAAAAATGAGGAATTACAGTGTTTTACACGATGAAAATATTTACATGGGAGGAGTCAATCAATGAACATCGGAAAAATTGTTTCAGAGCTGTCCCTGGAGGAGAAAATCGCCTTCTGCACCGGGGCCGACTTTTGGCACACAAAGGCGCTGCCAAGTCATGGTGTGCATGGCATAATGATGTCCGACGGGCCTCACGGTCTGCGCTGCCAGAGCGGGGAGGCAGACATGATAGGCATCAATAATTCTCAACCCGCCACCTGCTTTCCCACGGCGGTGACAGCCGGGGCAACATGGAACAGAGAGCTGTACGCCGCCGAGGGTGAGGCCATCGGCAAAGAGGCTTTATCGGCGGGCGTTTCCGTGGTGCTTGGGCCGGGATGCAACATAAAGCGCAACCCTCTGGGCGGCAGAAATTTTGAATACATATCGGAAGACCCCTACCTTGCCGGGAAAATGGCAGCGGCCTTTATTCAGGGGCAGCAGAGTACAGGGGTCGGCTCAAGCCTGAAGCACTTCGCCGCCAACAGTCAGGAATATAAGCGACAGAACGGGGACAGCCGAATCGATGAGCGGACACTGCGGGAGATATATTTGACGGGCTTTGAAATCGCCGTAAAGGAGAGCAAGCCCGCAACTGTCATGTGCGCCTACAATAAAATCAACGGCGTCCATTGCAGCGACAGCAAGGAGCTTTTGACGGATATCCTCCGCTCTGAATGGGGCTTTGACGGCACGGTCGTCACGGACTGGGGCGCGATGAACGACCGGATAAAGGGCTTTCAGGCGGGCTGTGATTTGAATATGCCCGGCGGCTCAAAGTTCATGGAGCGGGCGACGCTTGAGGCCGTGGAAAACGGAACGCTCTCGGAGGCGGATATCGATGCCTCGGTGGAGCGGATTTTGCGTCTGGTGGAGCGTGCGCAGCAGAATAAGCCCGCCTCTGTTGACTGGGACGCCCACCACGCCCTGGCAAAGACTGTCGCCGAGCAGGGCGCGGTGCTGCTGAAAAATGAGGACAATATTCTGCCGCTTTCTTCTGACGACTGCGTACTTATCGGCCACATGGCAAAGGAAATGCGCTATCAGGGCAGCGGCAGCAGCCATATCAATCCCACCAGACTTGTAAATCTCACGGATGCCATGCCGAATGCTGCGTTTGTCGACTGCTGCGACGCGCAGGGAAATGTGACGCAGGACGCTCTGCGCGAGGCGGCACTGGCGGCAATGGCACACAAAATCGCCATACTGGTGGCGGGATTGCCGGAAAACTACGAATCGGAAGCCTTTGACCGGACGCATATGGGGCTGCCGGAGGGACACAACCGCATGATTGAAGCGGTGGCGGCGGCAAACAGAAATACCGTGGTCATCCTGCTCGGCGGCAGCGCAATGGAACTGCCTTGGGCGGATAAGGTCAAAGCCATTTTATACATGGGTCTGCCAGGACAGGCGGGCGGACAGGCAGCGGCAAACCTGCTGACAGGGAAGGCAAGCCCCGGCGGAAAGCTCACTGAGAGCTGGCCATTTTCCTATGAGGATGTCATCTCTAAGGATAGCTTCGGCGTGAAAAACCCGGAGTATCGGGAGGGCATTTATGTGGGCTACCGCTATTACGACAAGGCGGGCAAGGCTGTACGGTATCCTTTTGGATATGGCCTGTCCTACACGAGCTTTGAATATTCCAATCTGAAAATAGATGGCCGGACGATTACAGTGACAGTTACCAACACCGGCAAGCGCAAAGGCGCTGAGGTTGTGCAGCTCTACATCGCAGCTCCGAAGGGCGGCATCTTCCGTCCTGAGAAGGAGCTGAAGGGCTTTGTGCGAGTGGAGCTTGAGCCGGGGGAGAGCAAAGAGCTTAGCTTTCAACTGGACGAGCGGAGCTTTGCCATCTGGAACGACGGCTGGAAAGTCCCTGAAGGAACTTACCGGGTCTTGCTTGGCTCGTCAAGCCGGGATATTCGGCTTGAAGCGGAAATAACCGTGGCAGAAGGGACAAATTCTGCCCCGGCTTGGCAGGCGGGAAGCTGGTACGAAACTCTGTCTGGTGCGCCAGGACGGGCAGACTGGGAGAAGCTGATGGGAAAGCCCGTGCCGCCTGCTCCTGTGCCCAAGAAGGGCAGCTTCATCATGGACAATACCTGCGCCGAGATGAAGGACAGCTCCCTTATCATGAAGATACAGTATAAGGTGACGGAGAGCATTATCGCAAAGGGCTTTGGCGGGAAAAAGGACATGAATGACCCCAGCTACCGTATGATGCTTCTCTGTGCGACAGACTGCCCGCTTCGCTCTGTAATTATCAGCAGCGGCGGCAGTATGAGCGATTCTCTCGCTCAGGGGCTTCTCTGCATGGCAAACGGGCAGTTTTTTAAGGGAATAAAGAGAATGTGTTCACGGGATAAAACGCGCGAGCGCTCAAAATAAAAAGAGGAGGAGCAAAAATGTCCAATCACAGGCTATCAGGCAGCAGGCTGCCTCAAAGCAAAATCATTTCTCCGGATACGACGAAGAAGGAAAAATGGTTGGGCTATCTTTTAGGCCCTGCCGGCGCCCTGCTGCTCAACGCGGTTCTGGCATCGTATCTGAATGTGTTTTACACCGATGTCCTCAAGCTGACGACGGTGTGGGGCGGCGCGTTCCTTGTTGTATTCCCAATCGTCAGCAAGATAATCGATGCAATCACCAATATACTCATGGGCTATATCATTGACCGCACCCACACCAAAGAGGGCAAGGCGCGGCCATGGCTGCTGCTCTCGGCGGTGTTGCTGCCCATAACCGGGATTTTGCTCTTTACCGTACCCAAAGCCTCGGAGACGGTGCAGGTAATCTGGGTCATGGTGAGCTATAACCTGTTCTATTCCTTTGCTCTCACCATCTTCAATATGAGCCACAACCTGATGGTGCCGCTCTCCACCCGTAATACCACCCAGCGTGGCAGTCTGTCGGTGTTTAACCAGATTGCCACCATCATGATGAGCGGCATTATTGTGGCATTGATATTCCCCATGGTCATCATGCCAAAGATAGGCGTGGATCAGGGAAAATGGATAACGCTTATGAGCATACTGTCCATTCTGACTCTGCCGCTGACGCTTATGGAGTACTTCTTCACCAAGGAGCGCGTCACGCTTGAAAACAGCGAGGCCGAGGAGGAAACAGTTCCTTTTGCAAAGCAGCTCAAGGCGATTTTTACCGACAAATTTATGCTCATAATCTATGCCTATTTTCTCATTTACACGATGGGAACGAGCATAAAGAACCTGAGCCTTGTGTATTTCTGCAACTATGTTTTGGGCACATATAATGACGGCATAACTCAGACTCTTATATCCGTTATCGGCGGCATTCCCATGGGCGTAGGCATTTTTGCCGTGTGGCCACTGGCAAAGCGGTTCGGCAAGCGCAATGTGACGATGGTGGGCTTCATCCTCTATGCAGTCGGCGGCGCGATTTGCTGGGCAGCACCCCACAATATGACTGTCATGCTCGTCGGGCAATTTATCAAAAATCTGGGCAGCCTACCCAGCGCCTATGTTTTCATGGCGCTGTTTGCGGATGTGCTTGACCATGTGGAGTGGAAAACCGGCTTTCGCTGTGACGGTATCGCAATGTCTGTCTACAACATCATCGCCGTTGCCATTGTCGGCGTCTGCACCGGTATTTTCAACGGCTGGCTTGCCGGGGCGGGCTATGTTGCCCCGGAAATAGTCAACGGTGTGACTGTGGCGGCTATTCAGAGCGAGGCTGTGCAGGGTGTAATCACCTTCGGCTTTGTGGGTCTGGAGGTATTCACCGGCGTAATCCTTGCGGTGCTGCTCGCTTTCCTCAGCGTTGAGAAGGATATCGGCAAGAAGCAGGCGGAGATACAGGCACGGAGGGAAGCAAAATGAAAGCAATTGGCCTGAAAACCGAATATCTGGCCGACCCCATTGGTATTGACATTGACCGCCCGCGGCTTATGTGGAACTGCGAGGGCGGTGTGAGCCAGAGCGCGTATCAAATCATTGCCACCGACGACAGCGGCAGTACACTTTGGGACAGCGGCAAGGTGGACAGCTCCTCTATGCGCGCGAACTGGGGCGGCTCTCCCGTCCCGGCTCGCAGCGCTGTCACATGGAAAATCCGCCTCTGGGATGAAATCGGAGAGACAGGAGATTGGAGCGAAGCTCATTTTGAAACAGGTTTGCCCAAGGGTGAAAAATGGCTGGCTCAGTGGATAAGCGGAGACTATGATGTTGACAAAAAGCAGCGCTATCCTGTGGACTGCTTCCGCAGAACATTCTCTGTCCGAAGCGTAAAAAAAGCGAGGCTCTACATCACCGCCTGCGGCCTGTATGAGGCGCGGCTCAACGGTGAGCGGGTGGGGAATTTCGTCCTCGCCCCAGGACACACCGACTACCGCAAGCGTGTGCAGTACCAGACCTATGATGTGACGGCACTTTTACGCACAGGGGAGAACACGCTTGCTGTACAGCTTGCTGACGGCTGGTATCGGGGCAGCTGCGGTGCATGGGGTATTTGCAACCAGTATGGCACACAGACAAAGCTCTTGGCTCAATTAGAGATAACACAGGCTGACGGAAGCGTTCGGATGATCACAACAGACGGAAGCTGGGAATGGTCAAATGATGGCGCTATCCGCTTCGCCGATAATCAGGACGGGGAAGTGATTGACGCGGCGCGCACACCCTCTTATTTTGGCAGGGCGCGGGTCACGAATCACCCGGTCATTCCCACTGCTTCCAACAATGTCCCGGTTACTGAGCATGAGACCTTTAAGCCCTCCCTCATCACCACGCCCTCCGGCAAAACAGTTCTTGACTTTGGGCAAAATATTGCCGGGTATCTGCGCTTTTCCCTTAACGCAAAGGCAGGGCAGCGGCTAAAGCTCCGCTTCGGTGAAATGCTGGATAAGGGCGGGGAGTTTACCCAGAAAAATATCCAGAATTCCAGCAAAAAGAAAACAACGCCGCTCCAGCAGCTTGAGTACACCTGCAAGGACGGACGCAATGACTATAAGACCACCTTTGCTATCTTCGGCTTTCAGTATGTGCTGGTGGAGGGCGATTTTACGGTTGACCCCTCTGATTTCACCGCCATTGCGGTCTATTCAGACATGGAGCGCACCGGCTGGTTTGATAGCTCAAACGCTCTGCTGAACAAGCTCTTTGACTGCACACTGTGGAGCGCCAAGAATAACCACGCTGACCTACCTACCGACTGCCCCACCCGGGAGCGCCACGGCTGGACGGGAGATGCGCAGATTTTCTTCAATTCTGCTGCGTATCTCTTTAATTTCGCCCCCTTTGCCCGAAAGTACCTGCACGATGTCTATGACTGGCAGAAAAAGAATGGGCGTCTGCCCCACATTGCCCCCGATGGCGGTGCGGATTCTTATATGTACACCATGAATGGCTCAGTCGGCTGGTCAGATGTGGGGATCCTCATGCCCGAGCGATATGCGCGGATGTTCGGGGACGAAAGCATTTTGCGGGAGTTTTATGACGGCATGGCGTGTTACGCAAGATTTATGGAACGCCGCTGCGGGAAAACAATGCCGATTTTCGGCAAGCGGATAAAGCTCAAGGGCAATGCCAAGCGGTATCTGGTCAATATGGGGCAGAGCTATGGCGAATGGGCAGAGCCTGCGCAGGTCAGTGGTGGCTTCAAATGGACGGATTTTGTCGCCCCGCACCCGGAGGTTTCTACTGCGTATACAAGCTATGTGCTGAAAATTATGGCGCAAATCGCACGGCGGCTTGGACACACTGCGGACGCAGAGGAATTTGAGGCGTACAGCGAGGGCTGCAAGCGGGCATATCAGGAACTTGTTAAAACAGAGCAATTTCAGCTTGATACGGACCGGCAGGCGCAGCTTGTGCGGCCATTGTATATGAATCTTCTTGACAGTGCCCAGACCGATTATGCCAAAAAGCGCCTTGTTCAGGCGCTGGAAAACTACGGCTGGCGACTGGGTACGGGCTTTCTCTCAACGCCGCTTATCCTCTATGTTCTGGCGGATATTGACATTAAGTACGCCTACCGCCTTTTGGAGAATGAGGAGATACCCGGGTGGCTCTCAATGCCAAAGCACGGCGCGAGCACTATCTGGGAGGATTGGGACGGGCCATATGGCTCACTAGGCAGCATTGCTTCGCTCAACCACTACTCCAAGGGTGCTGTCGTGGAGTGGCTGTTTGACACGATGTGCGGCATTCGGCTGAATGGGGAGAATCACTTCATTATTGCCCCGCGCCCCGGCGGACATTTTACCTATGCCAAGGCAAGTTATAACAGTATCTTCGGCCAAGTAGAAAGCGGCTGGAAAAAAGTGAACGGAAAATGGTGCTTTGATATTTCCATCCCCGCAAACTGTACGGCAGAAATCGTACTCTCCGGAACCTCTCCCAAAACAGTTTCCGCAGGAAAATATCATTTTGAACTTGATTGAAAAAATGTGGTTCCTATCGCTGATGCGGTGGGAACCACATAAATTTTCCATATGCGTCATGCGTTATCTCTGTATTTCTTCGGCGTAACACCATATTTTCCTTGAAAGATCCGGTGAAAGTAGCTCAGATTGGAGTAGCCGACCGCATTGCCTACCTCGTCTACCCGGAGGGAGGTGTGCTTCAGGAAGTAGGCCGCCTGGGTCAGCCGTTTTTCCTGGAGCAGCTCCTTGTAGGTTCTGCCTGTCCGCTGTTTGATCTCCCGGCTGAGCCAGCTTAAATCGTAATGAAGGGCACCCGCAATCTCCGACAGGGTCCCGGTGCGGTAATTTTCTTCAATGTAGCGCAGTACCTTCACTGTGGCAGCTTCTTCGCTGCTTTGGGAGGCCAGCCGTTCCGTATGGTTTAGGAGCTGCATGAAAAGTAGCCCCATGGTGGTCTGGCAAATAGTGCGCCGATTGGGTGCGGCCCCTTTCATCAGCGTCCAGATAAGGTTTTCAATCAGGTTTTGAATGGGCAGCACATCTGCAACCTGAAAGTAAAGGTAGTTGGCATTGTCGCCCCGCAGGCTGTCCACAATAAAGCGGCGAAGGGGCGCCTCCTCCTCATCCAGCATTTCCAATGCTTTGTCAAAAAACTGGGGCAGGATGATGAAATTGACGGCAATATCGTTCTCCCCCGCAGGCAGAATTTCCTGCCGGGCGCCTTGACCGAAAAACAGCAGCTCTCCCGGCTGAAGGGTAATTTTCCTGCCGTTGGCAATGTGGGTGGTGGTTCCGCAGCACATATAGACCACCTCCACATAGTTGTGGCTGTGTTCCGGGAAATGGGCAAACCGGGTGTGGGGCCGAATGGCAATCAGCCGGCCACTGTCCAGAAGCTTCTTTGCATCAATGACATCCGAGTTTGCTTCCATATAGATGCCCCGCTGGATTTGATCACTGCCAGCCAGCAATGCCTGTTCCTCAGGGCTTATGGTGCGCAGAAGGAAGAGTAATTCTTCAAAAATCATAATATCACCTTCTTTGATTATACAGAAGAGTGTTCTCATTTGCAATGCAAATAAGGACACTTTTTTGATCAAATGCGGGTCTACACTATTTGACACTTGTATGATTAAATATGGATGGGTGATAAATATGAAATACGCACTTGCCATTGACATCGGCGCGTCCTCCGGGCGGCACATTGTAGGCTGGCAGGAGGATGGCGGGATAAAGACCGAGGAGGTCTACCGCTTTCCGAACGGTGTGCACGAGGAAAACGGGCACTTGGTTTGGAACATTGAAGCGTTGGTTAATCATGTGAAAGCAGGCATTACCAAGGCAAAGGAGATATTCCCGGGCATTGTAAGCCTCTCCATTGACACCTGGGGCGTGGATTATGTGCTGCTCCGTGGCGAAAAAGAAGTGATGCCCGTGTACGCATATCGGGATGGGCGGACGGAAGCGGTTGTGCCAAAGGTGCATGAAATAATGCCCTTCGCGGAGCTTTACCGCCGCACGGGCTGCCAGTTCCAGCCGTTTAATTCTATCTATCAGCTGTACGCGGATAAGCTCGCCGGGCGGCTGGACGGAGTTACGGAGTTGCTGATGCTGCCGGAATACCTGCTGTATCGCCTCTGCGGTGTGAGAGTGCGGGAGTATACCAACGCCACGACCACCGGCATGATAAACGCCGAAACCGGGAATTTTGACCGGGAAATTATTGGAAAATTGGCTCTTCCCGAGCAGCTTTTCCCGGAGCTTTCCAAGCCCGGAACGGTGATAGGCGAGTATGAGGGAATAAAATGCCTCCTCTGCGCGACGCATGACACCGCCTCCGCCGTGGAGGGCATACCAATGGACGGCAATCAGCCGTACATCTCCTCCGGCACATGGAGCTTGCTCGGCGTAAAGACCCCGCGCCCCATCACCGATGAAAACAGCCGCCGCGCAAACTACTCCAACGAGGGCGGCGTGGGCTATAACCGCTACCAGAAAAACATCATGGGCATGTGGCTTATAAACGAATTAAAGCGCGAGCTGTGTCCGGACATGTCATTTGACAAAATCCTTGAGCTTGCGAAAGAAAGCGACTGCAATGCACTTGTTGACGCAAACGCGCCGGAGTTTCTATCCCCTCAGAGCATGAAAGCCGCCTTTGACACGGCGGCGGGCGGGAAGCTGCATACGATCGGTGACTATTTTCGCTGTGCGTATCGCTCTTTGGCAGAGAGCTACAAAACAGCGCTCGAGGAGCTTGAGCGGAACACGGGCAGAAGCTATGAAAGGCTGTACATTGTGGGCGGCGGTGCAAAGAATGAATTTCTCAACCGCCTGACCGAGAAAGCAAGCGGAAAGCAGGTAATTGCCCTGCCCATCGAGGCAACGGCGCTCGGCAATCTTAAAATTCAAATGGAGGCAGACCTATGAGCTATATTGAAGCAAAAGAAAAATACGCCGCCTTGGGTGTGGACGCCGATGCGGCAATCGCAAAGCTGAAAACCATCCCTGTCTCCCTGCACTGCTGGCAGGGGGACGATGTGCGCGGCTTCGATACCGACCCCACAAAGCCCCTCACCGGCGGCATCCAGACCACCGGCAACTACCCAGGCAGAGCCAGAACTCCGGAGGAGCTGATGGCGGACATCGACGAGGTTTTGAAGCTCTGCCCCGGCAGGAAAAAGCTGAACCTCCACGCAAGCTATGCCATTTTTGAAAACGGCGACTGGGCGGACAGGGATAAGCTTGAGCCGAAGCACTTCAAAAAGTGGGTGGATTTCTGCAAGGCGCGAGGCTTGGGCTGTGACTTTAACCCGACTTTTTTCTCCCACCCAAAGGCAAGCGGCCTGACGCTCTCCTCAACGGATGAAAGCATCCGCCGCTTCTGGATAGAGCATGGCAAGGCCTGTATACGCATTTCAAGCTATCTTGCGGAGAAGCTGGGTCAGCCCTGCGTTATGAACATTTGGACAGGGGACGGCTTCAAGGACATTCCCGCTGACCGCATAGGGCCGAGGGAGCGCTATCGCGCCTCTATTGATGAGATACTATCCGAGCCATATGACTTTTCCAAGGTCAAGCCCTGCGTTGAATCTAAAGTCTTTGGCATCGGCGTGGAGGCGTACACTGTGGGCAGTGCTGAATTTGCCCTGAGCTATGCCGCATTTAACCGCGACAAGTGCCTGTCGCTGATGGACAACGGGCACTATCACCCTACCGAGGTGGTGTCGGATAAAATTCCCGCGCTGCTGACCTTTTTCCCGGAGATAGCGCTGCACATCACCCGCCCAATCCGCTGGGACAGCGACCATGTGGTGCGTCTTGATGATGAGACGATGGAAATTTGCAAGGAGATAGTCCGCTGCGGAACGGAGCGCGTGAATATCGCGCTGGATTATTTTGACGCGTCCATCAACCGCATTTCTGCGTGGGCCGTGGGCTATCGCAATGTGCAGAAGGCGCTGCTCATGGCGCTCTGCACCCCGGACTTGACCGCCATGCAGGACGCGGGAAACTGGACAGAGCTGATGGTTTGCCAGGAGGAGCTGAAAACCCTGCCCTTTGGTGAGGTCTGGGCAGAATACTGCCGTCAGTGCGGTGTGCCAGATGACGGCGAGTGGTTTCAAGATGTGAAGCGCTATGAGGCGGAAGTCCTCAGCAAGAGGGGTTGATAATATGGGTATACTTGACACGAAGATTTTGAAAGATTACATCCGCATGTGCTCTGACGGCTGGCAGCTCGGCTGGCACGAGCGCAACGGCGGAAATCTCACCTACCGCATGACGGCGGAGGATGTGACGCT
This sequence comes from uncultured Eubacteriales bacterium, assembly GCA_900549545.1. Taxonomy (GTDB): domain Bacteria; phylum Bacillota; class Clostridia; order Oscillospirales; family Oscillospiraceae; genus Limivicinus. Next base: position 25,600 of record URPA01000006.1, read on the forward strand.
CTGCAAGCCATATTTTAACGCAGAGTCACGGCAGTGGGTCAGTATGGGTGTGCAGGCGGAGAATCTGGCGGGGGAGCATTTCATAACCACCGGCTCAGGCAAGTTTTTCCGCAATGTGGAGCTTGACCCCGCCGCGAACATCGGAATTGTGGAGATAAACGAGCGCGGCGACAGCTGGCGCATCGTCTGGGGCCTGGAAAACGGCGCGAAGCCTACAAGCGAATTTCCAAGCCATTTTCTCAACCACAGCGTCCGCAAGGCGGCGACTGGCGGCGAGAACCGCATCATCTACCACTGCCACGCTACCAATATCATTGCCCTGACCTACATTCTGCCCCTGACTGACAGGGACTTCACCCGCGCCCTGTGGCAGAGCGCGACTGAGTGCCCTGTGGTGTTCCCGGAGGGTGTGGGCGTCTGCTCGTGGATGGTTCCCGGCGGGGCTGAGATTGCCCGCGCAACCTCTGAGCTGATGAAAAGCTACCCGGCGGCAATCTGGGCGCACCACGGTCTGTTCGTCTCCGGCCCGGATTTCGACACAGCCTTTGGCCTCGCTCATACCATCGAAAAGAGCGCCGAGATTTATGTAAAAGTCCTCTCCGCCGGGCAGGGAAAAATCCGCCAGACAATCACCGATGATGACCTCCGCGCCATTGCCAAGGATTTCGGCGTGACGCTGAATGAGAGGTTTTTGGGTTAATGTAAAGCAAGAAACGATTATCTCTTTTGTAAATTCTGTTCGAGAGATTACCTTTGCTGCAACATGATCATAAGAACCTTGTGAGCCTTTTACTCTTTGTTTATGCGACGCAGATTCTGCATATTAATAATTCTACACAAGAAAAATTGACCCACAAGCTGACCCACAACAGGAAAGCGCCGCACGGAAACAATGGAGCAAAGAGTCTCTAACCAAACTTCAAATCAAGCAAAAAGCGCCCAAGAGAGCCGGAAATGGCTCTTTGAGCGCTCAGGATACACTTCGTAATCAGCAGGTCGTGTGTTCGAGTCACATTACCAGCTCCATTTAAGCCCCGGAATTGTTTGATTCCGGGGCGTTTCCATTTCCGCATCAATTAAACAGCTTTTCAATTGTTCTGTCAGTGAATTCTGAGAGCGCGGCAAAGTCCATGTGCGCCTTGTATACGCTCTCCATCTCGTCGTGCAGCTCCTTGGCCTGACGCAGCTTTATATACGCAAGCTCCATGAGCTTTTCCTCAAGCTTCGCGGTAGACCTGAGCTCGGCCCGTTCCTCTTTGGGAAGCGTTCTGCCTGTTTTGATATGCCGCGATTCCTCATAGTCACCAAACGAGGTGAAGGCCAGAGAAAGCCCGGGGATGAGAACCGCCTCAAGCCGCTCCGGGTCAACAGGGGAGGGGCAGCGCACGATGTCAAGACCGCGATGAAAAGCCTCGCTTGCCGCAAATTCCAGCGCGGCAGATACATAAGCAGCGGGGCCGTCAAGACAGTAGATAAGTTTACATAATTTTGAAATCTCTCCGCAGAGCATGAAATCCCCGAGACAGCTTGCGGCTCTCAGAAAGCGGGTTTGAGTTGAAGCGGTTCCTTGAGTGCTTACGGTGTGAACGCTGTCAAAGACGGCGGCGATTTTCTTTTCAAGAGATATCTTTTCTTTTTCCGTCATAGCTGGTGGAACGGAGGCCTCGCGTATGGAAGCCGCCGCGCGTATATAAGCGTATGCCTTAGCGTAAAGCTCTTTATAGCTTTTGCTGATTCGGTTAACATAAGATTTCTCATCGCCAGAGAATGGGAGATTCAGAAATTGCCCGATGTTAACATAGTCTGCATCTGCTGCAAAGCAGCGCGGCTCACCGACATGGGGAGCGGTGCCGTCAACCCAAGCGGCATTAATCGACGGGATGTACACTCCGTCGAGAGAGTCTGGGTCCCCGGAGCAGAGAACGTATTCCACATCCATGCCACGCTCCTCGGCGGCCTTTCCAATGCGCCGCATAAAACCGGATTTGCCCGTGCCCGGGCCACCCTTGATTATGTGCAGAAAAGCTCCATCAGGCGGGAACTGGTCGTATAAAGAATAAAAGCCCTGCTTAGAATTTGCGCCTAAAAAATATGTTTTTACCATTATGGCACCCCCTTACCGGATATATTATATGCAGGCTGGGCGCATAACGACAAAAAACCGGCGCTGTCAAATGACAGCGCCGGTTAAGTATCAGGTTATTGCTGAAAATCAGACGGTGGTCTTCTTGGTGGCGAGGTCGACAACCGCGTTGACAATGGCGACGATTGCGACCACAGCCGCGGCAGCAATGACGATTGCGGCGACGGTGGAGCCCGCGACGGCGGACATAACCGTACCGGCGACAGGAGTAAGAATAGCGGCGACGAGTGCGACCACAGCGGAGACAGCGGCGACTATACCGGCAACCTTGCTCGAGCCGATGAGGCCGATAGCACCGGCAACCAGAGCGATGACACTGGCGATGATGGCCATAACGGCGCCGACAGCGCGGAGGGTAAGCTCACGGGTGACGACAGTGCCGTTATCACCGGAGAACTCTCTGGCGGTGGCGACAACCGCAAGACCCTGATCAATGTCAAGGATGCCCTTGCTGTCAAGATACTTGAAGTCGGGGCCGAGCCTGTCGGCGATGCTCACAAGGTCGCCATAGGTCTCGCTGGCAAGGACGGTCTCAATACCGTCGATAACCTGAGCCTGACCGCTTTCGTACTCATCAAGCTTTGCTTTGCCGTCGGCAAGCTGCTTCTGAGCGTCATTGAGGGACTTCTGACCCTCGTTGATGGTCTTTTCAGCCTCCTCGAGCTTTTCCTTGCCCTCCATGAGCTGGCCTCTGCCGTTGAGCAGAGTCTCACGACCGGCATAGTAATCCTCGATGCCCTTGTTGTAGTCATCAAGACCGGCTTCGTACTGGGCTACACTTGCCTGACCTGCTTCATAGGAAGTCACGGTGAGATAAGCGCCATAGCCCTGACCAAGGCTGGTAATGGACTCTGCCGCTCCGGGTAAAGCCAAGACAGCACCCTGATAATACTTAGCGGTAAGGGCCGTGACTTCGGCCTGCTGTTCCGCAGTCAGGGTTGAGGCGTCAGCAATGCCATGTGCAGTGCAGTAATCCTTAACGGCCTGATCCATAGCGGTGGTATAGAGTGCAGCCTTTTTCTCTCCAGGGATATTTGCGTCATAGGCCTTGAAAGCAGCGGCACTGATAACATCCTTTTCCTGGGAGCCCTGTGCGTAGACATTAACAGCGTCATATGCGTTTTTTATTGCTGTGGGGTTGGCATCGTAAGCTGCTTTTGCGGTCTTATATGCCGCCTGAGTTTCAGGTGCAGCGAGCTGAGCCTTACCGGCGAGGTAAGCCTGCTTGTTATCCTCAAGAGTTTTGCGGGCCTGACTGAGCTTATACTCGGCATCCTCAAGCTTGGCCAAACCGGCGTTATACTCTTTCTCTTTTTCTTCAAGAGTCTTCTGGCCCTCTTCATACTCTTTCTTGCCGTCTTCAAGAGTTTTCTGGCCATCATCATAATCCTTAGAGCCCTGCTCATATGCGGCAAGACCGTCGATGTAGGCCTGCTTATTTTCGGCAAGGGTATTAAGCCCATCCTCGAGAGTGTTGAGGTCCGCGGTGGATACCTCGCTCTTATTCTCCCAGTAATCCTTGCACTCGAGCGTATCGGCCAGACCAATGCCGCCGCCTACAAGGCCGAATATGGAAGCAAGAATAAGAATGACGCTAAGAATCTTAACAGAACTTTTCATGCTTTTCCTCCCATAAAATCATTTATGTAGTTTTTAACATAGTCTGTGCTTATGATACATCAAACCGCCCTAAAAAACAAGGGATTTTTTCACTATATGTGTATATTTCTTACACTTATTTAAAAATGTATAGTTACTGGCGGATAATTACGGTCTCATGTATTTAAGCGATAATTAAATGCGGGGCAAAGCACGCCTTTATACTTGAAAAACAGAGCCGGGAATGATATAGTCGCATAGATAAGACATTTTATGCTGCTCTGAGGAGGAAATAATTATGAATGATGAGCTTCGCCGGGATATTGACAGCTTTGCTGAGCAAAACCGGGAGAACATAATAAGGGATATCTCCCGCCTTGTGGCGGTTAACAGCGTCGAAGGGGAGAGCGCGGAAGACGCACCCTATGGTGCAGGCCCCGCCGAGGCTTTGAAGGTGGCTTTTGATATTGCCCGTGAGCTCGGCCTTGAGACTGAGAGCTATGACGGGAAAATGGGCTGCGCCATGACCGGGGCAGGGGATAGATACCTTGCGACTATCACCCATCTGGACATTGTCCCTGCCGGGGATGGCTGGTCCGGTGACCCCCTCACGCTCAGACAGCGTGAGGGATATATGATTGGCCGCGGCGTCATGGACGATAAGGGCCCGTCGGTTCTCTGCCTGTACGCGCTTAAATACCTCAAGGACAGGGGCCTTGAGCTTCGCTACCCGGTGCGCGCGCTGCTGGGCCTTTCTGAGGAGACGGGGATGGACGATGTTGTGTATTATCTCGACAACTACCCCGCGCCGCTCTTCTGCTTCAGCCCGGACGCGAACTTCCCCCTCTGCAACGGGGAAAAGGGCGGCTTCCACGGCAGGATCGTTTCCAAAATCGCCCTTGATAATATTGTTGACATCCATGGCGGGATTGCCGGCAACGTCATCCCCGACAAGGCGAGCGCCACCGTCAAGGCCCAGAGCCTGCGCTCCACAGAGCGCGTTGAGGCCGTGGAGAAGGAGCCCGGTGTGTGGGAGCTTCATGCCCGCGGCATCGGTGGGCACGCCTCCCAGCCGGAGGGGACGATAAACGCCATTGGTCTGCTGGTGGACTATATGCTCGAAAACAAGCTCCTCCGCGGCGAGGAGAAGGCGCTGTTTGAGTTCTTCGCCAAAATGCACAGAGCGTCCGACGGCTCTCTGCTCGGCATAGACGCGCGCGATGAAGCCTTCGGGGCGCTGACCGTCATCGGCGGCGTTATCGGCATCGAGAACGGGCGCATCTTCCAGACTGTTGACAGCCGTTACCCCACCAGCACCGACGGAAAGACCATTGCCGCGAAGCTTCTGGCGCAGGCGGGCGGACTTGCGGAGGTCATCACCGACAGCGACTCCGTACCCTTCTACATGAGCCTTGATAACCCGGCGGTGCAGGTGTGCATCAACGCCTATAATACCATAACCGGCGAGAACGCCGAGCCCTATACCATCGGCGGCGGCACCTATGCAAGGCAGTTTCCAAACGCTGTCTCCTTCGGCCCCGAGCACCCGGAGCGCCCCGCGCCGGATTTCGCAGGGCCCATCCATGGCGCGGACGAGGCGGCAAGCATCGAATATTTCATGGAGGCGCTCAAGGTCTATATCCTTGCGCTTATCGAGCTTGAAAAGCTGGAGTTCTGATTTTTTCCTGAAACACAGACCTCTGCCCGCAAAAACGGCGGAGGTCTTGTCAATTATAATGTCTGTTTTTACATTTTTTTAACCTTTGTGTTTCAAGGGGAAGTATAATAGCACATAGAAGTTGACAATACAAAGGAGAGCGTTTGATATGAGTAAGCGTGCGCTGATAGTTGAGGACGATGCAAATATAGCGGAGCTGCTGCGCCTGTATCTGGGTAAGGACGGGTTTGAGGTCATGATAGCGGCGGACGGCGGGAAGGCGGAGTCGATGTTTGACCTGTTTGCCCCGGATGTTGTGCTGCTGGATATCATGCTGCCCGTGAAGGACGGCTGGCAGGTCTGCCGCGATATCCGCAAAAAATCCTCCGTGCCTATAATAATGCTCACCGCAAAGGGTGAAACTAATGATAAGGTCAGCGGCCTTGAGATGGGGGCGGACGATTATGTGACAAAGCCCTTTGAGGTCAAGGAGCTGCTGGCCCGTGTCCACGCGGTCATGCGCCGCACGGATGCTGACGCTCCGGTGGAGAAGAAGCTGGTCTTTGACAAGATGACCATCAATCTTGATTCCTATGAGCTTATTGTAAACGGCAAGAAGGTGGACACTCCGCCGAAGGAGATGGAGCTTCTTTATCATCTTGCCTCCTCGCCCAACCGGGTGTTTACCAGAAATCAGCTTCTGGACGAGGTCTGGGGCTTTGATTATTTTGGCGATTCGAGGACGGTCGATGTCCACGTCAAGCGCTTGAGAGAGAAGCTCGAGGGAGTGTCGGATAAATGGAGCCTCAAAACCGTGTGGGGCGTGGGCTATAAGTTTGAGCTTTTGAGTTAAGAGAAGATGAAGAGCATTTATTGGCGCAATTTCAGCGCCACAACGCTGATGGTTTTCATCTGCTTTTTAGTCATCACCATTTCCTTCACGGGGATTGGCCGCAACTACCTCATGGATGAATACCGCCAGCAGATGAACGCCGCGGCGGAGGAGGTGGCGCACACGGCGTCGGCTTTTTCCGGCAGCGAGGATTCGCTTTCCAGCTGGCCGCTTGCAATGTCGTTAAGCTCCATTGCCGCCTCCACGGGCAATCAGGTCTTTGTCGCCGACAGCAGCGGGCACATTGTCTCCTGCTCAGACAAGGCCCCGGTGTGCGAGCATATCGGCGCGATGATACCGCGCGAGTTTCTTGAGCATCTTGAGCAAAACGGAAGCTATAACTGCAAGAGCGACGTTGGCGGGCTTTTCAAGTCTGACCGCTATGTCACCGCGCGGCTTATCAGTTCTCCCGGTGACGGGGAGAGCATAGGCTATGTGCTGGTATGCAAGAGCATTGATAACATTCTGGGCGTGTGGTCGGCTTTCCTTGTCATTGCGATGATAATAACCACCGGCGTGTTCATTGCCGCCATGGCCATGACTCTGGTATATTCAAAGCGCATGGCAAGGCCGCTGGACGAGATAGCCTCCGCCTCGCGCAAGTTTGCGAGGGGGGATTTCTCCGTCCGCGTCCGCCAGCAGGATGACCCGACCGACGAGATGGGCGCGCTTATCGATTCCTTTAACAAAATGGCGGATTCTCTTGAGAAGGCCGAGAACCGGCGCAGCGAGTTTATTGCCAACATCTCTCATGAGCTGCGCACACCCATGACCACGATCGCGGGCTTTGCCGATGGGATTCTGGATGGCACCATTCCCAAGGAGGACGAGGAGAAATACCTCGTTTCGATTAGGGACGAGACGCGCCGCCTTTCAAGGCTTGTGCGCAATATGCTCAGCGTGTCGCAGACAAAATCCTCCGCCGCTGACCCCAACCGCCGCACGGTGTTTGATTTGACGGAGCTTATTTTGCAGACGCTTCTGAGCTTTGAGAGCAGGGCCACGGCGAAAAATCTTGACGTTGACCCGCAGCTTCCCGAGAACCACATCATGGTCAAGGCCGACAGGGACGCGATTACCCAGGTTATATATAACCTCCTTGATAATGCCGTGAAGTTTGCAACACCCGGAAGCTGCCTTATCCTGCGCCTTTATAAGGACAGCGGCAAGGCCTATGTCTCCATCAAGGACTTTGGCGAGACCATTCCGCCGGATGATCTGCCCTTTATCTTTGACCGTTTCCACAAGTCCGACCGCTCGCGCAGCATGGATAAGGACGGCGTAGGCCTCGGCCTGTATCTTGTAAAGACCATCATCAACAGCCATGATGAGGACATCGCCGTGCGCAGCGAAAACGGCATGACCGAGTTCGTGTTCACATTGGCTCTGGCGGAGAAACAGAAACAGTAATTTCTTGCCGGTGTTTTCACCGGTTAATGAGGATAGATTATGAGCGATAACGATTTTTCACAGGAGCAGAGCTGGTATAACACCGAGACATATCAGCCCGGGGAGCTGCCCGCCGCTCCGGTACAGGCGGCGAAAAAGCCCAAAAACAAAAAGAAGCGCAATTACCGCATTATAGGCGCCGTCTGCGCGCTGCTGGTGCTGATTGTGGCGACGTCTCTTGCCTTTGGCGGCGACAGGGAGGGCATTGTCATCAGCGACAGCCCCGCCCGCAGCGCTGACGATTTTTCCGATGATTTCAAAGACTTTTTTGATAATTACTACACCGGCGTTGACCTTCAGCGCACGGATATAAATATCCCCCGCGCGGCGCTTCCAAATTATGAAATGGAGCTTCAGCCCCACACAGGTGAGGAGCTGAGCCTCAAGGAGCTCTATGAGCGTTGCGCCCCCTCGGTTGTAGCTATTTCCGGCTACAAGGACGGGCAGAACGGCTATAACTGGGGCACGGGAGTTATTCTCTCTGAGGACGGCCTGATTTTAACAAACACCCATGTTATCGACGGCTGCGACAGCGCGAAGGTCACTCTCAGCGACGACCGGGAGCTTGAGGCAAAGCTCGTCGGCGCGGATGGGATAAGCGACCTTGCGGTGCTCAAAATCGAGGCCGAGGGCCTGACGCCCGCCGAGTTTGGCGAGAGCGGGAGCTTGCAGGTGGGGGAGAGCGTCGCTGCCATCGGCAATCCTCTCGGGGAGACCTTCCGCAGCACTTTGACTGACGGTATAATCTCCGCCATTGAGCGCGGCATCAGCTATCAGGGCCACAGCATGACCCTTTTGCAGACCAACACCGCCATAAATGAGGGCAACTCCGGCGGCGCTCTGTTTAATATGTACGGGCAGGTTATCGGCATCACCAATATGAAAATGATGTCAAGCTACTCGAGCATTGAAGGCATCGGCTTTGCAATCCCCTCCAGCACCGTGCGCAATGTGGTCAATGCCATCGCCAAGGATGGTGAGGTCAGCGGCAGGACATCCATTGGCATCACCGTGGGCGCAGTCCCGCCCGAGGCGGCGGAGCACTATGAGCTGCCCGAGGGGCTGTACGTCTCTGACGTTGTTGAGGGCTCTGACGCCGAGAAGCAGGGGATACAGGTTGGCGATATCATCACCGCCGTGAACGATACCCCCGTGCGTGTAACGACTGATATAAGCGCGATTAAGGACGAATTGCAGGTGGGCGACAGCATGAAGTTCACCGTCTGGCGCAACGGCGAGACATTGGAATTTAACGTAAAGCTCATGGACACGAATGATATATACGGATAAAAAATAAGCTCTGTGCGAAAGCACAGAGCTTATTTGAGACTGTCAAAAAACCTATGTCAAAATGTTAAGATAAAGAAGTAGCGGGGGTGCTCGAGGGGGCAAGGCCCGCCTCGTATACAATAATCCGCCGCCGAAAAGACCGTATTTACGGGATTTTCGGGCGAAGCAGCGTTTTGAACTAATTCAGAACGCTCGGCGGTTGAAGCGGTCAAAAAAGTCCCCGCAGGACTTTTTGACAAGCTGAAATAAGCTCTGTGCGAAGCACAGAGCTTATTTTATGTCATGCTTTTTTCTTCTTCAAAAAGCTGCCGCCGGTTTCGGAGATGAGCACCGAGACAAAAATGAGCGCGAAGCCGAGCACCAGCTTGAAGGTCATCCGCTCATGGTAGAAGACGATGGAAATGAGCGTTCCGAAGACGGACTCGAGCGTCATTATAACAGCGGTGGTGGAGGAGGGGGTATACTTCATGCCCCAGGCCTGGAGGAAGAAGCAGACAGCCGTACACATTATGCTGAGGTATGCGATGCTCATCCACGCGCTGCCGGGGAGGTTCTGGGGCGGCTGCTCGAAAATGAGCGCGCCGACCCAGCAGGCAAGCGCTGCCGCCGCGAACTGCACGGTTGAGATGGAAAGCGCGTCGCACTTGCCGGCGTACTGCTCCATCATGATGATCTGCAAGCCGTAAAACACACCGCAGCAGAGCGTCAGCACATCGCCGACGTTCATGCCGCCGCTGACATCGCCAAGAGAGACAAAGCCGATGCCTGTTATGCACAGCAGCGCCGCGATGATATTCGCCCCCGTCGGCTTGCGCTTATATATTCCCCAGGCCATGAAGGGCACAAGGACGCAGTAGGTCGCGGTCAAAAAGGCGTTTTTGCCGGGCGTGGTGTACTTAAGCCCGTAGGTCTGCACAATGTACGCCACCGCGAGGCAGAGCCCCATCAGAACGCTGCCGCGAAAAACCTGCTTGTCCATTTTGAAGAGCTTCCGGTTTGCCGCAAGCCCCAGCAGCAGGGCAGATACCGTGAAGCGTATCGCCATTATCCAGAATGTGCCGATATTGTCAAGGGTGTTTTTGAGGATGACAAAAGAGGTGCCCCAAATCAGGGTCGTCCCGAAAATCGCGACCCTGCCCCAAAATGCTTTTTTGTTTGCCATAGATCTATTCCTTAGTCATGTACTGCGCGGCGGCACGGAGCATGAATTTCTTCTTCACGCCGCCGTCAAATTCAATTTCCACAAAATAATCCCCGCCCATGGGCCTCATGCTGAGAATAACTCCCGAGCCGAACACCTTGTGTTTTATCCTGTTCCCGGCGGCGTAATCCGTCTTTACAGGGGCGGGTTGAGCCTTCGGCTCGCTGGGTGACGGGCCGTTGTATACCGCTTTTCTGACGGAGGCGTAATCCTCACGGCCATAATTCACAGTGCGGTCATTGTATGAATACCCTCGGGGGATGTTCTTGCCGTTGATGTCGCTGTCCGGTATCTCGTCAACAAAGCGGGAGACGCGGTTGGAGGTCGTGCGCCCAAAGAGCATGCGCTGCCGCGCGCAAACAAGGTAAAGCTGCTCCATCGCGCGGGTTATAGCCACATAGCAAAGCCTGCGCTCCTCCTCCATCTCCTCAGGCTCGCCAATCGCGCGAAGTCCCGGGAAGATGCTCTCCTCCATGCCGACGATGAACACTGTCGGAAACTCCAAACCCTTCGCGCTGTGCATAGTCATCAGCACAACGCAGTCACTCTCCGCGTCATAGCTGTCCATGTCGCTGTATAGGGCGACGTTTGCAAGATACCCGTCAAGCGTCGTGTCGCCCGTCTCGTTCATGTAGCTTATAATGCTGCTCTTGAGCTCCTGCACGTTCTCGGCGCGCGCTACGTCCTTGGGGTCTGTGGAGCTTTGCAGGGCGAGAAGATACCCGGTCTTTTCCAGCACCTCATCATAAAGCGCGTCGGGGCTGTTATTTTCGGCAAAGGAGCGCAGCTCCTTTATCATGCTCGCAAACTGCCGCATCCGCAGGGCTGGGCGGGAGAGCTCAGGGTAATTATCCGCATGGTCGATAATTTCAAACAGGCTGCACCCGCGCTCAGAGGCGAGCTGCTGGGCAAGCTCAACACTTCTTGCGCCGATGCCGCGCACCGGGGTGTTGATTATCCGCACAAGGCGCAAATCGTCAGAGGGCGCTGCGATAACGCAGAGGTAGGAGAGAATGTCCTTAATCTCGGCATGGTCAAAGAAGCGGTTGCCGCCGACCACGCGGTAGGGGATGCCGCTGCGCTTGAAGGCAAATTCAAGCTGACTCGCCTGCGCGTTCATGCGGTAGAGCACCGCAAAATCCCGGAAGTTCTGCCCGTGGCTGCGCCCGTCCATAATGGCGTAGGCCACATACTGCGCCTCGTCATGCTCGTTATCGGCCACATACAGCTCAAGCTTGTTGCCGCCGCCCTTCTTTGTCCAGAGCTCCTTGCCCTTGCGGCCGAGGTTATTGCGGATAACGGCGTTGGCAGCATCCAGAATATGGCCGGTGCTGCGGTAATTCTGCTCAAGGCGGATGGTGCGGCAGCCCTCAAACTGGCGCTCGAAGGAGAGAATGTTCTCAATCGTCGCCCCGCGAAACTTGTATATGCTCTGGTCATCGTCGCCCACGACGCAGATATTGCCGTGCCCTCCGGCTAAAAGGGCCGCAAGCAGGTATTGCAGATGGCTCGTGTCCTGATACTCGTCAATGAGCACATAGCGAAAGCGCCGCTGCCAATATCCGCGCACATCCTCCTCCCGCTCGAGCAGGAGAACGGTATTGAAGATAAGATCGTCGAAATCCATGGCGTTTGCCGCGAAAAGCCGCCGGAAATACTCGCTGTAAACCTCGCCGATCTTCGTCCGGCGCATTTCGCTCGAAGCGCGGGCGTTGAAGAGATAGTCCTCTGCCGTCATGCGAGAATCCTTCGCGCGGCTTATCTCCGATAAAAGCGCCTTTGGCGGATAGCTCTTATCGTCAAGGTCCATATCCTTTATTATGCGCTTGATAAGACTCAGACTGTCGGAGGTGTCATATATCGTGAAGCTCCCGGAGTAGCCAAGACGCTCCGCGTCCCGGCGCAGGATGCGCACGCAGGCGGAGTGAAAGGTGCAGGCCCAGATGTCATTTGCCTCGGCACCCAGCATACGGCCAAGACGGTCCTTCAGCTCGTCCGCCGCCTTGTTTGTAAAGGTGATGGCGAGTATCCGCCACGGCTCAACAGGCTGGAGCGGCGCGATAGCGCGGGCAGCGTCTCCACCCGCTTGCAGGATTTTAAGCTGCTCCTCATCGGCATTGGGCGGAAGCTCATTACTGTCAGAGGCTCTGCCGTAGCGCAGGAGGTTGGCGATGCGGTTTATTAAGACCGTGGTCTTACCGCTGCCGGCCCCGGCGAGGATGAGCAGGGCGCCCTCCGTGCAGAGCACGGCCTCCTGCTGCATGGGATTGAGCGCGGCAAAATCGGCGCGAATAACCTCGCGCCTTGCCGTTATGTAGTTTTTTTCAAATTCAGTCATCATAGGAGAAATTCTACCATATTAAGGCTTGTTTAACAAGGGAAAAATCGGTTGAAAAAATATGGCGCGGGTGATATGCTTTTGTGCATAAAGGAGCATAAACAATGAAAACAATTGCTGTAATTGATGATGATATTTATATCGGCGACCTGCTTGAGGAGCTGCTGACAGCCGAGGGCTACGCCGTTATCCGCGCATATTCGGGTACTGAGGCACTGCTCATGCTTGAAAAGCGGCACGCTGACCTTGTGCTGCTGGATCTGATGCTGCCGGGCCTCAGCGGGGAGCAGGTGATGGAGAAGCTCTCCGGGACGCCGGTCATTGTCCTCTCCGCCAAGGCGGGGACGGATGACAAGGTGAAGCTCCTGCTCTCCGGCGCGCAGGACTATGTGACAAAGCCCTTTGACAACCGGGAGCTTTTAGCGCGCATAGCCGTGCAGCTGCGCGAGGAGAAAAGCCGCGACTGCCTGAGCTTCGGGGCGTTGAGCCTTGACAGCCGCTCGCACGAGGTGACGGTCGGCACTCAGCCCCTGCGCCTTACCCGCACGGAGTACGCCATTTTGAAGCTGCTGATGGAAAAGCCCGGACAGGTCGTGGCGAAGGGCGCGATTCTTGAGGGCATATTTGAGGACACGCCCGACTGCACCGAGAGCTCGCTTAAGATACACATCAGCAACCTGCGCAAAAAGCTCCGCGACGCCGGGGCGGGGGAAAGCATTGAGGCCGTGTGGGGGATAGGGTTTCGTCTTAACTGAATCTTTACTGTTTCCTTTACCGCTGCCTTTACCCCAAAGTGATAGGCTTTACCCGTAAGGAGGTAATGCTATTATGTACGCATTGGAAACTGAAAAACTTTCAAAGAGCTACGGCCGCTTCAAGGCTCTTGACGGACTGGATGCCCATGTGCCGCAGGGGGCGATATACGGCCTCGTGGGTAAAAACGGCGCGGGGAAAACCACGCTTATCCGCATAATCTGCGGCCTGCAAAGCCCCACCTCGGGCGGCTTTTCGATCTACGGTGTGCCCTCAGCAGGGCGGGTAAACAGCGCCCGCACCCGCATCGGCGCAGTGGTGGAGACGCCGTCCATCTATTCGGACATGAGCGCGCGGGACAACCTGCGCATGCAGTACAGGGTGCTCGGCCTGCCGTCCGAGGCGGATATCGAAAGGCTCCTTAAGCTTGTCGGCCTTTCGGATACCGGCAGAAAAAAGGCGGGGCATTTCTCCCTCGGCATGCGCCAGCGGCTCGGCATAGCCGTGGCCCTCGCGGGTAGCCCCGATTTGCTGATTCTTGATGAGCCGATAAACGGCCTTGACCCGCAGGGCATAATCGAGATTCGCGAGCTTATTTTGAAGCTCAACCGCGAGCTTGGCATCACGGTTCTGGTATCCAGCCACAATCTGGACGAGCTCTCCCGCATCGCGACGCATTATGGCTTTATAAACGAGGGGCGCACCGTGCGCGAGATAAGCAGGCAGGAGCTTGACAAGGCCTGCCGCAGGTGCATGCGCCTTGTGGTAAGAAACATGCCGGCCCTCTGCAAGGTGCTCGATGAGAGCGGCCTTGACTATATGGTCGCGTCCCCGTCTGAGGCGGAGGTATACGGGCAGATAAGCATCTCTCGCCTTGCCGCCGCCATGACCGAGGCCGGGGGCGAGCTTATCGCCGTGCAGGAGTCAGAGGAGAGCCTTGAGAGCTACTATATGAACCTGATGGGAGGTGCGGCAAATGGCTAAGCTGATTTCCGCCGGCCTCCTGCGCCTGAGAAAATGCGCCGTGTTTTACATCACCTGTGCCGCCGCTGCCGCAATATGCTGCGCCCTGGTATACAGCCATCTTGGCGATTATGAGGATTATTCGGCTTCCCTGCGGCTCTGCCTTTTTGACCATGTGCCGCTTATCGGGCTTATCTGCTCGGTGTTCATCGGCCTGATGCTCGGTGCGGAATACAGCGACGGGACGATGCGAAACAAAATTATCGTCGGCCATAAGCGCGTGAACGTGTATCTCTCGTATGTCATTGTCTCCGCAATCGGGGCGGTTATCGTGTCCGCTCTCTGCCTGACTGTTACTGTTATTCTGGGGCTTACGCTGTATAAGAGCATCGGCATGAGCGTAGGCGCTTGCCTGTGGATGTGCTTTTGTGAGATGATGATCGCCGCGGCCTCCGCCTCCGCCGCCGCGCTGGTGGCGGCCTGCACGAAAAGCCGCTCCATCACCGCGGTGATGTGCATAATTGTGTTTTTAGGGCTGTTGTTTCTGGGCTCATACATCAATGGCCGCCTTGAGGAGCCGGAATTTATCGACTACTATATGATGACGAGTGAGAACGGCATGCCGATGGAGGTCGAGACGGCGCCCAATCCCCGCTATGTCTCCGGCACCGAAAGAACGGCGCTCGAGCTTATCTGCGAGTTTGACCCGGCGGGGCAGTCGGTTTTGATGTCGAACTTTTCGGCCACACACCCGGAGCGCCTGCCGCTGATGAGCCTGCTGTTCATCATAACAACCACCGCCGCAGGATGTGTGGTATTCAAAAAGAAGGATCTGGTGTAAATGATAATCTGTCTGGGCGCGGCGCTTTTGGTGATAATCGCGCTGCTTATAAAGCTGCATCTTATCCACAGGGCGGCGGAGGAAATATCCACCGCCGTGAGGGATATCCGCGCCCAGGGCTCAAACGGCATCATCGGCATATCCAGCCGGGACAGGCAGATGCGCGCGCTGGCCGCAACGCTCAATGGCGAGCTGCGTGAAATGAACGCTCTGCGCATAAAATATGAGCAGGGAGACATGGAGCTAAAGCACGCCATCACAGGCGTTTCCCACGACCTGCGCACGCCGCTGACCGCCATCGCGGGCTACATTGACCTTTTGGAGCGGGAGACTGACCCCGAAAAGCAGGCGCGGTATATCTCCATTATAAAAAACCGCACCGAGGCCCTGCGAAAGCTCAGCGAGGAGCTGCTCGATTACTCTGTCAGCGCCTCCCATGAGCAGAGCCTTGAGCTGCGCCCAATGGCGATAAACCGCGTGCTGGAGGAGAGCCTCGCATCGTTCTATCAGGCCTTCTCTGACAGAAAAATTGTGCCGCGGGCGAGCATCCCGGAGGAGCCGGTTATCTGCCTTGCAGAGCCGCAGGCGCTTGGCCGTGTGCTGGGCAACGTCCTCTCCAACGCCGCCAAGTACAGCGACGGGGATTTATCCGTTACGCTCACTCCGGACGGCGAGATAGAGATTGAAAACAGCGCAAGCGCTCTTGACAGCGTGCAGGTGGAAAAGCTCTTCGACCGGTTTTACACCGTCGAAAACGCCCGCGGCTCAACAGGTCTTGGCCTGAGCATAGCCAAAACCCTCACCGAGCGCATGGGCGGCAAAATCGACGCGCAGTACCGCGCCGGGTGGCTTCATATCTTAATAAAACTTAAAAAAGAAACAAAATAGAAACAAAAGTGCAAAAATATATTGACAAGATGTCGGATTCTGCGGTATTATGTCGATAGTCTAAGAAGTAGTATAGCGGAATCATTATACCCTAAGGAGCATCTTATCATGAAAGAATTTTTCCAGAAGCTGCTTGCGGCTATCAAGAACGAGCGTATTGAGAAGGCGCTGGTCATTGCGCTGCCCTGCGTGGCGGTGCTTGTCTGTGCGCTGATCCTTGCGCCTCAGATAAGCGCGATGAGTAATCACGGCGCCGCGAACCAGCCCAACGATGTTGTTATTGAGACACCCAACCCCTCCGCGGCGCTGCCCAGCGAGAGCGGCAATCCCACTGTTGGGACGCCGCCTGTCGCGACTGTGCCCGTGGTGTCTGCAAGCCCCAGCCCCAGTGCTTCGCCCAGCCCCAGCCCCAGCGGCAACAACGGCAATAATGGCGGCACAAGCGGCAGTACCATATCTACCCAGCTCAGGGCCGACGCGGGCACGGATGACCTCTATATCACCGTGTGCGATTCCAAGGGCAACGCTATAACCGGCAAGACCCTGACTCTCAATGTCAAGTATCCCGACGGGAACACATATTCCTTCAAGACCGACAGCGAGGGTGACTGCTATCTTGTTCGCCTCGAGGCCGGTGAGTACACTGTGTCCATGAAGGCTCAGAGCGGTTACGGTGCCGCCTCTGCCATCAAACGTACCGTTACCGGCAGTGTTGAGTATCTGCCCATTGAAGATATTGAGGCAGTGGTTGAGGTTGTGGACGCATCTGATGTCACCAGCCAGATTAAGCCTGATAACAGCGGCAGCGCTCCAACCGGCGGCATTATAGAAGAGATTACCACTCCTCCTGAGGTCAGCACCGGCGACCCCGTCCTTGACGCCAACGGCAACCCCACCTATACATATTCCTTCAAGACCGGCCCCAACGGCTATCTGCTTTATAAGGGCAGCAGCGAGGAGAGCGGTGTTATCCCTGTTGACGAGGGCTACGGCGTGGTTTACGGTCTGGTGTTTGTTCCCGATGAAAACGGAAATAGCATCGACAAGGCCACAGGCAGACGCGGCTACTATGACACTATCAGCATTATAAACGCCGACAACACCCCGGTTGACGATTATGAGATTGTCGCAACTCCCATCCTCGGCGGCTCCGAAAAGGGCGGCTGGAGAACGGAGAACGGCAAGACCTATTATCTCGACTCTAACGGCAATAAGGTCACCGGCCTCAAGCGCATTGACGGGGAGCTGTTCTTCTTTGACGCAAACGGCACCAGAGCAAGCGCTGTGGGTATTGACGTCTCCTTCTATAATGAGGACATCAACTGGAGCGCCGTGAAGGCTCAGGGCATAGACTATGCCATTATCCGCCTCGGCGGCCGCACATGGCGCGACGGTACGCTCTACCGTGACGACAGAGTTGACGAGTACATCAAGGGCGCGAAGAACGCCGGAATAAAGATCGGCGCGTATTTCTACTCCACCGCCATAACCGAGCAGGAAGCGGTTGAGGAGGCAAGCCTTGCGATCAGCATCCTTGACGGTGCGTCTCTCGACTACCCGCTCTACTACGATGTTGAGCGCTCCGGCATCTATCCTGATGCCCGCCACGATAAGCTCTCCGCTGCCCAGCGCGGTAAGATAGCCGTTGCCTTCTGCGAGACCGTTGCCGCCGGCGGCTACACCCCCGGTGTCTACTCCAACCAGAACTTCCTCAAGAACGAGATCGACTTTGACGCCATTGATGATTACTCCATCTGGCTTGCAAGCTATACCCGCGATTTTGCCTTCCCCAACTTCAACAGGAACTACAACATGTGGCAGTTTACCGACAGGGGACAGGTCAACGGCATCAGCGGCGACGTTGATATGAACGTAATATTCTAAAAATTAAAGCCCGTGAGCATCAGCTCACGGGCTTTTTAATATGACAAGCTCCCCGGCGCAGCCGGGGAGTTAGTTTTAATCTACCAAAACCATGCTGTGGCCGTGGACATCTACGACCTCGGCGTCAACATTATATACATCCTTGAGTGCCTGCCGGTCAATTATCTCCTTGCCGCCGAAGCGGTACACCTGCCCGCCGCTGAGCAGGAGAAAACGGCTGCAAAAGCGCAGCGCAAGGTTCAAATCATGGATAACAACAATCGCTGTTATGCCCTGCTGACTGCATATATCGCGCACCATCTGGAGCACAAGATATTGATTCTGGATATCCAGCGCGCTTGTTGGCTCATCCAACAGAAGAATCTTAGGCTGCTGGGCGAGGGCCCGGGCGAGCATGACCTTCTGCTTTTCGCCTCCGGAGAGTGTGCTCAGAAAGCGGCCGCGCAGATGAGAGATGCCAAGCTCATCCATCGCCATGTGGACAATTTCATGGTCCTGCTCGGTAAAGCTCCACTGCATGTATGGCTTGCGGCCAAGCATTACAATATCGTGCACCGTCATCTGTGTGCCGGGTACGCTCTGTGCCACAAAGGCCATGCGCTGGGCAATCTGCCTGCCGGAGAGAGTCAAAACATCCTCTCCGTCCATGAGCACCCGACCGGAATCCGGCGTCAGTATTTTATTAAAGCACTTGAGCATCGTGCTCTTACCCGCGCCGTTGTTGCCCAGAATGGCCATGAACTGCCCATCTTCAACCGTAAAGCTCAGGTTTTTAAGCACTTCGGGGCCGTTTTTGTAGTGATAGCTCAGGTTTTCAACGCTCAGCATTCCTTTGTGCCCCCCTTGAAGAGAAGATAGAGGAACAGCGGGCCGCCGAGGAAGGAGGTTATAGCACCTATGGGCAGAACCATGGGGCTGACAACCACGCGGGCGAAAAGATCACCCAAGAGCAGCAGCAGCGCGCCCGCCATAGCTGAGCCGGGCAGCAGATACACATGGTTGTTGCCCACTACAAGTCGGACGATATGCGGCGCGACAAGGCCGATGAAGTTAATAAGCCCGATGTAGGACACAATGACCGAGGCGGTGACACAGCAGAGCATGGTGTTAACCATGGTGAGTCTGCCAACGTTTATGCCAAGGCTGGCCGCAGTCTCTTCGCCGCTCAGAAGAGCGTTATAATCCCAGCGATGGAGAAAGAAATATATGCAGACCAGCACAAGGACTATTGTCATGCGGCCAACATCGCCCCAGCTTGTGTTGCTCAGACTGCCAAATGTCCAAAAAACAAGGGAGTTAAGCTCAACCTCGCTTGCAAAATACTGCATGAGAGTTGTGCCGCCGGTGAACATGGCGCTGATGGCAACGCCTGCGAGGACTATGCCCTCCGCCGAGATGCGCTTGAAGCGGCTGAGCGCAAGAATGACCAGCGCGACGCCAATGCTCCCCGCGAAGGCGCAGACGGGAATGGCCAGGCGGCCAAGACCGCCGACGGAGCCCATATGCAGCACGATAATCGCAAAGGCCGCTCCGAAGCTTGCTCCCTGCGACACGCCGAGAGTAGAGGAGGAGGCGAGGGGATTGCGCAAAATGGCCTGAAAAACCGCGCCCGTAATGCCAAGACCTGCACCCGCGATTATGGCGGTGCAGATGCGGGGCAGGCGGTTGTTGCGGACGATAAGATTAATCTTATCGTCCGCAGAGCGGCCAAACACTCCCAGAATAAGCTGGGAAATGGGGGTGTTGTATGAGCCTGCCCTCAGCGACAGCAGAAACGCCCCGATGAGCAGAACAAACAGACCTATCAAAAACCATATGCTGCGCTGGCGATTGCGCTTGAAAAGCTGGTCCTCGCCGTGCTTAGGCAGCTTATCCGCCGATGGTGACAGTGGTGAATTCATATCCGGCTTCCTTCAAATCATTATAGGGGTTCGCGCCGAGAATAGTCTCAAAAATTTCGCCTATCTTGGCTTCAATATCCACATCCGCAAACTGCTCCGGGTAGAGGATGGACGCGGCATAGTAGGCATCTGCAAGGGCGGTGTCAAGGTTTGTCGCGTAGGAGCGGAAGGAAACCTGCGCGTAAACCTTGCCCTCCTTGACGGCGGTGAGGCTGTTGTAGTAATCGGGGTGGGCGGCATAGTCTTCGTTTATGAGTCCAAGGCCGTTGTAATCGACAAAAATTACGTCAGGATCCCAGGTGAGAACCTGCTCGAGGTCCACATCATAAGCAAGCGCCTGACCGCTCTCGTCAGCGAGATTTTTGGCGTTGATAAGCACAAACGGGCCGTAATTTGCCTCGGTGCCCTCGAAGCCGTGAATACCCTTGAAGGATACGCCGCAGACATAGGCGCTGGGCTTGTCCTCATCGGGGACACCGGCGGTGCGCTGATTGAGGTCGTCCTCAATAGAGTGCAGATAGGCGGTCAGCTCCTCGGCGCGCTCCTCCTTGCCGTAAAGCTCACCGAGAATACGGATGGTCTCAAAAGCGTTGTCGTCAAGAGTTGTGTCACTGCCTGGAATGGAGACGACGGGGATACCGGTCTTGGCCTGAAGCTCGTCAGGGTCAGCCTTTGAGGAGAAGGACATGACAATTACCTGAGGGTTGAGCTTGATGATTTCCTCCTCCCAGGGCTCGCCATTGCCGCCGATTGCGGGCAGGTCCTTGAACAGATCGTAATTTACGTAGTTGTACATACGATCCATGCCGCCCTCTTTTTCATACTCCTCAACGCCGACGACAAGCTCCTGCCCCTGCACATAGCAGGTGTAACGCAGGGCACCGACGCCAACGCAGATTATGCTCTCAACAGTCTCGGGAATCTCAACCTCGCGGCCCTTTGCGTCTACGATTATGCGCGTATCAGCGGCGGGGGCATCAGCGGGAGCTTCGGACTCAGCGGGGGCGGCGCTCTCAGCGGGAGCGGAGCTGTTGCCGCAGGCACAAAGGCCAAGAGCCAGAACCAAGGCAAGAAGCAGAGCTATGATTTTTGTTGTGCTTTTCATTTGAATCACCTTTTTTTACAAGATGGTCAAATTTTATCACATTAAATTAGAGAGCGTAAGCCCCCCGGGGGGATAAAAATAGGTAAAAAGTTAGAAGTAAGAGTGAAGAAGTAAGAGTGAAGAAGTAAGTTTCAAGGCTGGGCACAACCGTTTACTTCTTCACTCTTCGCTTTTGTTAAATATTATATCCGCTTCCACTTTGCGCCGTGGGGAATATCCGTGACCTCAATACCGGCGGCCTTCAGCTCGTCTCTTATCCTGTCTGCTTCGGCAAAGTTTTTGGCCTTCTTCGCATCCTGCCGGGCCTTGATTTTGGCCTCAACCTCCGCGTCAGCCTCACCGGACTCGGAGATGATAGTGAACTCACCGGCGGCGAGAGTCTGCTTTTTAAGCTCCTCACGCTTAACGTCGGCCTTTTTAATAAGGTCAAGGCTGAGAACCCGATCAAAATCAGCGATGACGGCAAGCTTCGTGGCGTCATTGGTCTTGTATTTGAGCACATCATACACTGCGGTGACGGCGAGGGAGGTGTTCAAGTCGTTATCAAGCGCTGCGTTGAAGCGCTGCTTGAGGGCCTCGGCGGCATCCTTGTCAAGCTCGCCATCCTCGGGCTTGAGAGCGGCAATCTTGGCGATAAGCTTGTTGTACGCGCCCTGAGCATTATCGAGGTTTTCCCAGGTAAAGACAAGGGACTTGCGATAGTGGCTCTGGAGGCAGAACAGACGGTAGGCGAGGGGATCATAGCCCTTTTCCTCCAGCAGGGAGACGGTCAGAAATTCACCGCTGGACTTGCTCATTTTGCCGGAATTGGTGTTCAGGTGGAGGACGTGCATCCAATAATTGCACCATTTATGCCCCAAATACGCCTCTGACTGGGCGATTTCATTGGTGTGGTGGGGGAAAGCGTTATCGATGCCGCCGCAGTGAATATCCAGATCCTCACCCAGGTGCTTGATGGAGATGCCGGAGCACTCAATGTGCCAGCCGGGATAGCCCACACCCCAGGGAGAGTCCCATTTGAGGGCCTGATCCTCAAATTTGGATTTGGTGAACCAGAGGACAAAGTCGTTCTTGTTTCGCTTGTTGGGGTCCTCCTCAACGCCCTCGCGCACGCCGACATCGAGGTCGTCCGCGTTAAAGTCGTTAAAGACATAGTAGCGCTCGAGCTTGGAGGTATCAAAATAGACATTGCCGCCGGCAAAATAGGCGTAGCCGGTGTCCATGAGCTTGGTTATTATTTTAATATAGTCGTCAATGCAGTTGGTGGCGGGCTCGACAACATCAGGGGTCTTGATGTTGAGCTTCGCGCAGTCGGAGAAGAAGGCGTCAGTATAGAACTTTGCAATCTCCATAACGGTCTTATGCTCACGCCTTGCGCCCTTGAGCATCTTATCCTCGCCCTCGTCAGCGTCGGAGGTCAGGTGGCCAACATCGGTGATGTTCATGACGCGCTTGACGTTATACCCGGCATAGCGCAGGTACTTCTCCAGAATATCCTCCATTATATAGGAGCGGAGGTTGCCGATATGGGCAAAATGGTACACCGTGGGCCCGCAGGTGTACATCTTGACAAGGTTCGGGTCGTTGGGGACAAAGTCCTCTCTTTTTCTTGTGGCGGAATTATACAGTTTCATTGTAAAAGCTCCTTAATCGATGTCCTTAAAGACATCGCGGTTTTTCCAAAAATACTCAACGCCTGAGTAGACAGTGGTGACAACGATGACAACGGAGGAAATTATGTTAACCAGCTCCACCTCGGGGAATAGCAGCATGGCGCCGAGGCCGAGCATGGTGCAGGCGGTCTTTATCTTGCCGGACCACGCGGCGGCAATGACCCGCTGCTGTTCAACGGCAACCATACGCAGACCGGACACCGCAAACTCGCGGAAAAGCACCACGGCGACTATCCACCCGGCCATCTGACCGTTCTCAATGAAGAAGCACATGGCGGCGAGCACCAGCATCTTATCAGCCAAAGGGTCGGCAAACTTGCCGAAATTTGAAACCTGGTTATAGTGCCTTGCGATATAACCGTCCGCCATGTCAGAAAGGCAGGCGATAGTATAAACCGCAAATGCCCAGTACATATGCCCTGTGTATGCAAGCACCAGAAACACGGGAATCATTATAATGCGGAAAATGGTAATTTTGTTTGCGGTTGTCATGTCATACCTCCTCAGGTTTGACTTCCTCACCGTACAGATCCCCTCCATCCGCGGAGGTGATGTGCACGGCGGCAAATTCGCCTTCCTTACAGCTTCCGCAGAAGTAGACCTGCCCGTCAATGTCCGGGGAGTCGGCATAGCTCCTGCCCACAAGGTATTGGCTCTCCTCATCAAAATATTCGCAGAGAACCTTTATTGTTCTGCCGACAAAGCTGTGGCAGAAATCGTCCATAATCGGCGCTTGCAGCTCCA
The DNA here is from genome assembly GCA_900549545.1 of uncultured Eubacteriales bacterium. GTDB lineage: Bacteria > Bacillota > Clostridia > Oscillospirales > Oscillospiraceae > Limivicinus. The sequence continues at coordinate 48,921 of URPA01000006.1, forward strand.
CGATAAGCTCGGCCCGGCGCTGCGCCTCCTCGCTGTCAACATGGGGCATTTCGGCGGCGGGCGTCCCTTCCTCGGGGGAGAAGGGGAACACACCTACCCGCTCTATGCGGGCCTCCTTCAGGTATTCGCACAGCTCCTCAAACTCCGCCTCACCCTCACCAGGAAGCCCGGCGATAAGGCTTGTGCGCAGAACCAAACCGGGGATACGCTCCCGCAGAGTCTTGAACAGGGCGCGGATATCGTCTCCGGTTCCACGGCGGTTCATGTTTTTGAGGATATCATTATTTATGTGCTGGATGGGAATATCCAGATATTTTACGACCTTATCATTGCGGGCGATCTCGTCAATCAGCTCATCGTCAAACTGGTCGGGGTAGAGGTAATGAAGCCTTATCCACTCGATCCCGTCGATCTCCGCGAGGCGGCGGCAGAGCTCTGCAAGGCAGCGCTTGCCGTAGCGGTCGGTCCCGTAGCGGGTGATGTCCTGAGCGATGACGATAATCTCCTTGACCCCGTGCTCAGCAAGGTCGCGTGCCTCAGCAAGCACCGCTTCAATATCCCTTGAGCGGTAGCGCCCGCGGATATATGGGATGGCACAGAAGGCGCAGAAGTTGTTGCAGCCCTCGGCAATGCGCAGATACGCCCATGATGGGCCGGTTGAGATGACTCTTGGTATCTCGTCCACAGGGGCGCTGCTGTCGGCAAAGCGGGCGATGCCGCCGCCGTCAATAACGGCGTTGGCCGCTGCGACGATATCCCCAAAGCTGCCGACGCCCAGAACCGCGTCGATCTCTGGGAGCTCTGTCAGGATCGTGTCCTTATACCGCTCGGGAAGGCAGCCGGTCACGATAAGCCCGCCAAGCTTACCCTCTGCCTTGAGCTCCGCCATCTGCAATATGGTGTCAATCGCCTCGCTCTTGGCAGCGTCAATAAAGCCGCAGGTGTTGACTATCGCGAGGTCGGCGCCCTCCGGCTCCGACACAAGGCGAAAGCCCGCCTCGTCCAGCAGATAGAGCATCTGCTCGCTGTTGACAAGGTTCTTCGCGCAGCCGAGAGAGATAAGCGCAAATGTTTTTTCCATTAAATCAATATTCCTCCTGCGGCGCGTTGTACCGGGCGAGGGCGGAGCGTATCTCCTCCCACGAGTAGCCGCGGCGGTACAGCGCGCTGCTGATTTTTCGTATTTCGTCCCTGTCCTCCGGGTCCTTGAGGCGGGAGGCGATAAAGCGGTCAAGCTTTTCATCTCCGGCGGGCATGGCGGCCATGGCCGTATCCCACAGCTCCCGGTCAAGCCCACGGCGGCTCAGCTCCGCGCGGACACGGCCTGCGCCGTAGCCCTTGGCGGCATAGTGCCGGGCTATCTGCTGGGCATAGCGCTCCTCGTCAATAAAGCCGTTTTCTTCAAGCCAGCCGGCGCAGTATTCGGCGACATCCTCCGCTTCACCCTTAGATATGAGCTTGTCCATAAGCTCCTTGCGGGACATGGAGCGGCGGGAGATAAGCTCAAGCGCCCTTTCCCGGGCGAGGGAACGGGCGGAGAGACTGCGAAAGGCCTCAAACTCCGCCTCGTCCAGCTCTCTGCCGGAATAAAGCCGAAGCTCCGTCACCGCGCCCAGGGTAGAGCGCAGCTCCTCCCCATTATCAAAGCTGACTATCAGCCTGCCGGGGGAGGTTTGCCTTATGGCCGTTACGGTCATCTATCAGTCCCCGTCAAAATCGGCGGCGCTGATGTCCACAGCACGGCCCGAGACCTGAGCGGCCCTGCGGGACTGGGGGGACATGAGCTTAAAGGAATTGTCCCTTATCTGCTGCTCGATGCTCTCGCACACGTCGGGATTAGCAAGCAGGTATTCCTTCACGGCGTCCCTGCCCTGTATGCGCTGACCGGCGACGGTGTACCACGCGCCGCCCTTGTCGATAATTTCAAGCTTCACGCCGAGGTCAATAACCTCGCCCACGCGGGAGATGCCCTCACCATACATGATGTCAAACTCCGCCTCACGGAAGGGGGGCGCGACCTTGTTCTTGACGACCTTGGCGCGGGTGCGGTTGCCTATCATCTCGCCGTTTGCCTTGAGCGTCTCAATGCGGCGCACGTCAATGCGCACGGAGGCGTAATACTTAAGCGCGAGGCCGCCGGGAGTTGTCTCGGGGTTGCCGTACATGACGCCTATCTTCTGGCGCAGCTGGTTTATGAATATAACGGTGCAGTTATTCTTGGAGATGGCACCCGCCAGACGGCGCATGGCCTGGGACATGAGTCTTGCCAGCGCGCCGACGACCGTATCGCCCACCTCACCCTCAAGCTCAACGCGGGGAATAAGCGCGGCAACGGAGTCCACCACCAGCACGTCAATCGCGCCGGAGCGGACAAGGGACTCGGCAATATCGAGCGCCTGCTCACCGGTGTCCGGCTGGGATATGAGGAGGCTGTCAATATCGACGCCGAGGGCGCGGGCATAGGCGGGCTCGAGCGCGTGCTCAACGTCTATATACGCAGCGTCGCCGCCGGCCTTCTGAGCCGAGGCCACCACGTGCAGGGCAAGGGTGGTCTTACCGGAGGCCTCAGGCCCGTAAATCTCAACAATTCTGCCACGGGGCACACCGCCTATGCCAAGAGCCAGATCCAGAGACAGAGAGCCTGTGGAAAGAGCCTCAACATTGACGGAAATATCGTCCCCAAGGCGCATGATGGTGCCCTTGCCGTAATCTTTTTCTATCTTTGCAATAGCGGTTTCCAGCGCTTTTTTCTTGTCGCCGTTTGCGGGGGCCGTGACGGCCACCGTCTTTTTCTTTTCTGCCATTGTTTTCTCTCCTTATTTAAATTCTGCCGATAACAACTCTGTCAACACCTATGCTGTCCTTGCGGCGCTCGGTGTAGTCGAAGCCCGCGGACTGAAGCATCTCCTCCACCGTGTCCGCCTGACCCTCGCCGACTTCAAAGAGCAGCCAGCCGCCGTCATTCAAAAGGGACTTCCAGTATTTTATGATCCCCTTGTAAAAACGCAGGCCGTCAGCCCCGCCGTCGAGCGCCCAGATTGGCTCATAGTCACGCACTGAGCAGTCAAGCCCGGCTATCTCGCCGCTTGCTATGTATGGGGGATTTGCGATGATCATATCAAACTTGCCGATGCCGAGCGGGGGAGAGGCGGTGGCATCCGCCTGCATACAGATGACTCTGGAGTTGAGGCGGTTCGCGGCAATGTTCTTGCGGCAAATCTCAAGCGCGGAGGCGCTTATATCCACCGCGACAAGCTTCGTCGCCGGAAGCTCATGGCCCACGGCGCAGGTTATGCAGCCGCTTCCGCAGCAAAGGTCGAGAATGCGCGCATCCATCTTATGGCCAAAGAGTATGGACTTTGCCGCGTCAACAAGTATCTCGGTGTCCATGCGGGGGATGAGCACATCGGGCGAGACCACGATGGGCAGCCCGTAAAACTCCCACAGGCCGGTTATATACGCAACCGGCTCACCCTTCAGGCGGCGGGAGGTATAGTCAAGCACCGCTTTTTCCACCTTATCAGTTGTGTAGAGGTTCATATCCCGCAAAAGCTGGGGCAGGGTCTTATCAGACGCCCGCGCGACAAGGAGCTTTGCCTCAAGGTTAAAGCCCTCAATCCCGGCCGCACGCAGGGTGTTGCGTGCCTGAAGATATATGTCATTATAAGTTTTCATCAGCTTCTCCCTTCTATTCGCCCCAGAGGTCGCTGCCCTTCTCTTCGGGGATGACGAGCTCAATGGAGCGGATGGCGACTTCGAGCATAGAGTCGTCAGGCTCGTTGGTGGTTATGCGCTGGAGCCATTTGCCCGGTGCGGAAAGGGCCTTGGAGAGGAAATTGTCGTGCTTGCCGCACCAGCGGTTTATCTCATAGCTGATGCCCACGACCACCGGCAGCAGCAGCAGATGCACGCCCATGCGGGCAAAGCTGTTGTCAAGCCGGACAAGGGAGTTTACAAGTATGCTGACCACTATGACAACCAGCAGAAAGCTTGTGCCGCAGCGGGGGTGGAAGCGGGATTCTGTCCGCGCGTTTTCAACCGTCAGCTCCTTGCCGTGCTCATAGCAGAAAATAGTCTTATGCTCAGCGCCGTGGTAGGAGAAAAGGCGCTTTACATCGCTGACATTGGCGCACAGGGCCATATAGATGAGAAGAATAACGACCTTTAACACACCCTCGGAGAGGTTGCGCACGAGGTAGCTCTCTGTCAGAGGCTTTATAAGGCCCACAATGAAGGTAGGCAGGAAGATGAACAGCAGCAGCGCCAGCGCAACGCCGAGCACAACAGCCGTGCCGATGATGAGCTTCTGTGCCTTCTCGGCGGGGAAGTGGTCTTCTATCCATTTGTCGAGCTTATCCGGCTCGCCCTGCTCCTCGAGAGGGATGAGGTTTGCTGAATACGTCAGCGCCTGCATGCCGTTTACAAGCGAGCTTAAGAAAATGGCGCAGCCGCGGATAAACGGGAAGCCCAAAATGGGGTATTTGTCTTTAATGAACTTGAGTTCCTCTGTTTTTTCAACAAGCCCGTCCGCCGTGCGGCAGACTATGGCCTGTTTTTTCGGGCCGCGCATGAGGATGCCCTCAATAAGCGCCTGCCCGCCGATGGAGGTGCGGAAGGAACAGGAATTGTTTTTATCTGGCATATTTTTCTCCTGATTTAGTTTGCAGAGCTGTAAGGCAGAATTATCTCCACAAGGCAGCCTCCGCCGGGGGCGTTTTTAACGTTCAATGTTCCGCCGTGGCGGGTTATGATCTCATCGCACACGGAAAGGCCGATGCCGGTGCCGCGGTTTTTGGAGCTGCCCTTATAGAACTTTTCTTTTACGTGGGCAAGCTCCCCCTCGGGAATACCGTGCCCATAGTCGCGGACCGAGATATGCACACCGTCCGCCTCACCGGAGATGGAGACGAGGGTTTTGCCGCCGTCGCCCCCGTGCTTTACGGAGTTATCCAGCAGGTTGAGAAAGACCTGCTTCAGGCGCTCCGGGTCGCCGGGGATGAGGGGAATTTCGGCGTGTGGCGGGTTGTATATGACCTCAATGCCCGCCTGCTTCATAAGCTCTCCATAAGTAAAGAGTGCATCCTCAAGCTCGGCGGTGATGTCCACAAGCTCAAGACGGAGATTGAAACGCCCGTCCTGAATACGGGTAAACTCCAGCAGCTCGGACACCATGCCGGTGAGCCTCTCCGCTTCTTTTGAAATTATCTGCACCCCGCGCAGGGAATCGCCCTGAACGGCGGGGTCATATGCAATAGTCTCGCTCCAGCCCATGATGGCGGTCAGCGGTGTGCGCAGCTCATGCGAAACCTGGGAAATAAACTCCGTGCGGGATTTCTCCGCGATGGCGACCTTCTCCGACATGTTGTTTATCTCATCGGTCAAATCACCGATTTCGCCCTCGCTCTCGTCCTCAATGCGCCCGCCGTAGCTGCCGCCGGCGATGCGGGCTGCAAAGGAGGTGAGCCTTTGCAGGGGCTCGGACACATAGCGCCAGAACCAGAGATTGAGAATGATAAGATACACGCAGAGCATGACGATAAGCGTTATCGCCAGCACCCGCAGCCCGCGGGTAATGCTCCACACGGCCACAAGCATCAGCAGCACCCACACAAGGGTCGAAAACAGGAGCTGAGCTTTCAAAGTCTTTAGCATTTTGATTACTTCCTGCGGCGCTTAATATCCCCACTTGTAGCCGTAGCCCCAGACGGTGGTCAAAAATTCGGGCTCGGTCGGGTCGTCCTCTATCTTTATGCGCAGACGGCGGATGTTAACGTCCACAGTTTTGAGCTCACCGTTAAAGCCCTCGCCCCAGACGGCGGCAAGGATATCGTCCCTGCTCATGGCCTTGCCGGGGTTTTCCATAAAGAGCTTCATCAGCAGGTATTCAATCTGCGTCAGCTTCAGGCGCTGGCCGTTCTTTTCAAGGGTGCGGTTGCGGGTGTTGAGCAGGAACGGGCCGCTTGTAAGCTCTGCCGAGGGCTTGTCATTATCGTCAATCCCAAGGCGGCGGATAAGCGCGTCAACACGGGCGGTAAGCTCCGCCGGGGAGAAGGGCTTGGTCACATAGTCATCAGCCCCGGTCATAAGGCCGGTGACCTTATCAATCTCCTGACTTTTGGCGGTCAGCATGATTATACCCATCTTGGAGCCGGACGCGCGGATGCGGCGGCAGACCTCGAACCCGTCAATATCCGGCAGCATGACATCAAGCAGCGCAAGGCAGATGTCGGGATTTACCTTGAGCTTTTCCAGAGCCTCGGCTCCGTTTTCCGCCTCAATGGGCTCAAAGCCGCCGCGGCGGAGATTTATAACAACGAAGCTGCGGATATTAGCCTCGTCTTCCAGAACAAGAATCTTTTTCATATGGTGTTTCCCTCCTAAAAAAGAGTGCGCAAACAAGCCGTATGTAGCCATTTGGCAATCTATTATAGCACAGGCTTTACAAATTTGGTAGCCTAAGATTGAAAAAATACCACAATATTTTGCACAAAAATGACACTATTTAGCTGTGAACACCTAAATAGTGTCATTAGGAGATATTTTATATCTCTGAATTGCCGACAGCTGTGCAGCATACAGTCCATCAGCTTTTTGAGTAGAAAATATTGATAAAGAGCCTCCAAAATGATATTATGTCGCTATGAACAAACTTAAAAACACGGTAGTCGGCATCATCGCCCATGTGGACGCCGGAAAGACCACATTGTGCGAGGCGCTGCTCTACCTTTCGGGAAAAATTAAAAAACAAGGCCGGGTCGACCACGGGGACTGCTTTTTTGACGATAAGAGCATTGAAAGAGAGCGGGGAATAACGGTTTTTTCAAAGCAGGCCGTAATAGAGCTGCCGGAAAGCTCAGTCACGATTCTGGACACTCCGGGCCACGCCGACCTCTGCGCCGAGACGGAGCGGGTGCTGCCGGTTCTGGACTGCGCGGTGCTCGTCATCAGCGGGACGGACGGCGTGCAGGCCCATACGGAGACGGTCTGGCGTTTATTAGAGCGCTATAATGTGCCCTGCATGATTTTCGTCACCAAGATGGACCTTCCCGGCGCCGAGCGGGAGCGGGTGCTCAGAGAGCTGCAAAGCAGGCTCTCTGACGGTTGCACGGATTTCAATCTGCCGCAGGAGGAGCTTTTTGAGCGCCTTGCCATGTGCGGCGAGGCCGCGATGGATAAATATCTTGAAAGCGGGGAGCTTGATTCTGCCGATATCTCCGCGCTGGTATCCGAGCGGCAGGTGTTTCCCTGCTTTTTCGGCTCGGGGCTGCATCTGGACGGGGTAGGCGAATTGCTCGAAGCTATGGACGAATACATCACGCCCGTGCCCGGCAGCGGCGATTTCGGCGCGAAGGTATTCAAGATTGGCCGGGACGAGAAGGGCGGCAGGCTCACGTATCTCAAGATATGCGGCGGCAGCCTTAAAACCCGGGAGCTTATAAGCTATACCGACGAGAGCGGGAACGAGCTCTCGGAAAAGGTGAACCAGATAAGAATATACTCCGGCTCAAGGTTTGAGGCGGTGGAGAGCGCCGGGGCGGGGCAGGTCTGCGCCCTGACCGGATTAAGCGCCACCTACGCCGGGCAGGGGATTGGCAGCGAGGCCGATATGCCCGCGCCTATGGTTGAGCCGGTCATCAGCTATCGGCTCATCCTCCCGCCGGAGCTGGACGCGGCGCTGGTTTTGCCCAAAGTGCGTGAGCTTGAGGAAGAGGACCCGATGCTCCGCGTCAAATGGAACCAGAGCGCGGGGGAGATATCCGTCCAGCTCATGGGAAGGGTGCAGGCGGAGGTGTTCATCGCTCTGCTGGAGGAGCGCTTTGGCATTGTAGCTCGGCTCGATACCGGGCGCATAATGTACAGGGAAACGATTGAAAACAGGGTCGAGGGCGTCGGGCATTTTGAGCCCCTGCGCCACTATGCCGAGGTGCATCTCATCCTTGAACCCCTGCCGCAGGGCAGCGGCATAGAGCTTACGAGCATCTGCCCCGAGGATGAGCTTGACCGCAACTGGCAGCGGCTCATCCTCACCCATTTGCAGGAAAAACAGCATCTTGGTGTGCTTATCGGTGCGCCCATTGACGATATTAAAATCACCGTCGCCGCAGGGCGCGCCCACTCGAAGCACACCGAGGGCGGGGACTTCCGGCAGGCGACCTACCGGGCGCTGCGCCAGGGGCTTATGCAGGCAAAGTCCGTCCTGCTTGAGCCGTATTACAGCTTTGTGCTGACGGTGCCCACCGAGCAGATAGGCAGAGCCATAAGCGATGTGCGCGCCATGAACGGCAGCTTCTCCTCGCCCGAGGAGAGCGATGGAATGTCAAGGCTTGAGGGTAAGGCCCCCGTCGCCTCCATGAACGGCTACGCGCAGGAGCTCGCCGCCTATACCCACGGCAAGGGGCGGCTGAGTCTTGACGCAGGGGGATATTTCCCCTGCAAGAATCCCGCGCCCGTCGTCGAGGCGGCGGGCTATGACCCTGATACCGACGTGGATAACCCGTCCTATTCGGTCTTCTGCGCCCACGGCGGCGGCTTCGATGTGCCTTGGGACAAGGTGAAGGATTACATGCACCTTGACAGCGTTTTAAAGCCCGAAAAGGCTCCACCCCCGGCTGTCCACCGCTGTATAAGCATCGACGAGCGGGAGCTTGAGGCCATTATGGAGCGGGAGTTTGGCCCGATACGCAGGGCAGTCTACTCCGCGCCCACGGTCAACGCCGCCCCGCAGCCGGTACAGACCGAGAGCAGACGGCAGTATATAATAGTAGACGGATATAACCTCATCTTCGCCAATGACGAGCTAAAGCAACTCGCTGCTGACAGGCTCGACCTTGCGCGGGGCAGGCTCGCCGATATGCTGGTGAGCTACTGCGGGTATACCAAGGCGGAGCTTGTGTTGGTGTTTGACGGCTTCAGGACGCCGGATAACCCCGGTTCACGCTCTGAGTATCACAACATCCATGTGGCGTACACCGCCACCGGAGAGACGGCGGACGCCTATATTGAGCGCATTGCCGCCCAGATTGGGCGAAACTTCGCCGTGCGCGTGGTGACGAGCGATAACCTTATCCGGCTCTCCGCTCTGCGCTCCGGCGTTCTTAGAACCTCATCCATGGAGTTTTCCGCGGAGCTTGAGCAGGTGCTCAAGAGCATTGATGAGATTTTGAAGCAGAGCAATCTCAACGCCCATAAAACGAGGCTTAAAGATGGAAAACAATGAACTTTTAAGGCGGGCGGAGGATTTATTCAACCGCTCCCAGCGCAGTAATATGCTGACCATGACCGCCTTTTTAACCCCGGCGGAGCGGATGCAGATTGAAAACTGGGGGAAGTATTTGTGCGGCGACAGGCTGCTCTTTTGCGGCGGCATGGACGAGTGCGAGAGGACGGCGGCGTTTTTCCTGCCTGATTATATGGACAGAGAGGATTTTTACCCTGATGAATACATCTCCGCCCTGCATATGAAGGCGCATTTCGGCACTCCCGGACACAGAGATTATCTGGGCGCGCTGCTCGGCATGGGCGTGGGCAGGGAGCGGATTGGCGATATTATTATCACCGGGGACGATGCCTACGTGTTCTGCCTGCCATCTGTTGCGGGGCATTTAAAGAGCATTGACAAGGTGGGGCGCGTGAGTGTCACAACGGAGGAGATAGCCCTTAGCGATGTTCCCACGGGCACAAGAAAGCTTGAGCGCGTCACCTTCTCGGTGATGAGCACGAGGCTTGACGCGGTGGCGGCGGGGATGTTTCATCTCTCGCGCACGGAGGCGACAAAGCATATTGGTGCCGGTAATGTGAGCCTTAATTATGAGCAGTGTTATAAGCCCGACTGCCCGGTGCGCGAGGGGGACGTTATTTCCCTGCGCGGAGCGGGAAAAGGGATCATCGCCGGGACGGGCGGTACCTCCCGCAAGGGGCGGCTGTTTGTCTACGCGGATATTTATAAATAAGGAGAGAATAAAATGAAAGCTTATGAGAGACTGATAAGATACGCGAAGGTGCACACCGCGAGTATTGAAAATTCAGAGCAGGTGCCCAGCACCGAGCGGCAGTTTGATTTAAGCAGGCTGCTTGCAAGGGAGATGGAGGAGCTTGGCCTTGAGGGCGTTTTCGTTGACGAGCATGCCTATGTCTACGGCTTTATCCCGGCGAGCGAAGGTATGGAGGATAAGCCCTGCATAGCCTTCAACGCCCATGTAGATACCATCCCTGATTTCAGTGGGGAAAATGTCCGTCCGCAGGTGATAGAGAACTATGACGGCGGCAGTGTAAAGCTCGGCGAGAGCGGGAGAGTGCTCACTCCAGAGCAGTTCCCCGACCTGAAAGCCGCTGTTGGCAAGACTCTAATCACCACCGACGGGACGACCGTTTTGGGTGCTGACGATAAGGCGGGCGTCGCCGAGATAATGACCGCTGCCGAGCGGATAATAAACGAGAAGCTGCCTCACGGCAGAGTTGCGATTTGCTTTTCCCCGGATGAGGAGGTTGGCCATGGCGGAGCGCTCATGGAGCTTGACAGGCTTGGCGCGGACTTTGGCTTCACCGTTGACGGAGACGATGTTAACGAGATAAATTACGAGACCTTCAACGCTGCCGCCGCACACTGGGAGATAAACGGCTTCAACGTCCACCCTGGCAGTGCCAAGGACACCATGATAAACGCGAGCCTTGTCGCCATGGAGATTAACTCCATGCTCCCCGCCGGGGATGTGCCCTCCAAGACGGAGAACTATCAGGGCTTTTTCCACCTGACGGATATGAGCGGCAATGTGGAGCTTGCGGAGCTTGAATATATCATCCGTGACCACGACCCCGTTATATTTGAACACCGCAAGGACACCATGCGCCATATTGAGGAGCTGATAAACGTCAAATATGGCGCGGGCACCGCAAAACTTACCATAAAGGAGCAGTACCGCAACATGGCGATGCTGCTCAAAGACAGAATGGATATCATTGCCCTTGCCGAGCGCGCTATCAAAAAGCAGGGGCTTGAGCCGGTGAGCGTCCCCATGCGCGGCGGTACAGACGGGGCCTGTCTTTCCTTCCGGGGCCTGCTCTGCCCGAACCTCGGCACCGGCGGGCACGGCTTCCACGGCCCTTATGAGCACATCACCGCCGAGAGCATGGACACAGCGGTTGAAATTATCCTTGCGATTATAGAAGGAAACCTCAAATAATTAACAGGGGGCAGCTTGCATGGAAAAGAAGCTTGGCGGCAGGAAATGGCTGACGTTTATTCTGCTTGGGCTATTTGGCCAGTTTGCGTGGACTATCGAAAACATGTATTTCAATGTGTTTTTGTATTCGACTATTTCCACAGACCCGCGCTATATATCCGGTATGGTAGGCTTCTCGGCGGCGGCCGTTTTGACAACAATACTCATGGGCACGCTTTCAGACAGAGTAGGCAAGCGCAAGGCTTTTATTTGCGCGGGCTATATCCTCTGGGGCCTATCAACGGCGATTTTCGGCCTCATAACGCCTGAAAACGCCGCAAGGCTCTTTCCCGGGGCACAGGCGGCGGCAGCGGCGGCAAACATGGTAATTATCATGGACTGCGTCATGACCTTCTTCGGCAGCACCGCCAATGACGCGGCCTTCAACGCCTATGTCACCGATGCCACCACTGACGAAAACCGCGGCAAGGTGGAGAGTGTGCTGGCTACGCTGCCGCTCATCTCCATGCTTGTTATCTTCGGCCTGTTTGACGGGCTTACCCAGCAGGGGCTATGGAAGGAATTTTTTGGCATCTTCGGCGCGGCAGTGTCCGTCATGGGTGTGCTGTCGATATTTCTCGTCAAGGACGAGCCCCAGCTAAAGCCGAAAAAGGACAGCTTCAAGGCTTTGAAAGAGGAGTTTTTCGGTTTTAATTTTTCAAACCGGCAGGAAACAAAACCGCTCAGGCTCTCTCTCGACGCTTTTTTCTTCTTTGCCACCGCCGTGCAGGTCTTTTTCCCGTATCTTATTATTTACATTCAGAATTAGGTCAGTTTACAAGGAACTACACGCAGACCGTGAAACGGGCTGCTGACAACAAACGGCGCTATGCTCCCGGCTGGGTGCATAGCACCTGTTTGTTGCGGGGGTTTCCAAAGGGGGCAGCGCCCCATTTGGCACACGACTTTGCGGAGCAAAGTGTAGTGTGTTATACGCTCTGTCGGCGTTGCCCTGAAAATACCGTTGCCGCCGGGGAGGGCAAGGGCATTTGACGCGGCAGGAAAGCAGGGCTTTGTTTGGGGCTGGTAAGCCGGAAACAAAGGGCTGATTTCAGCAGCAGACAGGGCGTATTATGAAAGCCCCCGTCCCTCGTCCTCCGCCCCCGGCCTATGGGACAAAAAGTCCCAAAGCTCTGGACACCGTGACCAGATGTGTGGCCACACTCCGGGAAAAGTAGCAGGACGGCAGGAAACCGTCAAGGCTGAAATGAATGGGCTGACGCCCGGCCTTGACCGTTCCCCGCCGCCCCGCTGGATGGGTGGACAAGGTGGCCAATCCCTAAAAGTGTTTGGCCGCACTCGTTCATTTTGGGGCCTTTCTTCTCCCAAAATTGAAATGGGCGGGAAAGCCCTAAAATGGCTTTCCCGCCTTGATTACCCATTAGCAAAGACGGGCGAGACTGTCAACGGCGGCGCTGAAAGCGCCGTTCATCTTGACCGTTGACTGGCTCGCCTGGCTTTGCTACTGCCCGTAAGAGATGGAAAAACAAGATGGAAAACAAGGTTAAAAATGGTTGACAAGTCTATCGGATGTGTGTTATACTGTGCGACAGTTTGAGATTGGAAGGAGGCTTACGTGTGTTAATTTGTGTACGCTAATAAGCAATAAAAAGTAGAAGTACCTTTCCACATGATGGTGGGCTTTTTTTGCGTGCGTATGCAAAGGAACACGTAGGTTTGACACGAGCAGTCTTTGAACTGTATCGTGGTGTTTTTTCGTGCTTTGTTGTTATGCAGGCGTCTGCCCTCTCTGTGGGACAACGCCTGCTTTTTATTGCAGAAACAAAGGAACAATGCAATAAAAAAGGAGGTTCGCATTATGACCCAAAACAACAATTCATGGAGAAAAACTTATTTTACACTTCTTGCCGGACAAGCAATATCCTTTATTAGCAGCGGTATTTTGCAAATGGCCATTATCTTTTATTTGGTTGCGAAAACTAATTCTGCAATCATATTGACGGCGGCAACACTGATTGGATTTTTGCCGCAAGCCTGTTTAGGCCCGTTTGCAGGTGCTTTTGTTGACCGGCACAGCCGTAAAAGCGTAATGATTGGTGCGGATTTGATAATTGCCGCCGCTGGCGGTATTCTGGCGCTGGTGGCGTTTTACATGGAATTGCCCGTATGGTCTATTATGGTTGTCCTGTTAATCCGAAGTGCGGGAACTGCTTTTCATTCTCCAGCATTCAGCGCAGCAACACCTATGATTGTGCCAAAAGAGGAACTTACAAAATGCGCTGGTTACACGCAGACCATGCAAGCAGTAAGTGCGATTATCAGTCCAGCTGCCGCAGCGTTTTTATATGCTGTTTGGCCTCTTAATGCAATTATATTGTTAGATATTGTGGGTGCAATCCTTGCCTGTGTGACTGTTGCGATTTCGTCCATACCAACGCCTGAACTATGTCCAGAAACGAAAAGACAACAGTTTTTACAGGATATGAAAGAGGGGTATGTGGTATTAAAGCAAAACAGGGGCCTCTTTGCTCTGCTCTGGATTGGTGTAATTTATATGTTCTTTTATATGCCAATCAGTACGCTTTTTCCTCTCATCTGTATGTCATACTTCAAAGGAACACCGGCCCATGCCTCTGCCGCTGAAATTGCTTTTGCGGTTGGTATGCTGCTTGGCGGAGTCATTCTGAGCATTTGGGGCGGTTTTAAGAAACGGCGGTACACCATCGGTCTTTCCGTTCTCCTGATGGGCGTTAGCAATATGCTCTCCGGGCTTTTGCCGCCAGACGCATTTCTTGTCTTTGTTGTGTGCTGTACTGTTATGGGAATTTCCGCTCCATTTTACGGTGTGCAAAATGCGATTTTTCAAGAAACGGTCAAACCAGAATATCTGGGGAGAGTTTTTTCTCTACTGACAAGCGCCGCTTCCCTCGCCATGCCGTTTGGCCTTGTCATTTCCGGGCCTCTGGCGGAGCGGCTGGGAGTTGAGAAATGGTTTGTCATTTGCGGAATTGGCATTATCATCGTTGCGCTTGCCGTATTTTTACTACCCGGTTTGAGAGAGATTGACAATACGCAATAATCAACTGCACCTTTTTCTATTACTAAACAAAATGCCTGGATGGTGGTTCTGAAAAACCAGAACCGCCGTTCAGGCATTTTTTATCTTCGTCCTCTCTGCGGTTTTGGATTCTTCAGCAAGTCGGATTTTTCCGCAATCTTTTTCAGCCACTTCCGTTCTTCTACTGACAGCTTCCTAAAATTCAGCTTGAGCCGTTTGCAGATAAACGCCAAGTACGCTTGTTCCGTGTCGCTGTCCTGGCTGACGATTTCACCAGCAGTTTCCAGCATTTCTTTTAGCGGGTTATCCTCTGGGACGCTGAAAAAATCGTCCTTGTGTGTTTCCCGCAGAGCAAGGGCAATCCCGTTTATGTCCCGTTGTATCACATAGCGGCAAAACTCGTCCTCATCAATATGGGCGGTGATAAGCTGTCTTAACTGCGTATCACTCATGCCAGGATTATGCTTTTTTATAACAGTTGCGCTCATCGTGTCCACTATGGCGTTTGCACCCTGCGCCTGTTTCAGTGCCGTTCCGTTCACATAGATTTCAAGGTCAGCCATCAGCCGGGGGAAATCCGGGTGCGCCGCCAGCTCACACAGCAGGGTATTGTCTATCCTCCCGCTTTTCAGCAGGTCAATCATTTCATCACTCAAACGCAGGTCTGCAAGATCGGCGTTTGGGTGATTTTTCATTTCAGACAGCCCCAGCAGATAATCAGCGGTCACACCGTAAAACTTCGCCAGCCGGATAAGGGCATAGTGGCTGATGTCCTTGAAGTCTTCCGTTTCGTAACTGCCCAGCGCAGACTTGGAAAGCCCGGTCTGCTCCGCAAGCTGCCCCAGCGTCAAGCCACGCTCCACACGTAGGTCTTTTAATCGCTCTTGTATGGATAAAGACATATTCACCCTCCTTGCTAGCTCAACGAAAGAGAAGCCGTTATGCTATGTACTATGCTCATAGCATAACGGCATAGGCATTTACAGTTTTATTTTACCATTTGCTACATCTTCACGAAATTTATCAACAAGCTTCGCTGTCAGCTTGGATTTACCGTAGTGTTCAAGTACAAAAGTACGATAACTTTTTCCATCTACAAGCACATCACTTTTTCTGGTCAACAACCAATTTCCGTTACCTCCTCCCTGTTCTCTAATATTCCAGTCTTTCCCATATCTTTTATAGATTTCATCTTTTTTACCTTGAACAGACATTGATTCGCTTGGAATATAAACAATTTGCATAATAGCTCCTCCTTTATTTTGTGCAAGAAGACCAGAAACCTGAATTTGTCTTTTATCTTTTTTTGATTATATCACAAATCCGAGAGCGTGGAAATAGGGAGTTTTTCAGGCTGATTTCCTACCTCTTGGATATACGGCACAGGCGGTCAAAAAGGTGTAGACTTGGGATAGTTCATCGATGGACAAGCACCTTGGAAACAGAACACGCCAAAGAAAACGGAGGGACGCATGAGCAAAAGACCCTATCAACACCTGCCGCCGCTGGAACACAGGCCGGACGGCTCCCCCTACCGCATAACCCCGCCCCAGAAGAGACGAGCCAGCGGCCTGATACGCCGGGAGTGCTGCAACTGCGAGGACGGAAACTGCCTTGCGCTGGACGATGGCGACACCTGCGCCTGTCCGCAGATGATTTCGTTCTCCGTCTGCTGCAAGTGGTTCCGCTGGGCGGTCTTGCCGCTGGACAGGACGCTGGAAGCGGAGATTTACCGGGACAGGGACTTGAAACGCTGTGCGGAGTGCGGCGGTGTGTTCGTCCCGAAGTCCAACCGGGGCAAATACTGCCCGGACTGCGCCGCCAGAGTTCACAGGCGGCAGAAAACAGAAAGTGAACGGAAAAGGAGGTCTGCTGTGGACAGTTAAGAGCGGGAAAAGCCTTGATTTGCAAGGCTCCGCAAGCCCTCAACCGGGGCGGCTGGTATCATTTATCATTCGCCCCGGAAAACGGGCCTCTAACCGTCCACAAAACACGCTATGACAAACACGATTTATATTCACCAGCCGGAAAAGGCGTTCAGTTTCACCCGGCTCCCCAATTTCCTTTTTGAAGCACCCACATTCCAGCCCTTGAGCAACGAAGCGAAGGTGCTGTATGCCTTTGTCCTGCGCCGGGCGGAGTTGTCCCGGAAGAACGGCTGGGCGGACGAGTACGGGCGGGTCTACCTGTACTACCCCATCTGCGAGGTGGTCGCTTTGCTCCGCTGCGGGCGGCAGAAAGCGGTCAACACCCTGCGGGAGTTGCAGTATGCGGGGCTGGTGGAAATCCAGAAACAGGGCTGTGGAAAACCCAACCGCATTTACCCGAAATCCTATGAAGCGGTTCCAAACACCGACTTCAAGAAATCCGGTTATGGTACGCCGGAGGGCTGAAAACCGTACTTGGCGAGTACGAAAATCAATCCTCTTGAAGTACGGAAATCTGACGGTATATAGAAATACAGAGATTAAAACCATCTATTTACATTCATTCCATTCCAATCCTATCAGAGATATTTTCGGCGGGAAAACCCGCCGGAAAGGAATGGAATGGGGAAAGGAGTTCAATGGCACAACACGCAATTTTGCGATTTGAGAAGCACAAGGGCCACCCGGCGGGGCCGCTGGAAGCCCACCATGAACGGAAAAAGGAGCAGTACGCCAGCAACCCGGACATTGACACCAGCCGGAGCAAGTACAATTTCCACATCGTCAAGCCGGATGGCCGCTACTACCATTTCATTCAGAGCCGCATCGAGCAGGCCAGATGCCGCACCCGCAAGGACAGCACTCGGTTTGTGGACACGCTGATTACCGCCAGCCCGGAGTTTTTCAAGGGCAAGTCCCCAAAGGAGATAGCGGCCTACTTCCAGAGGGCGGCGGACTTCCTCATTGACCGGGTGGGCCGGGAGAACATCGTTTCGGCTATGGTACACATGGATGAAAAAACGCCCCATCTGCACTTGGTCTTTGTGCCGCTGACAAAGGACAACCGCCTGTGCGCCAAAGAAATTATCGGCAACCGGGCCAATCTGACGAAGTGGCAGGACGATTTTCACGCCTGTATGGTGGAGCAGTACCCCGACCTGGAGCGTGGGGAAAGCGCCAGCAAGACGGGCCGGAAGCATATCCCCACCCGGCTGTTCAAACAGGCGGTCAACCTCTCCAAACAGGCGAGGGCCATTGAAGCGGTTCTCTCCGGCATTACCCCGCTGAACGCCGGAAAGAAGAAAGAGGAAGCCCTCTCCATGCTGAAAAAGTGGTTTCCGCAGATGGAGAACTTCTCCGGGCAACTGAAAAAATACAAGGTCACAATCAATGACTTGTTAGCGGAAAATGAAAAGCTGGAAGTCAGGGCAAAGGCCAGCGAAAAAGGCAAGATGAATGACACGATGGAACGGGCGAAGTTAAAAAGCGAACTGGACGATATGCGGCGGCTGGTTGACCGTATCCCGCCGGAGATTTTAGCGGAACTGAAACGGCAACAGCGGCAGCATGGAAAGGAAAGGTGATCTTATAAGTAATATCAGATACAAAAAGGAAATCGAAATCGTGACTTTTCAGGGAAAGGAAATCACACTGGAAAATCTCTCCCCGGTGTTCACGCCGGAACAGGAAGCAGCCAAACGCCGGGAACTGGAACAGCAGCTTTATGAGGTGTTCCGCAAGTACGCCGACAAGCGGGAGAGTGAGGAAGCCGGGACATAAGGTTTTCCAAACCCATCATTGATTTGCGGGGCTGCTGGCGGTATAATAGAACTGTCAGCAGCTCCGTTTCTTTTTTAAGAAAAGGAGCGACAATATGAACAATCGGATAGACGCAATCTATGCAAGACAATCGGTAGACAAAAAGGACAGCATTTCCATTGAAAGCCAGATTGAATTTTGCA
>URPA01000007.1 GCA_900549545.1 uncultured Eubacteriales bacterium
GTGCTGACGCTGTTTCTGCTTGCGCTGCTCGTCTGGGGGCTCCTCACGCTGAGCGCAAAGGGCGTCTCCGCAGCAACGGATTTTGCCCGCCGTGTGCCGGAGCTTATGACCGCGCTGGGCCAGACGCTTGAAAGTGCTGAGCGCAGAACCCTCGCCTACATTGCCGCCGCGCCGGACGGGGTGGCGGAGTACATGAAAACCGCGCTTGAAGCCGTGGGCAGCGCGCTCTACGCGCTCCCGGCGGCGCTTTCGCAGTGGCTGCTGGACGCGCTGCGCCGCGCGGCTCAGGCGAGCCCGGACTTTCTGCTTTTTTCCGTCACGGCGGGCATCGGCACTTATTTTATCTCTGCCTCGTTTCCAAAGACAAAGGCGTTCATAAAGGCCCAGCTCCCCGAAAAATTCTGCCACCGGGCCGAGAGCTTCGCGGCGGAGCTTAAAAACGGCTTCGGCGGCTTCATCCGCGCCCAGCTCATCCTCATGGCCATGACCTTTTTTGAGCTGCTGCTGGCTTTTATGCTGCTGCGGGTGGAAAACGCGGCGGGTATCGCCGCGGTCACTGCCATAATCGACGCCCTGCCCGTGTTCGGCACGGGGATAGTCCTCGTGCCTTGGGCGGCCTATGCCCTGCTCACCGGGGAGACGGGGCTTGGTATAGGGCTTATCATAAGCTGGGGGATTGTCAACCTCGTGCGAAGCTGCGTGCAGGCAAAGCTGCTCGGCGACCAGATCGGCCTTGACCCGCTGGTGTCCCTCGCGGCGGTGTATATCGGCTGGCGGGTGTGGAACGTGTGGGGGATGCTGCTGTTCCCGCTGCTCTTCGCCGCCGTGCAGCAGCTCAACGACAAGGGGCTGATAAAGCTGTGGAAGAGTGTATAGAAAAAATCTCTCTCCATCTGGAGAGAGATTTTTCAGACTGTCAAAAAACCAAAGCAAAAATGCAAAGCCAAAGAAGCAGCAGGGGTGCTCGAGGGGGCAAGGCCCGCCTCGAATTAAAATGAGTCGCAGCTCAAACACCCGTATTATCAAGCTTTTTTACAGTAGCCGAGCTGCTAACTCTTAAACAGCTTTGGAGACTTTCAGCTTGTCAAAAAAGTCCTTATAGGACTTTTTTGACAAGCTGAAAAATCTCTCTCCATCTGGAGAGAGATTTTTGAATCATTATGGAGTCACAATCACTGTTGAACTGAACTGCGTCGGAGCAAACTCCTGAAAGACGATTGAGACAATCTGACTGGCATACTCAGCGTACTCAGTGATATAGTACCGCGCGTCAAGCACGGAGTAGATGCGGTCATAGTCAGCGCCGGTCATACATCCAACGGCGAAGAACACGACGCCCAGCAGCAGAGCCACAAAAACGATGATGCCGACTACCTTCCAGCCTTTTTTCATACCGCGGGCACCTCCTTATAGCACCAGCTGCCGCCGAGGGCTATCACACTCTTTACAAGCCCCACGATGGCGCCGCCGATAAACCAGACGAACAGCCACAGGAACAAAAGCCCCAGCGCAAGGCCCACAAGGGATATACCCAGCATGACCAGAATATCCGCGAACACCGCAAAGCCCGCAAAGGCGGACACCAGCGCCGCGACGCCCACAACGATAAAGCCCAGCGCCAGAATAAGGCTCAGCAGCGTGGGGATGAGCAGCAGGGCAATGCCGATAAGCGTGATGGGCACGGCCAGAATTATAAACAGGATGAGCAGGAACACACGGGGCTTGTGCCGCATTTGAACCGGCGCGGGTGCGGCGGGCTTGTCCTCCGGTGCGGGGACAACAAGCTCGGACGTCTCCTCAACAGGCGCGGGGGTCGCCTCCTGAGCCTCGGGAATGACGAGGACAAAATCGTCCTCCAGCGCCTTCTCCTCGGCGGGCTGCTCCTCCGCGGGTGCGGGCTCATCGGCCTGAACCTCCTGCGAAGCGCCCTCAACCGGAGCTTCCTGCGAAGCTTCCTCCACGGGGGCGGCTTCCGCCGCATCCTCAACAGGGGCCTCTGCGGGAGCTTCCTCAACAGCGGCGGGGGCTTCTGCCGGCGCTTCCTCGACGGCCTCTGCGGGCTTATCCTCAGCCGGGGCGGCAGGCGCCTCAGCAGGGGTCTCTTCCGCAGCTTCCGCCTCAGCGGGAGCCTCATCAAACAGCGAGAACTGCCCCTCGGGAACCTCGCGCTCTTCATCGGCAACAGCCGGAGCGGCTATCAGCGCGGCGCTGAGGGCTATTTTATTGATGGCCTGCACAAAATCCGGCACCTCGTCCGGGTCATACTCCAGACCGTCCTCATTTTTGGACTGAGAGTGAACCTGAAGCTTGCGCTCCTTGGCGTTATACGCTCTCGCGACCTGCACCGCCTGCCGCGTGGGCGAACCCAGAAACTGCATCAGCGCATGCTCGTCCGCCGTGGAGGCAAACATCTCTGCATATAGCTCGATTGCTGTCTGCCGATCCTCTTCATACATAAAGGTCAAAAGTTTTCCAAGCTCAGCGAGGAATTTCTGTTCGTTTATAAGAGCCACCTCCTTAAGCAGCTTAAACAACAGCATTATAGCCTCTGAGCGGCTTTTGGTCAAGGGAAAATGTGTAAAATGGCGGCATAGCAGGCTTGACAAGGCCCCGGCGGGGGGCTACAATATTGAATCACTACGGCGGAGCAAGGGCTCTGGCGAAAGAGAGGTATTTACAATAATGGCTAAAGAAAAAAAGGTAGAGCAGATCACCGATATGGAGAAGGACTTTGCCCAGTGGTTCACCGATATCTGCACCAAGGCAGAGCTGGTGGATTATTCCGGGGTCAAGGGCTGCTTCATCATGCGCCCCTATGGCTATGCCATATGGGAAAACATCCAGCAGGTGCTCGACGGAATGTTCAAGCGGGACGGGCATGAAAATGTGTCCATGCCGATGCTGATTCCCGAGAGCCTGCTTCAGAAGGAGAAGGACCATGTGGAGGGCTTTGCCCCCGAGTGCGCGTGGGTCACTGTTGGTGGCAGCGAGGAGCTGCCCGAGCGGCTTTGCATCCGCCCCACCTCCGAGACGCTGTTTTGCGACCATTGGAGCCACATCGTCCATTCATGGCGAGATCTGCCGCTTCTGTATAACCAGTGGTGCTCCGTGCTCCGCTGGGAGAAGACCACCCGCCCCTTCCTGCGCGGCAGGGAATTTCTCTGGCAGGAGGGCCACACCCTCCACGCCACCGAGGAGGAGGCCCGCAGGGAGACGCTTCAGCAGCTCGGCGTGTACGCTGACCTGTGCGAGAATTATCTGGCGATGCCTGTCATAAAGGGCAACAAGACCGACAAGGAGAAGTTTGCCGGCGCTGTCAACACCTACACCATCGAGTGCATGATGCACGACAAGAAGGCGCTCCAGTCCGGCACGAGCCACTATTTTGGCGATGGCTTTGCCAAGCAGTTTGACATCACCTATACCGACAAGGATAACAAGCAGCGCTATCCGTTCCAGACCTCCTGGGGCCTTAGCACCCGCATCATCGGCGGCATCATCATGACCCATGGCGACAATAACGGCCTTGTCCTGCCCCCGAAAATCGCGCCTATCCAGGCGGTTGTCGTGCCTGTTGCGCAGCATAAGGAGGGCGTCAGTGAGGCGGCGCAGGCCCTGCTTGAGCGCATAAAGGCCATGGGCGTGCGCGCGAAGATCGACCTGAGCGACAACAGCATGGGCTGGAAGTGCGCCCAGTATGAGATGAAGGGCGTGCCGCTGCGCATAGAGCTTGGCCCCAAGGACATCGAAAAGGGCGAGTGCGTGGCCGTCCGCCGCGACAACGGCGAAAAAATACCCGTCGCGCTCGGTGAGCTTGAGCAGCGCATCCCCGAGCTGCTTGACGCTGTGCAGAAGGGCCTTTACGAGAAGGCCAAAAAGAACATGGACGAGCATATCTACCCCGCGTTCTCCGTGGAGGAGGCCAAGGAGCTTCAGGAGCGCAACGGCGGCTTTATCAAGACCATGTGGTGCGGTGACCTGGAGTGTGAGCTGAAGATGAAGGACGTGGCCGGGATGTCCTCCCGCTGCATACCCTTCGAGCAGGAGCAGCTCTCCGACGTCTGCGCCTGCTGCGGCAAGAGAGCAAAGCATATGGTCTACTGGGGAATTGCATACTAATTCAAAAGACTCCCACTGGATTTCCAGTGGGAGTCTTTTGAATTAAATGGTTTTCACTTCGAACCGCGCATTTTTGCCCAGTGCGGGAGGGCAAAAATGCACTCTCTCCGTGCAAAGAGTTTTTCCCGAGGTACATGCCCCCGGGAAAAACGATTGTATTTTATTCGCCGCTTGCGAGCGGCGAACTCAGTGAGACTTTTTACTTTTTCGCGCCCGATGTGGCTTCGTCCTTGATAACAACCCTATTTCCGTGTATCTCGAGCCGACCCGAGCAGTAGAGCGCGACAGCGCGGCTGAGAAGCTTCCATTCACATTCCTCCGTGACGCGCTGGGCGAGGCTTGCCGGGTCGTCCCCGGGCAGAACATCCAGCGCCTTTTGCAGGATGATATTGCCCACGCCGCCGTTTTCATCGGCGAAATACGCCGTCGCCCCGGTGACCTTGACCCCGCGCTCAAGCACGGCGCGGTGGATATCCCCCTGCTCCTCGCTGAAAGCGGGGTACAGGGCGGGGTAGACCCCGATGATGCGGTTACGGAACTGATAGGGGATGACGCCAAGCGGCGGGTCGTACCCGGCGAGGATGACAAGCTCTATATCCATATCCTTGAGCTTGTTCGCGACCGCCATGCTGTGGCTGGTGATATTTGGAAAAAGCTCCGGATCCACCACGTAGGCCGGGACATTGGCGTTGAGCGCGCGCTGCATAGCGTAAGCATCCCTTTGGGAGCAGATGACCGCCTCCAGCTCAAAATTCGGTATTTCGTTAAAATACATGGAGTCCAGTATCGCCTGGAGCCGCGCCCCGTCTCCGGAGCTGAGAGCCGCCGCTCTCACCATATCTCTCCACCCCCGATTTCTTGCTAATATCTGCTTGTGCAAAAGCGGCTTTGAGGATATAATAGTGCATATCTCTCAAGCTGCCCGCTGCGGCAGAATCACAAATAACTTGTATATTATACTGTATCCGACTGAATCGGTCAAGATTTGGAGGCAAACATAATGACGGAAATTTATCTCATTCGACACGCGCAGGCCGAGGGCAACCTCTACCGCATGATGCAGGGACATTGGGACGGGGATGTGACGGAGCTTGGCCGCCGCCAGATAGACGCGCTCGCCGAGCGCATGAAGGACCAGCCGCTTGACGCGCTCTATTCAAGCGACCTCTACCGCACGCGGCTTACCGCATCCGCTATCACCCGCTATCACGATATACCCATGCAGTTGAGCCAGAAGCTGCGGGAGATAAATATGGGCCCGTGGGAGACGCGGTTTTTTGCCGATGTCATTCATGAGGACCCCGCCGCTATGGAGCGCTTTATTTTCAGCCCCGACACCTGGAGGGTGGAGGGCGCGGAGACCTATGCCGATGTGGCGGCGCGGGCCTATCCCTTCCTTGAGAGCATCGCCCGCGAGCATGAGGGTCAGCGCGTCGCGGTGGTGAGCCACGGGGTCACTATCCGCTGCCTGCTCTCTAAGGCGCTGGGCATTGATTTGCGGGACACTGAGGCCCTGCCCATCTGCCGCAACACCGCCATTTCAAAGCTCATCTGGGACGGCGAAAAATTCACCGTCGAATACATAAACGACTTTGCCCATATCGTCCCCCTGGGCAGCAGCCCCTGGAACAGCACGGAGGATCTGCGGGGCGAGGTCTTTGACCCCGCCGAGGACCGGGAGTGGTATGAGAGCTGCTATGCTGACGCATGGCGCGCCGCCCACGGGTCTTTAAACGGCTTTATGCCCGAGCTCTATTCCGCCGCAGCCATCGACCACCACCGCCATTATAACGGCGCTGTGCTGCGCATTTACAGCGGGGATGAGCCGGTGGGCCTTGTGGATCTCGACACCGCCAAGGGCGAGAGCGCGGGCTATGGCTGGATAAGCCTTATCTATCTCGTGCCGGAGTACCGCGGCAAGGGCTATGGCATCCAGCTTCTTGCAAGAGCCATGACGGCCTATGCGGCGCTCGGCAGAAAATCCCTGCGCCTGACGGTGGCAAAGGAGAACGCCGTTGCGCTGGCCTTCTATAAAAGCCACGGCTTTGAGACGCTGAGCACTCAGGCCGGGGGCCTGCTGCTGATGGAGAAAAAGCTGGGGAGGCAGGAACCGTAATGAGTGACAGACCCGCGAGAATCCTCAACTGGCGCATCTCCAAAGGCCGGAGAATACTGGTCGTGTCGGATATCCACGGCAACCTCCCGTACCTCAAGGGCCTGCTGGATAAGCTCCGTTTTTCGGATAATGACGAGCTCGTGATTGACGGGGATTTTCTTGAAAAGGGCGAGCAGAGCCTGGGCACCCTGCAATATATCATGCAGCTCAGCCGCCGCGGAAATGTCCACACCATCTGCGGCAACTGTGACGGCTGGGACACCGTTTTCAGCCCCGACCGGCCGCCGCAGATGGACGAGTATACCTTTGAATATGTGCTCGAGCGCAAGCGCGGGCTTTTGTGGGACATGATGAACGCGGCCGGGATAGACCCCTTTGAGCTTGAATGCCTGGGTGATATCAAGGCTCAGCTCTGGAAGCGCTTCCAGCCGGAGTGGGAGTTTCTTGCGTCCCTGCCCCACGCTATCGAGACGGAGAAATTCATCTTTGCCCACGCGGGCATGAGCGACGATAAGCCCCTGCGGCAGCACCAGCCGCACGAGCTTTATAAGGTGGATTTTTTCCTCAAATTGGGGCGGCGCTTTGATAAATGGGTCATTGTCGGCCATGAGCCGGTGGTGCTCTATGGCGATGACAAGGTCTGCGCAAACCCGGTTATCGACCGGGACAGCCGCATAATCAGCATTGACGGCGGCTGTGTTTTGAAGGACGACGGGCAGCTCAACGCCCTGATAATCCCCGACGCTGACAGCGAGGACTTTGGCTTTGCCGCCTATGACTCCTTCCCTACGGCCATCGCGCTTGATGACCAGCCGGAGGGCGAGCGCTCGTTTTATATCCGCTGGGGGGACAGCGGCGTCCGCGTGCTCGAGCGGGGGGAGGAGTTCTCCCGCTGCCGTCATGTCCGCACCGGGTACGAGATGGATATATTGACAAAGTACCTGTTTTCCGCCGGGGAGTATTGCGACTGCAACGACTGCACGGATTATCTCCTGCCCGTAAAGGCCGGGGACGAGCTGCGCATTGTCGAGCGCACGTCGCGCGGCGTTTTCGCAAAGCTCAACGGCGTCTCCGGCTGGTACAGAGGGAGGATTTCCTGCTTGTAGACAACTTTGTCTACAAGCAAAAGGAATTTCACTCCGAACCGCGCATTTTTGCCCACGAGAGAAGGGCAAAAATACACTCTCTCCGTGCAAAGTGTTTTTCCCGAGGTACGTGCCCCCGGGAAAAACGGATTTGAACTTTCTTCGCCGCTTCCGAGCGGCGAACTCTGCGAGGCTTTTTGCAATTTTGAGCGTGAAAAATTCACTAATTTATAAAAAGGCGGCACATATCTATTATGCTGCCAGAGGGAGATAAAATGGGCTGGTTTTCCCTTGAGGGCATCGTCACGATCTGGTTTATTGCGGCGAGCATTGCCCTGTTTATCATCATGGGCGTTGATAAATACTGCGCGAAGATAGGCGCGCGGCGCGTGCCCGAGGCGCGGCTTTTCAAAATCGCCATCCTCGGCGGCGCTGTGGGCGGCTGGCTCGGGATGCAGACCTTCCGGCACAAGACCCGGCACCGGAAATTCGCTCTGGGCTTCCCCGCCCTCGCGGTTTTGCAGCTCGCGATACTATGGTATCTCTGGAACTACTCAATAGAACTTTTATAATTCAATAAAGGGGGCAAATTATGGACAGGCAGGATTACATCAGCACAGGTATTGAAGGGCTGGACAAGACTATTGACTCTCTGCGCATGGGGGACACCGTCACCTGGCAGATAGAGAACATCAGCGACTACGCCCTTGTTGTTACCCAGTTCGTGACCTCCGTCGCGCTGACGGGAAAGCGCATTATCTACTTCCGCTTTGCAGACCATGACGAGATTTTGGACACCGCCGCTCTCGCGCGGCGCGGCGCGAATGTGAAGAAATACGAGCTTGACCCCGCCGTCGGCTTCGAGACCTTCTCCGTGCAGGTGCACCGCATCCTCAATAATGAGGAGCCTAACGCCTTCTGCGTGACCGACTGCCTGTCTGACTTGCAGCGCTACTGGTTTTCGGACGCGATGGTCTGCAACTTCTTCTGCCTGACGAGCGCCTTCGCAATGGAGCGCGGCTGCGTCACCTACGCGGCGATAAAGTACGAACGGCATGTCTACGAGACTATCTCCCGCATCCGCCACGCGACGCCCGTTCTGCTCAATATCCGCACGCTGGGCGGCAGCACCTATATCCATCCCGTGAAGGCCGCCGGGCGCAGCACCCCCACTATGTATTTCCCCCTGAAAATAACCGGCGACAGGAGCAGCATCATCTCCTCCAGCGCCGATACCTATTCGATTTTTGATATCTTCACCCAGACTGGCGAGCGGCGCGACTGCTGGGACAGCATGTTCGACTCGGTGAAGGTCGGCCATGATGAGCCCACCGACCCGGACGGTGTCGCGCTCAAGGAGAACATCATGCGCTGCCTGCTGGGCACGGAGCCGACGCGCCTTGCCCTCTGCGGCAAGCACTTTTCCGTCCATGACCTGATGGAGATAAAGCGCCGCGAGATAGGCACCGGCTGCATCGGCGGCAAGGCCGTGGGCATGCTGCTCGCGCGAAACATCATCCGGGACTCGGACCCTGAGTTTTTCAAAGCGCGCATCGAACCGCACGACTCGTATTTTATCGGCGCGGATGTGTTCTATACCTATGCCGTCCAGTGCAACACCTGGGAGGTGCGCACAAAGATGGTCGAGCCGGAGGACTATATCCGCCTCGCGCCGGAGTTTCGGCGGCGGCTTCTGGAGGGGGAGTTCAGCCCCGCGATAAAAGAGCAGTTCATGTCCATGCTTGAATACTTCGGCCAGTCGCCCATCATCGTGCGCTCAAGCTCGCTGCTGGAGGACGGCTTTGGCAACGCCTTTGTCGGCAAGTATGAGAGCGTTTTCTGCCCCAATCAGGGCACACCCGAGGAGCGGTATCAGGTCTTTGAGCAGGCGGTCAAGACCGTCTATGCCAGCACCGTCAACCCCGAGGCCATTAAATACCGCGCCGACAGGAACCTTTTAAACCGCGATGAGCAGATGGCACTGCTTGTCATGCGCGTCTGCGGCGACTGCCACGGGGATTATTACTATCCGCACATCGCCGGTGTTGGGCATTCGGTGAACCTCTATGTCAACAACAGCGTCAAATCCATGGACAACAAGGGTATGCTCCGGCTGGTCTTCGGCATGGGCACCCGCGCCGTTGACCGCGAGGCGGACGACTACGCCCGCTTTATAAGCCTCGACGCGCCCCTTGCCCCGCCCATGGTGGAGTACGGGGATGAGGCGAAGTTTTCCCAGCACTATGTGGACGCGATTAACCTCAAAACCAACAAATTTGAGAGCTTCCGCCTTGAGGACGCGGACAAAAAGAGCCTGCGCGCCCCGGCAAAGCTCTTCATGGAGCCGGATATGGCTGCCGCTGCCCGGTACAGGGAGATGGGCATCTATGACGAGCCGATACCGGACATTCTGAACTTTAACGGCCTGCTGCGGCGGACGAATTTCACCAAAGACATGACCCATGTCATGGAGCTGGTAGAAAAGACCTATGAATACCCCGTGGATGTGGAATACGCCTGCAACTTCACCGAGGACGGGGATTATAAAATCAACCTGCTCCAGTGCCGCCCGCTTCAGACGCATGGCCTGGGCCACGCGGGAGTCATGCCCAAGGTGCGGGATTTCTTCTTCCGCATAAAGGGCAACTTCATGGGCGGCAACTCCTGCGTCCCCGTGCGCTACGGGGTGTTCGTGGACGTCGAGCCGTATCTCTCCCTGCCGGAGAGCAGAAAATACTCCGTCGCCCGCCGCATAGGCGAGCTGAATCTCAAGCTCAAGGATAAGGGCGCGGTGCTCATAGGCCCCGGCAGATGGGGCACGACGACGCCGAGTCTCGGCGTGCCGGTGAGCTTTGCGGAGATAAACAAATTCACCTGCATGTGTGAGCTTGCGTACAGCTCCCACGGGCTGCGCCCGGAGCTGAGCTACGGCAGCCACTTCTTCCAGGACCTTGTCGAGTCCGGCATTTTCTACGCGGCCGTCTATCAGGGCGAGGAGGGCGTGCAGTTTAATCAGGCGCTCTTTGACAGCTATCCCGATGTGTACACGGAGCTTACCGGGGACGAGGGCCTGAAAGATGTCATAAAGGTCTATGATTTCGGCGAAAACGGCGCAATTTTGTTCTCGGAAATATCCAAGCAGGACTGCTTTTTGGGCGCGCTTTAATAGATGAAAAAGAAAACAGGCAAAAAAATCAGCACCCGGCAGATGGCCGCCTGCGCTCTGATGGCGGTGGCCATGTGCGTGTGCTCGTGGATTTCCGTGCCGACGCCTGTGCCCTTTACGATGCAGACCTTTGCGGTGTTCGCGGCCCTGCTGCTGCTTGGCGGCAGGCTGGGGCTAATATCAATCGTAGTGTATGTGCTGCTCGGCGCGGTGGGGCTGCCGGTGTTTTCGGGCTTTACCGGCGGGATAGGCCGCCTTATAGGCCCGACTGGGGGCTATATTCTGGGCTTTTTCATCATGGGCCTTGTCTACTGGCTGCTCGAGCGCCGCTGTGAGAGCTCGAGAGTCAAAAAGATTTTGAGCCTTGTGCTTGGCCTTTTGCTGTGTTATGCGTTTGGAACGGCATGGTTCGTGCGCGTCTACGCGCTGGGCGGCGGGGCCATATCCCTCGGCGGGGCGCTGATGGCCTGCGTCGTGCCCTTCATCGTGCCGGATGCCATAAAGCTGACACTTGCGATGTGGGTTGCGGAGATGCTGAAAAAATACATTAGTTATTGACCGAAAAACCGGCGTTGTGATATAGTAAGCTGAATTTATTATAGAAAGAAGTTTCGCTTATGAATTGGTTAAAGTCAAATCTGCCCGGCGTGGTAAGCTGCATTGTCGTAGCGGGCGTTGCAACGCTCCTCGGCGGCCTGAAGCTCGGCGGCTTCTCGCTGGATGTCATCGGCGCGCCGGTGTTCGCCATTTTAATCGGCATGATAATCACCCTTATAAGCCCCAAGTTTGCCAAAAATGAGAGCGTTGCCCCCGGCATCAAGTTCACCTCAAAAAAGGTCTTGCAGTGGGCGGTCATCATTCTGGGCTTCTCCCTGAATATGGGCACGATTCTCAGCGTCGGCGCGAAGAGCCTTCCGGTCATAATCTCCACCATCAGCATCTCTCTTATCACCGCATATGTGATGATGAAGGTCCTCAAAATGGATGGGACGACCTCCTGCCTTATAGGCGTCGGCTCTTCCATCTGCGGCGGCTCCGCCATTGCGGCTACCGCCTCGGTCATTGACGCAGACGATAATAAGGTCGCCCAGTCTATCTCCGTTATCTTCCTCTTTAATGTTCTGGCGGCGCTTATCTTCCCAACTCTGGGGCACGGCATTGGCCTGGGCAGCGAGGGATTTGCCATCTTCGCTGGTACCGCCGTGAACGATACCTCCTCTGTCACCGCCTGCGCCTCCACGGCTGAGGGCATCTACGGCGTGGACGGGATCCTCTCCGCCGCCGTCACGGTCAAGCTCACAAGGACGCTCGCCATCATCCCCATCACCCTTGTGCTGGCGCTTCACCGCGTGCGTAAGGCAAAAAAAGAGGGCGCGGAAGGCGGGGCGTACTCCCTCAAGAGCATTTTCCCGTTTTTCATTCTGTACTTTATCGCCGCCGCCGTCATCACCACGCTCTTGGGCCTGCTGCCCGAGAGCGGCTTCACCGTTTTCTATAACGGCGCGTTTATGAAGGCGGTCAAGTGGCTGGCGAAGTTCTTCATCGCCATGGCGATGTGCGCGATAGGCTTCAACACCAACATCGTGGAGCTGGTTAAAAAGGGCGGCAAGCCCATTTTGATGGGCTTTACCTGCTGGGTGATGATAACCGCCGTGTCCCTGCTCGTCCAGCTCGCCACCGGTATTTTCTATACGAATATATAAACAAAAGCGCCGCAAATTTGCAGATTCCACTTGGCTCTCCCTATGGGAGAGCTGGCGCGCAGCGCCTGAGAGGGTCTCTCGTGCAAAACCCACCGTGCAGGAGATATCCTCTCCGTCTTGCCGCTTCGCGTCAAGCCACCTCCCCTTGTTGCGACAAGGGGAGGCTTTAGAAAGCCAACAACGAGAAATAGTATTCAGAGGTAAGGCTATGCGGGAAAAAGATAATAAAAATGTTCTTCCTAACGCACGGCGGCTGCGCCGTAATATGACAAAGGAGGAAAGACACCTTTGGTATGACTTCCTCCGAACCTACCCTATCCATATCTATAAGCAGAAAATTTTTGGAAAATATATTGTGGATTTTTACTGCGCGAGGGCAAAGCTCGTGATTGAGCTTGACGGCTCGCAGCATTTTGAGAAAGAAAATGAGGAAAAAGATAAACAGCGCACTGCCTTTTTGGAAAACTACGGGCTGAGGGTAATACGTATTCCAAACAATGAAGTTAATAACAATTTCAGGGCAGTGTGCGAGTACATAGACAGGGAGATAAAGCTGTCAATCTGCAATGGCGAAACAGATTGACTTTACAGAAATACTACGAGGTGTAGACGACCCCTCAGACGCTTCGCGCCAGCTCCCCTTACGCAGGGGAGCCTTGATGCGGTGTTTTGATACCGGCAAAAGCTAATTTGAGCGCTGCATTTATACATGATGGAATTAAAGCTTTTTCCATGTTTGACACTGACAGATTGTCTCTTGGTCACAGCTCCTCGGTGAAAGGCTGCGCAGTAGATTCGGTTTAGCGCACAACCGCCAAATTTGCAGCATCCAAAGGCTCCCCTGCGTAAGGGGAGCTGGCACGGCGCAGCCGTGACTGAGGGGTCGTCCCCACAAAATCCCCCCTAATTAAACAAGTCTTAAATATTTAAGCCCTTGGTTTTTAATCCGCGGGCGGATATACTATTCGACGAGGTGAAAAGAGAGTGTACAACATTTTGATTTGCGACGATGAAAGGGACATAGTCTCGGCGCTGAAAATCTATCTCGAGGCCGAGGGCTACACTACCTTTGCGGCATATAACGGCAGGGAGGCGCTGGGGCTCCTCTCAGAGCGGGACATTCACCTTGTGCTTATGGATATCATGATGCCGGAGATGGACGGGATAAGCGCCATGGTGAAGATTCGCGAGAGCAGCAATGTCCCGGTTATCCTGCTCACCGCCAAGGGTGAGGACACCGACAAGGTGCTGGGCCTGAACGTGGGCGCGGATGATTACATCACAAAGCCCTTTAACCCCGTGGAGATGCTTGCCCGCGTGCGCTCCCAGCTTCGGCGGTACATGCAGCTTGGCGGCGGCGCTGTGCGGGAGGATGTGCTGCGCAACGGCGGGATAAGCCTTGACGATAAGAGCAAGGAGGTCACCGTCGACGGCGAGCCGGTGAGCCTGACGCCCACGGAGTATGACATCCTGAAATTTCTCATGCAGCACCCGGGCGAGGTGTTTCAGCCCAAGGTCATCTACCGCCGCGTGTGGGACGATGAGCCGTACGGTGCGGAGAGCACGGTGGCGGTGCACATCCGGCACCTGCGCGAAAAAATTGAGATAAACCCCGCCGAGCCGCGATATATCAAGGCCGTATGGGGGCAGGGCTATAAAATGGAGAAGGTGAGTAAATGAAAAAGCTAAGAGGCAGCCTTTTTGCGAAAATAGTCGCCATTTTCCTGCTGACGGTGCTTGCCGTGGGGCTTGTGTTCTCCGCCGCGGGCATTGTCTGGATGATCAATATCAACGCCTACTCCGCAGATTATCAGACGGCGCGGAGCAACGCCCTTGACAATCTCGGCCGGAACCATTGCAATGCGGCCGGGCATATGTATGCCGAGAGCAGAGACATGGAATATCCCATATTTTATTATTCCGACACAAACTTCCTTTTCAGCATTTATGATCAGGACGGAAAGCTCCTTTTCAAAGGCTATTCCGGGGAGGACACCGTCTGGGCGGGCAGCGAACTTGTGCCTGTGGATGTCTATAATTATGAGGACGGCAGCTATGAGTACGAGTATCTCACCGTGAAGGGCTACATCCTCAAAAACATGGTCTATGACGACGAGCTGAAGATCTGCGTAAACCTGTTTGCCTTTGTGTACGCCCTGCGCACGGGTATGATAATCTTCGCAGTGACGGCGCTGCTGCTGTGT
The DNA here is from genome assembly GCA_900549545.1 of uncultured Eubacteriales bacterium. Taxonomy (GTDB): domain Bacteria; phylum Bacillota; class Clostridia; order Oscillospirales; family Oscillospiraceae; genus Limivicinus. Next base: position 14,394 of record URPA01000007.1, read on the forward strand.
ATCTTCCTGTTCATCTTCCTGATGTGCGCCGCCGGGCACAGGGACGGGAGCGACACTATCACCAAAAACGCCCTTGACCGCATACCCTTTGATTTGTTTACAGCCATCGCGGTGACGGTTTTCTGCCTGCTGATAATACCGGTCTTTGGCGGCTGGCTGACCAACAATTTGTTCATCTGGATATTGGCGGCGGCGATGCTCATCGGCGCGTTTTTGACGGCGCTTGCGTTTTTCATGAGCTTTGCAACGCGCATGAAGGCGGGCAGCTTTACGGGGCTTATAAAAAGCTGCATTATTTATAAGATCCTGAGCTGGTGCTGGAAGATATTCAAAATGTTCTGGCGCGAGTTTGCAAGGCTGCTGCGCGGCATCCCGCTTTTGGGGCGCTGGGGCTTTGCGGTGCTTGCGCTGCTGATAGTAGAGTTTATAGTCATCATCGCAACCGATTATGAGACGGACACTGAGCTGTTTTTCTGGTTTATAGAACGGGCGGTGCTGGTTGCTCTGCTGCTGTACGCGCTGCTGTGTGTAAACAGCCTGCGCAAGGGGGCGAAGGAGCTCGCCTCCGGCAACGACGGGTATAAGATTGACAGCACGAAAATGCGCGGCGTGTTCAAGGAGCACGCGGAGGATCTCAACAACATCGGCACTGGCATAAGCCGCGCGGTCAACGAGCGCATGAAGAGCGAGCGCTTCCGCACGGAGCTTATAACCAATGTCTCCCACGACATCAAAACGCCGCTGACTTCCATCATTAACTATGTCGACCTCATCGGCAAGGAAGAGCCGGAGAGCGAGAAAATGCGCGAGTATATCGACGTGCTCTCCCGCCAGTCGGCGCGGCTCAAGAAGCTCATTGACGACCTTATCGAGGCATCGAAGGCCTCCACCGGCAACCTCAATGTCAATCTCCAGCGCTGCGAGCTGGGCGTCCTGCTCGACCAGACGGCAGGGGAGTACGGCGAGCGGCTTTCTAAGGCGGGGCTTGAGCTGGTGCTTACAAAGCCCGAGGAGGCCGTGACCATCATGGCCGATGGGCGGCACATCTGGCGCATATTTGATAACCTTATGAATAACGCCTGCAAATACGCCCAGCCCGGCACGAGGATATACCTCACGCTAAACCGCGTGGGCAACACGGCGAATGTCATCTTCCGCAATATCTCCCGCTCGATGCTCAACATCACCGGCGATGAGCTGATGGAGCGCTTCGTCCGGGGCGACAGCTCCCGCAACACCGAGGGCAGCGGTCTTGGCCTGAATATTGCCAAGAGCCTCGCCCAGCTCCAGGGCGGCGAGATGGACCTCACCCTCGACGGCGACTTGTTCAAGGTGACGCTGAGCTTCCCAATAGTGGAGTGAGCTGAATGATGAATAATGAATAATAGCCCCGCCCTCCGGCAACGCCGGAGGGCGGGGTTGTTGATTTATTTATCCTCGTCCCAGGTGCGTTTGCTGATAATGTACCGGGGGCGTTGTTTTGTTTCCATATAAATTTTACCGATATATTCGCCGATGACGCCGAGGCAGATAAGCTGCACGCCGCTGACGAAGCAGACGATGCAGGTCATGCTGGCCCAGCCAGCCACCGTCGCGCCGCAGAGAGCGGATATGAGCGCCCAGAGCACGCCGATAAAGCTTATAAGCGCCACAAATATGCCAAAGCCGGTTATCAGGCGCAGGGGCTTTACCGAGAGACTGGTTATCCCGTCTACCGCGAGGGCTATCATTTTTTTGAGCGGGTAATGGCTCTCCCCGGCGATGCGCTCGGCACGGGAGTAGGCCACCGTTGTGCTCTTAAAGCCCACCAGCGGCACCATGCCGCGCAAAAAGAGGTTGACCTCCTTAAACTCCGAAAGCGCCTCAAGCGCGCGGGAGCTTATGAGCCGGTAGTCCGCGTGGTTATACACGACCTCCGCCCCCATGGAGGAGAGGAACTTATAAAAGCTCTGCGCCGTGAAGCGCTTGAAGAAGGTGTCCGTCTCGCGGCTCGAGCGCACACCGTACACCACGTCGCAGCCATCAAGATAAGCGTCGACCATGGCATCCATGGCGTTGATGTCGTCCTGCCCGTCGCAGTCGATGGAGATGGTGATGTCGCAGCGGTCCTTCGCCTCCATAAGCCCCGCGAGAACCGCGTTCTGGTGGCCCCGGTTGCGGCTCTGGCTGATGCCGATATAGTGCTCGTCCTGCCGGGAAAGCTCTTCAATTATCTCCCATGTCCTGTCCTTGCTGCCGTCATTTACAAAGAGAACGCGGCTCTTGTCGCTTATCTTCCCGGCTGCGGCAAGGCTTTTTATTTTGTCGAGAAACATGGGCGCGGTGATGGGCAGCACCTCCTGCTCATTGTAGCAGGGGATAACAATGTATAAGCATGCAGCCATATTAACCTCCATTTCACCAAAGATGGCACTTTAAGTATCAAGAAACGCATCCAGCTCCGCCACGGTTTTGAAGTAAACGTGGCAGTTCGCGCGCATGAAAGCCTCAATTTCAGGGATATCGTTTGCCCAGCCGACGCCGGCAAAGGGAACGCCGCAGCTCTGCGCCATATCGTACCCGGGCTTGAGGTCGTCGATCATCAGAAGCTCCTCGGGCCGGAGCGAGAAGCGGCGCATTATCTCCCGCAATGGCCAGGGGTAGGGCTTGCGCCGCTCCACGGGCTGGCCCCAGCCGAAAACCGCGTCCGGCTCCGGGAGAGCGTTTTCGCGGTAGTCCCGGAGAATATTATCCTCCATCGAGTGGGACACCACGCAGATAAGCCCGCCCTGGGCCCTGTGCCGCTCCATAATCTCCCGGATTCCGGGGTAGGCGGCGGGGATATGGTTTTTGACATAGGCCCGCCAGTAGTCCATCTCGTCCTGAAGCTCCGCCTCGTCCATTCCGTACTCCTCCCGGCACATGGGGAGAAAGCCGGGGTCAAAATTTTTCAGGAAATAATTTTCAAGGCTGCACTCCATGCCGGGGTGCCTAAGCTTGAGAAACTCCTGAAAGCAGGGGTGATGAATTGTGGCGGTGCTGTTGACCACGGTGTCGTCATGGTCGAATACAAGGCACTTGTAGCGCATATCTCTGTTTCCCGTTCTGTTTATTTAATAGAATGTGGCCACCGGCTGCTCCGGAGCCTCGCACTCCTCAGAGCTTATATAGCTGAGCACCGGGCCGCGCTTATTGTAGGCTCGGTGGAACTTGAACTCAAGCTTTGCGGTGAGGATCATCCAGGTGTCGTCCTTTATAGTGTCGGCCTTGTCCCACTGGCACACGAGGCCCGCGAACTGGATATCCTCCACGCAGCAGGTCATAATGTGCCTGCCGACGATGAAGCTGCCCGCGGGAATCTTCTTGCGCTGGAGAGCGCGGCACTTGAAGCGCACGGTCTTTCCGGCGTACTTCTTCGGCTCCTCGCCCATGTCCCTGTACCACTCGGCGTAGTCATCGTCCCCAATCTCCACGATGGGCGCGTCAAGGTCGAAGGGCAGGGGGTCCTCAATATCGTCATACTCCACCTTGCCGTCGGCGTACTCATAGGCGATATCCGCCCGGCGGGAGGCGCCGCGCACTATCTTATGAAACTCCATCTTGTCCATGTCAGGCTTGAAGCGGTTAAAGACCACCAGCTCACAGCTTTTGAGCTTGTCATACACAAGCTGGCGCATATTGGCGTTGTAGCTTATAAAGCTGCCGGCGTCGGCGAACATGAACTCCTGATACACCATCCAGCGCTCGGGCAGGGCGGTGTAAAGCGCGTCGAGCATCCACATGCCGTTATACTCGATAAGCACGCGCTGGGAGCGGGTCTCCTTGAGGTAGCTTTCAAGGTTTTCCGCCGTCAGCTCAGACTGGTCCTCCAGCACCCGGATAAACACGGATTTGTCGGCAAACTGGTCGGGCTCATACTCCTCCTCGCCCTCCTCGCAGACTAAAAGCAGCGTCCGCTCACCGTTGCAAAAGCGCTTGTCCTCCAGGGTCTCCTGAATGAACTTTGTCTTGCCGGACTCCAAAAACCCCGTGAACAGGTATACCGGCACATCTTTTGTATTACTCAAAGGTTGAACAGCTCCTTCAGCGCGTTTTCATCAAGCTTGGAACCGATGACGCACAGCCGCCCCGTGACCTGCGCGGCACCGCGGCGGATGTCCGCCTCACCCGGGACATAGTCAAAGTACAGCCAATCGCCGTCGGCCGCGTCCACAATGCCCTTGGCGCGGAGGATCATGCCGTAATCGCTGCCCTCGTCAAAGCGGGCGAGAACGGCCTTGAGCTGCTCCTCGGTAAACTTTTTGGGCGTCTCCATGCCCCAGCTGGTGAAAACCTCGTCGGCATGGTGGTGATGCTCATGGTCGTGGTCATGGCAGCCGCAGGTGCAGTTTTCGTCGTGCTCATGGTGGTGCTCATGGTCGTGGTCGTGATGATGCTCATGCTCGTGGTCATGGTCATGGCAGCCGCAGGTGCAGTGCTCGTCATGCTCATGGTGGTGTTCATGCTCGTGATGATGCTCATGCTCCATGTGCTCAAGCTCGGCCTTGAGGCCGTTTTCGTCCATGGCCTTGCGGATCATTTCGCCGTCAATCTTGTCCCACGCCGTGGTGATAAGCCCGGCCTTGGGGTTGAGCGTGCGCAGCAGCTCCGTCGCCGCGAGGACCTTCTTCTCATCGGCAAACTGGGTGCGGCTCATGACGATAAGGTCGGCGCTCTCCACCTGATCGTTGAAAAACTCACCGAAGTTGCGCATATACATCTTGCATTTGCCCGCGTCCACAACTGTGACCTTCGCACCGATGACAGCACCCTCAACGCCCTCGACCGCATGGCTCACATCGGAGAGCTTGCCAACGCCGGAGGGCTCAATGATGATGCGGTCAGGGGCAAAGTCCTCCATGACCTTTTTGAGGGCCTTGGTAAAATCGCCCACAAGTGTGCAGCAGATGCAGCCGGAGTTCATCTCCGTTATCTCAACGCCGGCATCCTTGAGAAAGCCGCCGTCAATAGCGATTTCGCCAAATTCGTTCTCAATCAGCACGAGCTTTTCACCCTTATAGCCCTCGGAAATGAGCTTGCGGATAAGAGTGGTCTTACCGGCGCCGAGAAAACCGGAAAAAATGTCTATTTTTGTCATGGTAAATACCTCCATGTATTTTGTTCGGTCTGATATTATACCACTTTAATGCGGGTTTTACAAGCGGTGAGACTAAATGCAGCATCAATCTTGGCTCTCCCTAAGTGGCGCCAAGATTGGTGCGGCGGGGTTTTCAACACACATGTCAAAAATCAAGTCACGCCAAAGGCCTCCCTGTGTAAGGGAGGCTGTCAGCAGAAGGCTGACTGGAGGGTTGTTACCTGTGTTATGATTTACTTTTACTGCTGAGAATATCGCACATTTACAATCCCTCAGTCACGGCAACGCCGTGCCAGCTCCCTTTACACAAGGGAGCCATTGGATGGAGCAAATTTGTGGCATTAGTGCTCCAAAACGCGCCTGTGGAGGCGGCTTTACACAGAGCGGGCAAAATCTTAAAAAAACTTATTAAATATGCCGCGCTGCCCGTGTTGAAATTATGGCGAAATGTGGTATAATTCTTATTAAAATAATTTTTTATAATTTTTGCCAACAAGGAGAGACTAAATCATGGGTAAGAAACAGTTCAAAGCAGAGTCAAAGCGCCTGCTTGACCTGATGATCAATTCTATTTATACTAACAAAGAAATTTTTCTGCGTGAAATTATTTCTAACGCCTCCGACGCGATCGATAAGCTGTGCTATCTGTCGCTGACCGATGACGGCGTGGGGCTTTCCCGCGGCGATTACAAGATCGATGTTATCGCCGACAAGGAAGCGCGCACCATCACCGTGCGGGATAACGGCATAGGCATGAGCATGGAGGAGGCCGAGAACGACCTCGGCGTTATCGCAAAGAGCGGCTCCTTCAAGTTTAAAGACGAGATGGAGCGGGAGACGGCCGAGAATGAGGACCTGTCCATCATCGGCCAGTTCGGCGTGGGCTTCTATTCTGCGTTCATGGTGGCGGACGAGGTCACCGTCATCACCCGCCGCTACGGCAGCGATGAGGGCGTTATCTGGAAGAGCTCCGGTGCTGACGGCTATACCGTCGCCCCGTGCGAGAAGGAGAGCGTCGGCACGGATGTAATCATGCACATAAAGCCCGACACGGACGAGGAGCTTTACGGCACATATCTTGAGGTCTGGAAGCTCAAGGCGCTTATCAAGAAATACTCCGACTATGTGCGCTGGCCGATAAAGATGGACATTGAGCATCAGGAGCGCTTCGAGACCGGCGAGACTGACGACGAGGGCAAGCCCAAGTACGAGTACAAGATGGTCTCCGAGAACGAGACCGTCAACAGCATGGTTCCCATCTGGCAGCGCAGCAAGAACGAAGTGACCGATGACGACTGCATCGCCTTCTATAAGGAGAAGCACCACGGCCGCAAGGACCCCTGTGCGCTGGTGCGAGTAAACGCCGAGGGTACGGTGTCCTACAAGGCGCTGCTCTTCGTGCCCGGTGAAGAGAACGAAAACGCCTTCACAGGCGACAATAAGGGCGGCATAACGCTCTACTCCAACGGCGTTATGATAATGGAAAAGTGCGACAAGCTTGTGCATGATTATTTCGAGTTTGTCAAGGGCGTAGTGGATTCTCCCGACCTCTCGCTCAATATCTCCCGTGAGATTTTGCAGCATGACCGCCAGCTCAAAATTATCGGCCAGAGCCTTGAAAAGCGCATCAAGGGCGAGCTTGAAAAGCTCATGCGCGACGACAGACCCAAGTATGAGGAGTTTTTCCGCAACTTCGGCGTGCATCTCAAGGTCGGCGTCTGCGACGAGTACGGCAGATACAAGGATTTCCTGAGAGACCTGCTGATGTTCTACACCTCCGATGACAGGCAGATCACTCTCAAGGAGTATGCAGAGAACATGCCGGAGAGCCAGAAGGTCATTTACTACGCCTCCTCCGACTCCGTTAAGCACGCCATGAGCCTGCCCCAGTGCGAGCTTGTGCGCTCCCACGGGTATGAGCTTATCTACCTCACAAGCCCGCTCGATGAGATGGTGCTTGAGGCCCTGCGCGAGCAGGACGGCAAGCCCTTCTGCAATGTCGTGACTGACGATCTCGGCTTTGACACTGAGGAGGATAAGAAGCAGGCCGAGGAGCGGGATCTTGAAAATAAGGAGCTGCTTGACTTCGTGCAGCAGAGCCTTGACGGCGCCGTCACCAAGGTGCGCCTTTCCACAAAGCTTGCCTCTCAGCCCTGCTGCCTGACTACCGAGGGCGGCGTTACGCTGGAGATGGAGCGGTATTTCCGCCGCGGCCCGAGCGAGGAGATGCGCAAGGTGCGCGCGAACCGCGTTCTGGAGCTCAACCCCGAGCACCCCGCTTTCGCCGCGCTGACAAACGCTTTCGAGAATGATAAGGACAAGGCAAAGAAGCTCAGCCAGGTGCTTGAGGGCATGGCGGAGCTGCTGGCCGGGGTGGAGCTTGAAGACCCCGCCGCCTTCACCGCGCTTGTGGGAGAAATGTTTTAATGCGAAACCCCTCTGGTTAAAAAGCCCCTTCAGGGCTTTTTAACCAGAATTTAAGGAGAATTAGCCAATGAAAAAGAGGCTTGGGATATACATTCACATACCCTTCTGCGCCAGCAAGTGCAGCTACTGCGATTTTTATTCGCTCTCCGGCTGCTCTCAGCTCATGCCGGAGTATCAAAAAGCGCTGCTGTGGCACATTGAGGAGTCCTCCTCATCAATAAAAAACTACGAGGTGGACACCATATACTTTGGCGGCGGCACACCGAGCTACTACGGGGCCGAGCGCATTGTGGAGATTCTCAACGAGCTCAAGCTCAACGGCAATGTGCGCCTTGATTCGGAGATAACCGTTGAGTGCAACCCCGACAGCGTCAATCCAGAGATGCTCAAGCTCCTGCGGCAGGAGGGCGTCAACCGCCTGTCTCTGGGCGTTCAGGCCAGCGACAACGCGCTTTTGAAGCTCATCGGCAGGCGGCATAACTTCCGTCAGGCCCAGCAGGCCGTGGCGGACGCGCGCCGCGCGGGCTTTGAGAATATAAGCCTCGATGTGATGTACGGGCTGCCGAGCCAGACCAAAAAGGACTGGGCGGAGACGCTCTCCAAAATAATGGAGCTGCACCCGGAGCATATCTCCTGCTACGGGCTCAAGCTCGAGGAGGGCACGCCCATGTATAAGGAGTACAAGGGCTCCGCCATCCTGCCTAACGACGATGAGCAGGCGGACATGTACTCCTACGCCGCCGAGCTTCTGGACAGATACAACTACAAGCAGTATGAGATCTCCAACTTCTGCGCCCCCGGCTTTGAATCAAAGCACAATCTCAAATACTGGAACCTGGACGATTACATGGGCTTCGGCCCCGGCGCGCACTCCTGCATCGGCGATTTGCGTTACAGCTATGTCAAGGACCTCAAGCAGTATATCGCCGGGGTCAAGCGCGGGCTGAGCCTTATAGACGAGTATGAGACTATTGACCCGCTGGAGAAGGCGGTGGAGTATCTGATGCTCGGCATGCGCACGACCCGGGGTATTTCCCGGGACGATTACAGGGAGCGCTGCCGCTGCAACTGGAAGCCTGTGGGCGCGGCGCTCAAGGCCTTTGAGGAAAAGGGCTGGGCCGAGCAGACCGACGGCCGCTGGCACTTTACCGTGCCCGGCTTTCTCATATCCAACACGCTTATCGGCATCCTGCTTGAGGCGCAGGCCAGCGGCAGGATAGAGGGCACCCCCTGGCTGGGGGACGCCTTTGCCAAGGAGGAGAAGATAGATCTGCCCAAGGGCGAGGAGGAGCTTTTTGCCGAGATGTACGGCGCGGAGCTCAAGAACTAAGCGACTGAACAAGGAAATAGTACCAATGGACGAAAATAAAAAGAACGGCCTGCATCGACACGAGAAGCAGGCCGAAAAGAAGCCGAAAAAGGAAAAGCCCAAAAAAGAGCCAAAGCCCCCGAAGGAGCCCAAGCCAAAGAAGAAAAAGCCTCCCAAGGAGCCCAAGCCAAAAAAGTCCCACAAGAAGCTCAAAATTGTTTTGAGCCTTGTGCTGACCTTTGTGGTGCTGGCCTTCGCGGGATTGAGCTACTGGGGCATCACCATAAGCCGCAGTGATGTGAACCTGCCGAGAGTCCGGGTGGACGGGATTGACGTGGGAGGACTTACAAAGGCGCAGACGGCGGAGCTTTTGAAGGAAAAGCAGTGGGACGAGGAGGCCGCCCTCGCGCTGAGAGTGAAGCTCCCCACCGGGGTAAGCTTCAAGCTCGACCCTGTGCGCGCCGGGGCAAGGCTCACCACCGAGAGCGCCACCGAGGCCGCATATCGCTATGGCCACAGCGGCAATATCTATGAAAATCTCTTTACCTATATTAAAAACCTGCTTGTCCCGGTGGACATCACCGAGGGGGACAAGGCCCTTGATGAGAGCTATATCCGCTCCTGTATTGACAAAGGCATAGAGCGCTTTGAAAAGCGCACCGCCGACAAGGGCTATGTCGTCAATGAGGAGAAGGAGGAGCTGCGCATTGTAAAAGGCGCGGGGCAGATGAAGCTTGACAGCCAGAAGCTCTACGCGCTTGTGACGCAGGCCCTGCATAACGGTGAGCTTCTGGTCGAGTACGGTGATATTGACAGCGAGATTACCATGCCGGACTTTAACGCTATCCACACCGAGCTTGCCAGAGAGCCGCAGGACGCCTATTTTGAGGGCGATGATTTTCAAATCGTCAAAGAGGTAATCGGCTGCTCCTTCGATATCACAGCGGCGGAGGCCCTGTGGCAGGCGGCGGAGCCGGGGGACACCGTGAAGATACCCCTTGTGATAAGCTACCCCGAAAAGACGGAGGAGCTGCTCCAGGGCCTGCTTTTCAGGGATAAGCTCGGCTCTCAGACGACCTATTTTCACGGCAGCACCGACAACAGAATAAATAATATTCAGCTTGCAGCCGCCGCGTTTAACGGTTATACTATGATGCCGGGGGACGTGTTCTCCTATAACACCGTGGTCGGCCAGCGCACTACCGAGGCGGGGTATCTGCCCGCTGGTGCCTATAACGATGGGCAGGTCGTGCAGGAGGTCGGCGGCGGCATCTGTCAGGTGTCATCCACGCTCTACTGCGCGGCGATGTTCGCGCAGATGGATACCGTCGAGCGCACGAGCCACTATTTCCCCGTCAACTATCTTGGCTGGGGCCTTGACGCGACTGTCAGCTGGCCGGGTCCGGACTATAAGTTCAAAAACAGCCGGGAGTACCCGGTGAAGATACTCACCTATGTGGATACCTATGAAAAATCCGTCACCGTGGAGATCTGGGGCACCGATGTGGACGGCAGCTATGTTGAGCTCCAGCACAGCATGGGCGTTATCTATGACGATGAGTATACCGATGTCGTGGTGGGCTATGGCGTGAGCCTGATGCGCTATGTCTACGATAAGGACGGCAACCTTATCAACCAGATAAAGGAGCCGTACAGTGTTTATAACCTCCATGACGAGGATATAAAATGGCCCGAGCCTGAGCCCTCGCCGGAACCTTCACCGGAGCCCACACCTCCGACCGGCGGAACGGGTGAAGGCAGCGGCAGCGGCAGCGGAGAAGATCCTGATTATTCCGGCCCGGGTGTCATAATCCCGCCTGATGAATAAGCGTAAACTTTTACAGGGAGAGAAGAAAATGGAAAAGAACGAGAAAAATACCTTTTACATCACCACGCCTATCTACTATCCGTCGGATAAGCTGCACATAGGGCACACCTATTGCACTGTCGCGACGGATGCCATCGCCAGATATAAGCGCCTTTGCGGCTATGATGTGATGTTCCTCACCGGCACCGACGAGCACGGCCAGAAGATCGAGGAGAAGGCCAAGGCCGCCGGGGTAACTCCCCAGCAGTTTGTGGACAAGATTGTCACCGGTGAGGGCGGCATCCTCGATTTGTGGAAGCTGATGAACATCTCAAACGACCGCTTTATCCGCACCACTGACGATTATCATGTCAAGTCCGTCCAGCGTATTTTCAAGAAAATGTACGAAAAGGGCGACATTTATAAGGGCGCATACAAGGGCAAATACTGCACCCCCTGCGAGAGCTTCTGGACGGAGAGCCAGCTCAAGGACGGCAAGTGCCCCGACTGCGGCCGCGAGGTGCATGACGCGGAGGAGGAGGCATATTTCTTCCGCCTCTCCAAGTACGCAAAGCCCGTGCAGGAGCTGCTTGAGACCGGCACCTTCCTTGAGCCCGCCTCCCGCGTAAACGAGATGATAAACAACTTCATAAAGCCCGGCCTTGAAGACCTCTGCGTCTCCCGCACGAGCTTCAGCTGGGGCATCCCCGTGGACTTTGACCCGGGCCATGTGGTCTATGTCTGGGTCGATGCGCTGTTTAACTATTGCAGCGCCCTCGGCTTTTTGAACGATAAGTACGACGAGTATGACAAATACTGGCCCGCCGATGTACACATCGTGGGCAAGGAGATCGTCCGATTCCACTCCATTATCTGGCCCGCCATGCTCATGAGCATGGAAATGCCTCTGCCCAAAAAGGTCTATGGCCATGGCTGGCTCGTCATTGACGGCGGCAAGATGTCCAAGTCCAAGGGCAACGTGGTTGACCCCTATGTCCTGGCCGACAAGTTCGGCGTGGACGCGCTGCGCTTCTTCCTGCTGCGCACCTTCCCCTTCGGCTCTGACGGCAACTTCTCCAATGAGCTGCTGATAAGCACCATCAACACCGACCTTGCCAATGACCTCGGCAACCTCGTCTCCCGCACCACCGCCATGGTGGAGAAGTATTTCGGCGGCACTCTTATCAAAGAGCGCGAGGCCGACAGTGTGGACGATGAGCTTGTCGCCATGATAAAGGGTACCAGGGAGCGCTATCAGAAGCAGATGGACGCTTTCCAGCTCCATTTGGCGCTTGAGGAGGTCTTTAAGCTCATCCAGCGCGCCAATAAGTACATCGACGAGACGGCCCCCTGGGTGCTCGCGAAGGACGAGGCGAAGAAGCCCCGCCTTGCAAGCGTTATGTATAACCTGCTCGAGGCGCTGCGCGTTGCCCTCATCATGCTCACACCTTTCATGCCCGACAGCTGCGTCAAGGCCTTCGCGCAGATTGGCGCCTGTGACTGTTGCACCACCTGGGACAAGGCCGGGGAGTACGGCGTTCTGCCCGCGGATGTCACCGTCCACAAGGGGGAGACGCTCTTCCCCAGAGTGGACACCGAGAAGATGCTCAAGGAGCTTGAGGAGGCAGAGAAGCCGAAGGTCCAGTCCAAGCCCGTTCTGCCCGATGTGACAATTGACGAGTTTGCAAAGTGCGATATGCGCGTGTGCAAGGTCATCTCCTGCGAGGCCGTGAAGAAGTCCGAAAAGCTGCTGAAATTCATGCTGGACGATGGCAGCGGCACACCGAGGCAGATTCTCTCCGGCATCCATAAGTTCTATGAGCCGGAGCTGCTTGTGGGCAAGACCGTGGTTGCCATCCTCAACCTCCCCAGCAGAAAGATGATGGGGCAGGATTCCAACGGCATGCTGCTCTCCGCCGTCCGCGAGGTAAACGGCAAGGAGGAGCTGCACCTGATGATTCTTGACGACAGCGTCCCCGCCGGGGCACAGCTCTGCTGAGCGGGCTTAGCTGAAATCACCACTCTTGGCTCTCCTGCGTAAGGAGAGCTGGCGCGTAGCGCCTGAGAGGTCGAAAGAGTGCGATGTTCTGAGTACTCAGGCAAAACACAACTGCGGAAACGACCTCTCAGTCAGCCTACGGCTGACAGCTCCCGCTTACGCAGGGGAGCCTTGGACTGGCGCAAAACAGAACTAAAAGCGCAAAATCTACCGCTGCCTCAGAAAATCCATACTTTTTACGACCCGCGGCCTCGAAGAAGGCTGCGGGCCGTTTCATATGCGCCAAAATACGATTGATTTTTATTGACGGATGTGATACCATGACAATGCCACATATATGAATACTGTATAGTCCGTACTTGAAAGAGTTCCTTTTACTTTGGTAAAAGTGTACTCTCCATTTTCGTACTCTTTCAAGGGCGGCGGAATTCGTATGTGTGGCAACATCGGAGTGGTACATTTTTCGTGTGCAGCTCCGATGGGGCTGCACACTTTTTTTGTGCAAAATTAAAAAGGAGGGATTTTTTTGAGACGGAAAATGTTTGCGCTTATTCTGCTTGCCGCGCTGCTGCTCTCGCTCTGCACCGCTTGCGGTAAGGGCGAGGATGTCGAGAAAAAGCTTGAAGGCTCATGGTACAGAGATGGACATACAAGCCTCAATCAGGACATGAGGGAAGGGCCGGAATATATTTTTTACAGCGACGGTACCTGTCAAATCGCCTCGGAATACGGCGAATGTAAGTGGACAATAGTAAATGATGGCCAGCTAAAGCTGACAAATTTTTATGGCGAAGTAAACACTGTGGAGATAGGCGAGTTAACCGATGAGAAGCTGACTCTTTACTTTGGCCAATTCTCCGTAGACTACTTCCGAAGCTGTACCGAGACGGAGATAAGCGCCAATATTACAAGCGGTGATGGTTATACACCGGTGGAGAATGTTGAAGATTTTGGGACGAATTATTCAAAGCCCTATCATCAGGATGCTGTTATGATAAAATATATCGATCCATCAGGAAGTAAGGCAACCGGATTCATGAATACTGTGGGAAAGATAATTTCAATACCCGAATTCCCCAATATTAGTTGGGCTGGGATGATCGGCTCTGGCAAGTATCTTGTGAGATATGAGGAAAATTCTAAGCAGCAATTTTCAATAGTCGATATTCACGGCAACATCATCCTCAGAAGTCCAGAGGACGCGAATTATTCAGTTCATTCTTATGACAATGAATCGCTTGTTGTGGAAAGATTCGTAAATGATGAGGATGAGAATATGTCAAGCTATGGTATTATGCGGCGGGACGGCTCGTGGCTTATAGAACCGTTTGGGCATAATATGCTTGGGTTGTCTGCTGATGCCCAGGCGCTTTGCAATAATATGCAATCGCAATTTTTTTACTGCGAAGATAAAATATTCGCGGAGATATACTATAGCAATGGTAAAAATGACTTTGGCGACGCAGAATTTGTGACTTTTTATAATGCGGAAACCGGTGCAAGGGCCGAATTTGAAAATATGCAGATATGTGCTGTAGAAGGAAATACCTATTTTCACTATACAAAATTTCAAGATGGAAAAGCTCTCATTACTTCGGATGATACGATTTATAGCATAAAGACAGATTTTAGCCTCGAGCCAGTTATGAGTATTGACCCGGGAAAATATGTTTTAATTTGGGATGGAGTTATACTTACCGGCGATAAACAGGCTCCTCAAAATGACAATTCCGAACGATTTTTCATTGATAATGTTAAGCTATACAATTCAGAGGGAGAGTTAATTCTTGACCTATCTCAGTACACCTTTTTGAAAATACCCAACTTATCCTATTTCTTCAGCGTAGGATTCATACCTGCGCTGGTATATGAGGAAGATAACGGCTATTTTGCCGGATGGATTGGCCTGGATGGCAAATTCACATTTGAGCCTGTAAAAGTGCCTGATGAGTCCGTAATGTTCGGGGATATTCGATTTAGCGCAGCCGACAGGATTATCAGCATTAGAACAGAAGAGAGCGTTGATGGTGAGCCACGCAGCAAGTTTACAATTATAATGTGTGACGGGCGAAAAAACGAGTTTTATACCGATAGAGATATATACACATTGGAATATTCATGTGGGGCGGCTCGAGTAACGCATCTGAATGACACTGAGGGGGATAGGAACGGGGTCATTTACTACGACGGATACATTGACATTTACGGAAAGAAAATCGTACCTATGCTCAAAACTGGCTGAGTTAGCGCGCCAAAACAGTAATATATAACAAAACAGGAGAGAAAACATGAAAAATAACCTCAAATGCATACTTGCGGCGCTTATTGCCGCAATAATGATGCTCGGCACCTTGACCGCCTGCGGCGGCAGCAACGAGCCCTGCCAATCTTGCGGCAGTACACCTGCCAAAGGCTATAAAAACGAGTACACCAATGAGACAGAGTATTACTGCGAGGAGTGCTCATCCGACTGTGCATTTTGCTCGAACAAGGCTACCAAGCACTACACTTCCGGCGTTGGGCTGATTGTTTTTGTTTGCGACGATTGTTACGAATATATAAAGGGAATCAATTCTTGACTGTAATTAAGCCTGAAAACGCAAAAATCACCCGGCAGCTTTCGCTGTCGGGTGATTTTTTGTCCCTCACACCAATTTTCCGTTTTCGTCTACATAGATGACCGGGGCCATGCCGGAGATGAGCAGCACCATGTCGTCATAATTCGTCATGCGGCTGGAGCGAGAGTACATCTTTTTGACGGTGGCCTTGCCGCTGATGTTTCCGAACACGGCGGCGTTTGGCATCTGGTTTAAGATAAATTCCCGCAGGTGCAAAAACAGCTCATCGCCATCCTCAACGCTGCCCATGTATACGCCGTTAACAAACACTCCGTCGGCAAGGCGGACGCCGGAAACGGAGCGCAGCGCCGCGTCGCTTATGATGCGCGCGTCCCCCTCCGCCGGATAGAACGAGAGCCGGTAGTGCTTTTTGAGCTTCGGCAGCACCGCCGGGACCTCTAAAATCTCCTCAGCCGCTGCTGCCGCCGCCTCCATGCTCTTATCCGCCGCGAAAGGGGAGTAGAGCCCCTCAAGCTCCTGCCCGTTTACAGCCACCGAGCAGCACAAATCCATGTTCGCCCCCAGCACAAAGCCGAGACTCAGCAGCAGCGCAAATGCCTTCCTCCACATAAGAAATACCTCCGCTTTTTCAGTTTGCTTCTAACTTAACCCAAAAGCGGGGAGGGGTCAATGGCTTCGACAAAAGTAGAACCGGGCGGGCATTTTTCGCCCCGGCTATTCCGGCTCTATCTCCGCCGCCGACACCTCATAGGCGGTTTTCTCCACCGCGCCCTCCTCCGTCATCTTTATGTAGGCGCGGCTCTGTATCCGCCCTTTCAGGCTCAGCGTCTGACCCACGGCCCAGAGCGCGGCCTGCCGGGCCTTCGTGCCCCAGCATATCACCGGCAGGTAGTCCGAGCGGCCAAAGCGCCGGTTCACCGCCAGCATAAGGTCGCAGATGTCCCGGCCCATGGGGGTTATGCGCTGGTTCGGGGGCTTGCAGAGCGTGCCCCGCAGCAAGACGGTGTTCTCGTCCTCTCCGTCGCAGAAGCTCAGCTCCTTTGCAAGCACCGTTATGATGAGCTTCGCCCCCGGCCCCCTGCGGTTGTTGAAGCTGCGAAGCTGCCCTGTCACCATGAGCTTCTCCGCGCCCTGTTCCTCCAGCGCCTCAAGCTGCGCGCGCCGCAGGACGATGTTTATCGTGTCGCTGTTTCCGGAAAGACGCTCCACCTCCAGAGGAAAAATGTAAAAATCCTGCCCGCGGCTGGTGTGAGAATAGGCGGGGCTGCCTGCCAGCGTTCCGCACAGCCTCACATAGTTGTTTTCGGGTATCATGTCCATAGCGTAACCCTTTCGTTTTTTTAGTTTGGATGTTAAAATCTATTCACTGTCCGCTCTTGAATATGCCGGGCAAAGCCTGTATAATAGCGGCGATAACAAACAAAGGAGCAAACAACATGGATATAAAAGAAATTCTTGAAAAATGCGACCATACCCTTCTGCGCGTGGACTGCACCGCCGAGGAGATACGCGCCCTGTGCGACCAGGCCATCCGCTATAACTGCGCGAGCGTCTGCATCCCGCCCTGCCATGTGGCCGGGGCCAAGCGCTATGTGGGCGACAGGCTCAAGATCTGCACGGTCATCGGCTTTCCCAACGGGTACATGACCACCGCCGTGAAGGCCTTCGAGGCGGCGGATGCCGTGAAAAACGGCGCGGACGAGATCGACATGGTCATCAACCTCTCCATGGTCAAGGACAAGCAGTGGGACAAGGTGGCCGAGGATATAAGCGCTGTGCGTCGCGCCACTCAGGGGCATGTCCTCAAGGTCATCATCGAGACCTGCCTGCTCACGGAGCTTGAAAAGATAAACATGTGCCGCATAGTCTCCGACTGCGGGGCCGATTATATCAAGACCTCCACTGGCTTTTCCAAGGCCGGAGCCACCCGTGAGGATGTCAAGCTCATGCGCGATAACTGCCCTGAGACCTTGAAGGTCAAGGCGGCGGGCGGAATCTCCTCTCTCGCCGATGCGGAGGATTTCATCGCTCTCGGCGCTGACAGGCTCGGCACCAGCCGCATAGTCAAGCTCGCCATGGAGCTTGAAAATCAGGCGGGCGCACCGGAGGAGAATTACTGAAACAAGCCCCGCAGCAGCTTGCAAAGCCCCAGCCCCGGCAGGCTCAGCCCCAGCCAGAGCAGCAGAAATTGTGGACAGATCTGCCCTAAGATGTTCCCGCGCATGGCCGAGTAGTCCCACACGCCCCAGCCGAGGCGCAGGTTTACAAGGCAGCCGGTGAAAAATTCCACCGTGGTTATCGCCGCGGCGCACAGGATGCACTTTCTCACAAGCGGCAGGCTCAGCGCGCCTATGAGATACATCAGCAGAAAGCACAGCCCGCCGCACAGAAGCATCGTCCAGTGCGTCCAGCCGCGCCAGAGCAGCTCGATGGCCCCGTAGAGAAGCCCGCCCAGAGTATAGATAAGCAGATACTCCATATTTCTCTTTCTCCATTCTGCTTTTTATCTTAGCTTTTCCGCGGGAGGGAATTTTACTCATAAAACCGGCATATATTTGAAATAAAGGGCTTGACAAGCGCGCGGAACAAGGGTATACTAACAAAGCTAAAACAAAGTAGGTGCGGCATCCCCGACCTCACCCGGCGGCAAAGGCCAGCTGCGGTCAATAAAAACAGCGCCCTTTATGGGGCAGTAGTGTGTTTTTATGCGCGGATGCTGTGCGTCCGCGCTTTTTATTTTCCGGAGGTGTTTCAAATAGCAAACGCTGTTCATCAGATCAACGATGAGATCAAAGACAAAGAGATACGCCTGATTGGTGACGGGGGAGAGCAGCTTGGCATTATGTCTGCCGAGGAGGCGCTCCGTGTCGCCGCGGAGAAGGAGATGGATCTGGTCAAGATTGCCCCGGGCTCCAATCCTCCGGTCTGCAAGATAATGGACTACGGCAAGTTCCGCTTCGAGCAGACGAAGAAGGAGAAGGAGGCCAAGAAGAACCAGCGGGTTATCGAGGTCAAGGAGATCCGCATGTCTCCCGGCATCGGCGAGAATGACTTCAACACCAAGCTCAAAAATGGTCAGAAGTTCCTCGGCGAGGGCAACAGGCTCAAGGTCTCCGTGCGCTTTCGCGGCAGGGAGATGGCTCATACTGAGATCGGCGCGGAGCTTCTGAAGAGCTTCGCGGAAAAGTGCGCGGAGCTTGCGAATTTAGACAAAGCCCCCAAGCTCGAGGGCCGGAATATGTCCATATTCCTCTCCCCCAAGCCCACGACCCCGCCGAAAAAACCGGCAAAGCCCAAGGTTCCCAAGGAGCCTGCGGCAGAATAAGTATTCAGCAGGTTCATCCTGTTTGATCAGTTACGGAAGGAGAAATTATCATGCCCAAACTGAAAACCCACAGCGGTGCCAAGAAGAGATTCAATCTCACCAAGTCCGGCAAGGTAAAACGCGCACATGCGTTCAAGAGCCATATCCTCACCAAGAAAGACACCAAGCGCTGCCGCCGCCTGCGTTCCGAGACTTACGCAGATGTTACCAACACGGCGACCATCAAAAAAATGATCCCTTACAAATAAGGGCAGACGCTATATAGGAGGATAAACAAATGGCAAGAGTTAAAGGCGCAATGATGACCCGCAAGCACAGGAATAAGGTCCTCGGTCTTGCAAAGGGTTACTGGGGCAACAAGTCCCGTCACTATAAGATGGCTAACGAGCAGCTGATGAAGTCCGGCCGCTATGCCTATATCGGCAGAAAGCAGAAGAAGAGAGATTTCCGTCAGCTCTGGATCACCCGTATCAGCGCAGGCTGCAAGATGAACGGTATGAACTACTCCACCTTCATGCACGGCCTGAAGCTCGCCGGTATCGACATGAACCGCAAGATGCTCTCCGAGACCGCGATTCACGATCCCGCCGCCTTCACCGCCCTGTGCGACATGGCGAAGAACGCCCTCAAGTGATTTGATATGATGAAAAGCCCCTGATTGGCAATGAGCCAATCAGGGGCTTCAGACTGTCAAAAAACTCATGTAAAAATGTGAAGAAGAGGAAGCAGCGGGGGTGCTCGAGGGGGCAAGGCCCGCCTCGAATTAAAATGAGTCGCAGCGCAAACGCCCGTAGTGACGAGCTTTTTTACAGTAGCTGGGCTGCTAACTCTTAAACAGCTTTGGAGACTTTCAGCTTGTCAAAAAAGTCCCACAAGGACTTTTTTGACAAGCTGAAGCCCCTGATTGGCAATGAGCCAATCAGGGGCTTTTTCACGTATTGTAATAGCCTTCAAGAGAAAAGCAAGTTATCTGCATTTTGATGATGACGAGCTGCGGCCTCCACTTTTCTTTTGTCCTGTCAAAAGAAAACACGGCTCAAGGGAGAGGGTTCTCCCTTGAGAATCTCTCTCCGGTGGTGGATTGCACATATCACTTCTCAGGTCGCCCCATGATAAGCAATGAACAAACTGCCTGCGGCATCTTGCGGATAATTTGCGCCCTAACTTCGTCATTTTTTCTTGAAATACACAAAGTATGTCTGCAAAAAAATGCCATCGTCAGAACACAAATTCTCTCGCAATCTGCTCTTGACGATTTGTCCATCGCTTACCAGTCGTTACTGCTGGTTTACCTCGATTGTTATATTTCTACGAGTCGTTACTGCACGACGCGAATCATCTTTACTAGGCTCGACTCAGAGTGGGTAAGTGAGGGTGCAAAATAGACAGTCTCACAAAAACTTGCACCGTATCAATGGCTCCCTTGTGTAAAGGGAGCTGTCACGGCATAGCCGTGACTGAGGGATTGTAAATGTGAAATATTTTGAGTAATAAAACTAATCGCCACACAGGTAACGACCCCTCAGTCAGCCTGCGGCTGACAGCTCCCCTTACGCAGTGGAGCCTTTGGTGCAACGCAATTATAACTATTAGAGCACTAATTCTTGCTTCCCCCAGGGGGGAAGTGTCAAGGCGCAAAGCGGCTTGACGATAGGGGGCTGCGAAGCACTGAGTGAGCCCCCCCTCAGTCACGGCTACGCCGTGCCAGCTCCCCCGATGGGGGAGCCAAGGTACTGCGGTGGAGTTTTTGCAGCTGTTGCAAAATCTGAACCATCCCCTTGGCTCGCCTTGTCGCAACAAGGAGAGCTGTCAGCGTAGCTGACTGAGAGGATAACCCGCGCGAAGCGCGAAAATTAACTCTTGCACAAGTCCAACCGCGCAGGGGACACCTCTCAGGCGCTGCGCGCCAGCTCCCCTTTGCGAAGGGGAGCCAAGAAACGGGCGCAGCCTTTCGCATGGGGAAGCCTTGAAAACACGCATTTTTCCAGCAAAAAAGCCCGGATATCCGGGCTTTTTGTGCTTGTCATGCTATCAATAATTTTCCTCGTGAAGCTCGAAATAGCTCTGGGGATGGGCGCAGACGGGGCAGACCTCGGGGGCCTTGGTGCCGACGACGATGTGCCCGCAGTTGCGGCACTCCCAAACCTTCACCTCGCTCTTTTCAAAGACGGCGGCAGTCTCGACGTTCCTGAGCAGTGCGCGGTAGCGCTCCTCGTGCTGCTTCTCGATGGCGGCAACGGCGCGGAACTTGACGGCCAGCTCATGGAAGCCCTCCTCATCGGCGGTCTTGGCAAAGCCCTCGTACATATCAGTCCACTCGTAGTTCTCGCCGGCGGCGGCCGCGGCAAGGTTCTCGGCGGTGTTGCCGATGCCGTTGAGCTCCTTGAGCCAGAGCTTGGCGTGCTCCTTCTCGTTGTCGGCGGTCTTGAGGAAGATGGCGGCTATCTGCTCAAAGCCGTCCTTCTTCGCCTTGGAGGCAAAGTAGGTGTACTTATTTCTGGCGCCGGACTCGCCCTCAAAGGCGGCCTGAAGATTTTTCTCAGTCTGGGTACCGGTATATTTGCTCATGGTGTTCCTCCTAAAATAGTAATCATTATTATTTTGCTACTTAGTTTTACCATATTTTGCTCTGATAGTCAAGCATTATTCTTCGATAACGATAGGCCCGCTTTCTGACTGAATGAAAAGCGTTGACAAAACACAAAATTAACGTATAATTTTCCTGTGGAAATCCACCGTCCACAGTTGAGTTTTGCCATTTTTGTAGACGGTGTACGGTTAAAAAGACGGTTGCCTGACTACCCGCGGGAGCGGAAAGGAAGGCGTATATCGAAGCCTCGCGGGAATTTGATTTTCAGGAGGTGGCTGATATGGATGCTTTGAATATTCTTGGAAGCATTTGTAGTATTTTTGGATTGGCTTTTGCCATCTATATGTACATAAAGTCCAAGAATAAGAAAAAGTGAGCCGTCTGCTGCAACCAGATGGCTCACTGCTCTTGGGCTTAATACCCTTGACTTTGATTCCAATTTGACTGTGGCAACCGTCTGGGTTTCCACACTTTTATTATATGCAGAAATTAGCTTTTGTCAAGCAGAACCTCGGAGAATTTAGTAACCCAAAGCAAGTATATTTTGCTCTGATAGTCAAGCATTATTCTTCGATAACGATAGGCCCGTTTTCAGCCTCAAAATCTCTGATGCGTTTTTTTATCATCTGCTCCAGCTCACGGTTTTTGGTTCTGCCCTCGTATTCCGCGATATAGCCGAGCTTGTCTAATAGCTCCTGAGGTACGCGCAGGGTGTAGCGTGTCAAATTGTCCTTCATTTTGCCAACCTCCTTGACGAAGTGTTGACAAAATAATAGCGTTATATTATCATGCTATGTAAAAATGACGCAGTTATGACGCAAAACAGAGGAGGAAAATATGTTCAGAAAAATGTATTTTCACTTGTTCAACGCAGTTTCAAAAGCGATTGAACTTATCACCTTAGGGCAAAACGGAGAAGCAAAGGAACTGCTTGTTAAAGCTCAGCAGGAAACAGAAGAAACATATATATCCGCATCAGAGAAGAAATCCTGAAATTAGAAAAACCACGAGAATTTTTGTGAAAACAGCATAAAAAAGCCCGCGCAATGCTCCAAAATCGGCTTTTGGCGGCACAACGCTCCTAAAATGCGGCAAAAATGATCGCCCTGCCCGCCTTTGAGCGGATTTCTCCGCTTGACTTTCGCGCCGCTTGGATATATCCTATTGACGGAAAAACTTGGGCTTATCCAAAAAACATATACGGAGGAAAGAACTATGATCATGGATTGCAGCAAGTACGTGGGCCCCTGCAAGTGCGGGCGCGACCACGAGCTGGAGACGAAAATGGTCATCGTGGAAAGCGGTGCCATTGCCAACTTTGAAAAGTACATGGAGCAGGTGGGCCTTGCCGGCAAGCGCCGCGCCGTCGTGTACGACACGGTCATCTATAAGCTCACCGAGGGCAAGCACGTCAAGGCCGATCAGGAGATAGTCCTTGAGGCAAACGGCCTGCGCGCGGAGGATGTGCTGATTGAGGACATGATGAAGCAGCTTGACAATCCCGAGGTCATCGTAGCCGTCGGCGCGGGCACCATCATGGACTTTGGCCGTTACCCCGCCTTCAAGCTGGGCATCCCCTTTGTCGCCATCCCCACCCTCGCCTCCTCTGACGGCTTTACCGCCAATATCTGCTCCGCCATCCTCAACGGGCAGAAGAAGTCCACCCCGATGTGCGCCCCGACGCTCGTCGTCACCGACCTTGACATTATAAAGGGCGCCCCCGCAAGGCTCGTCGCCAGCGGAATTAATGATATTCTCTCCAAGTACATCTCTCTGGTCGACTGGGAGATCTCCCGCATCGTCGCCAACGAATATTTCTGCCCGATGGTCGCAGACCTTGCCAAGGAAGCGCTTGACATCATGCGCAAGGCCGCCGACGAGTACGCCGCAACAGGCGTTGCCGACCACGAGGCCATGACCATGGCCCAGATGAAGAGCGGCCTTACAATGCAGCTGCTCAACCACTCCCGCGCCGCCTCCGGCGCCGAGCATCTGATCGCCCACCTTGTGGAGATGCACCCGCCGCGCTTTGAAAATGCCGAGGGTATCCACGGTGAGTGCGTCGGCGTTGGCACCTATCTCTGCGCCAAGGAGTACCACCGTCTCGCCGCCCTGCCCACCCCCAAGGCCAAGGCCTTTGAGCCGCTGAGCGAGGCCTGGATCCGCGAGAAATTCGGCGAGAGACTGGCCGACGGCATCATCAAGGAGAACGCCAATGACGTCCTCGCGACCTTCGACCCCCAGAACATTGTTGACCACTGGGAGGAGATAAAGGCCCTTATCGCCACCATCCCCAGCCCCGAGGAGCTGGCCGCGCTCTACTCCGCCTGCGGCTGCAAGTACCTGCCGGAGCATATTGGCATCGACCCCGCCCTCAGCGACGAGGTGCTGCCCATCTCCGCCGCTATCCGCAACAGGCTCACCCTTGTGCGCATGGAGCGCGTGCTGGACTTTGATTGAAGACAAAGGCTTTGACTATGATAAAAAACATCTCACAAGGCGAATGCCTTGTGAGATGTTTTTTATCTTCTGGGGTTTTCCGGCCGCGCGCCCATATCTGGGGGCATACCCTGATTATCACCGCCCATATCCGGAGGCGTACCGGGAGCATTGTCCATATCGGGGGGCGTGCCCTGCGGCCCGCCGCCAAAGCCGGGATACCCACCGCCGAAGCCGCCAAAACTACCGGAGCCGTAAATGGCGCTGTCCATGTTTATCTCCGTCAACTCGCCGTCAATGCTGAGAGAATATGTCTCCCCGGCGCTGATATCGGCGGAGGCAATGATGACGCAGGAGAAATCCCGGTCAGCCGTCCCGGAGAGAAGAACGTTCCCATCCGCGTCCGCAAGGCTTATCTCCGCTCCGGCGCTGTGGCTGCCCACGGTGAGCATGATGCAGCCGCCGTTTTTCGCCTGAGAGAAATTTTCCGCCATGGATGCGGCCCCTGTGCCGAATACTATGCCGCCGGTGTAGCTGCCGGTTGTCTCATAGTCGATGATGGAGCTGTCGCCGTAGTTTGCCCCGGCGATGTGGATATCACCGCCGCTGACGGAGAAGAAGCCGTTGGAATCAATGCCATCCCCGTCGGCGGTGATGTCTATGCTGCCGCCGGAGATGAGCACGGCGCAGCCCGCGCTGCCGCCGAAGCCGCCCGCGGAGGAGCCGTCGGCGGCGTTTATACCGTCATCCCCGGCAGTGATTTGAATGTTCCCGCCGCTTATCTCCACGGTCTTGCCCTCGATGCCCTCATTGCAGCGGGAAATTCTTATATCTCCGCCCTCGATGAGCAGCGCGCCGGAGGCGTGTATGCCGTCGTCCCCGGCCTGAATATCAAAGCTGCCGCCGGAGATGTACACCCAGCCTAGGCCGCTCTCCTCCTCGTTTTCACAGTGAACGGCGTCCTCCCCGGCGCTGAGCGCAAGGCTGCCCGCGCAGATGGCGGCGCTGTCGTTGGCTTCGAGCGCGTGCTTTGCCGCCGTGACGGTCAGGCTGCCGCCGCAGATTGTAAGCTCGTCTTTCGAGGATATGCCGTTACCGTATGGAGAACTGACACTCAGCGCGCCTGCGCCGTTTATGGTCAAATCGTCCCGCGAGAAAACCGCGGCGTCAATATTATCCTCCGCGCCCTCAAAGCCGCCGGAGCTGGAGAGCGTATTCTCCGTACCCTCAGCGAGGGTAATGAAAACCTTATCTGCCTGCCGGACGGAAATTGCCGCACCGTCGAGGGAGCTTATCTCCGCGCCGCTGAGCACAAGCTGGACCTTGTCGGTGTCCGCCGCGTCAACAACTATGCAGCCCTGTAAGCTGCCGGAGAGAATGTACACGCCCTCATTGCGGATGGTGACTGTGGAGCCGCTGATGCTGACAGCGCCCTCATTGCATACAGCGCTCTCGCCGCTGAGGTCTATTTTTATCGCGGCGGCCTCGTCATAGCTGCCCTCAATATCCCGGACTGAAAACGCGCCGGAGACGTCAGGCCGGGCTATCTCAACCTCGCCAAACTCCTGAACGTGAGCTTCGGAGGGCGGCTCCTCCGGAGCTTGGGCAGGAGATTCCCGCCCGCCGCAGCCGCTGAGCAGCAGACACAGGGCAAGAACGGGAATGAGCAGAAATCTCTTCATAAATACACGACCTTTACTCATTTTAACAGACAGAATATACAAAAGCTGTTCAGAAAACAATTGAACAATATAAAAACAAACTGCAAACTTTCTTAAAAAAATTTAAGAGGCTTTATTTTTTCCCCGATGTGTTGTATACTATCCGCCGATGTAATTGTACGATAAAGCTAAGGAGAAATAGTATGCGCGTTAAACAGAACCTAAAGCCGGGGGAGCGCCCGGCAGCTATATTTGCCGCTGCTGCGTTCCTCGTGCTTGTTTTTTTTGTTTCGCAGCATGTAAATATATACCTGTGGGACACGCTGCACACACGGATATTCCCGGCTGCGTTTTTGATATTGACTTTTGCCTTCCTGCTCTTCTATGCCCGCTCCCTGGCGCTTGAAGCAAAGCTCCTGCTGGCCTTCTGGCTGTGGTTTCTGATTTCCCGTTTGTTAAACGGTGTTGAGGTGTTTAAAAGAGAATTCGTGCCGGTGGTCGACTGCGGCGTTTTTTTCCTGATGGGTTCCGTGGGGCTTATTCTCAACGCAGAGCAGAGAAGAAAGGCGCTTAACTGGTTTGGCGGCTTCGCCTGCGGATATTATACGCTGCTCGGCGTTATCAGCATAGTGTGCTCCCTGCTGCGGATAACAATAATAAACCCCATTACCGAAAAGAATATATGCGAAATGGGCGTGCAGGGCTTTGCCCGCCTCGGCCTGCTGGACACGAACCCCAATGTGACCTCCACATGGTTTTTCATCGCCCTGTCAATGCTGGTGTACTTTTTCTTCAGCTGTCGGAAAAAGCTGTGGCGAGTGCCGATAGCTATCGCGTGGATTATTAACTACTTTGCCTTTACGCTTACATATTGCCGCAACATGAAGGTGGGCTTTTCGGTGTGCGTCGCCATGTTCGTGATGCTCATTGCCCTCAAGCACCTCACCTTGAAAAAGCCGTGGCAGAAGGCCGCGGTTATAGTGCTTGCGGCGGTAATCTTCCTGCCGCTGAGCTATAAGAGCTTTGACATTCCTGAAAATATCCTGAGCCGGGCCTCCGCCGCCATATGTGCCGAGCGGGAGGACGGGCAGGAAGCGGCGGACCTGACGGAGACGGCGGATGCGCAAACCGGGATGCCGGAAGAGCCCGCGGCCATGCCCGATGGGACGATACCCAGAGAGGACAGCCTTGTCGAGGGGGCGGACCCGGAGAATAATCAGTTTGACGACCCCAGAGATTTTGTAAAGAGCCTTATGACCCTTTCTGACAGGACGCAGATATTTGAAAGCGCCTTTATTACTCTCAGGCAGGAGCCGATTCGCCTGCTGCGCGGCTGCAGCGCGGATAAAATCATGTCTATTGCCCAGCCGCTTCTTCCGCTGCACAATGTGCATTTCCATAATTTCCTGCTGCAAACGCTGGTGTACACAGGGCTTGCCGGCCTGGCGATCGTGCTGGTCTATTGCGTTTTGCTGCTTATCCGAATGGTGCGCTGCTTCTTCAGCGAGGATGCGCGGGCGGGCTTTGCTGAGAAGCTGCTTATCCTGCCGCTGGCCGGCCTCTTGCTCTACAATATGCTTGAGCCGCTGCTTTTTAATTACACGGATTTTTCCGTCCTGTTTTTCTTCTTCCTGGCCGGCATTTTTCTGGGCTATTCCCATGAGCTGCACCCGACCAAACAAAAAAATTGACCGGTTTTCACCGGTCAATTTTTTGCGGTCTTATTCAACTATGTCCTCGCCGATTTTATACACATTACCGGCGCCGACGGTGAGTATTATATCACCGGGGCGGGCAATCTCCCGCAGGGCGGTTTCCAGCTCCTGAAAGCTGGGGTAGAAAATGGCGTTATCGAGCTTATCGGCAAGCGACGAGGAGGAGATGCCGATGGTGTTTTTCTCGCGGGCGGCAAAAATCTCCGCCAGCAGGACCACGTCCGGGCGGCGCAGCTGCTCGAGAAAATCCTCAAACAGCGCTGCGGTGCGGGTGTAGGTGTGCGGCTGGAAAACCACCACGGAGCGCTTGTAGTTGAGCCGCTCCACCGCGTCGAGCAGGACCTTCAGCTCACCGGGGTGGTGGGCGTAATCATCGTACACATCGGCACCGTTGAACTTACCCTTGAACTCGAAGCGGCGGCCCGCGCCATTAAAGCCCGCCAGCCCGTATTTCACGGCGTTGGGGCGGATGCCGAGGCAGATGGCCGCGGCTGTGGCGGCCAGGGCGTTTTTCACGTTGTGGATGCCCGGCACATGAATGGTAACATCTGTAAAGAGCTTGCCCTTATACATGATGTCAAACTCGCTGTTTATGCCTATGCAGCGGATGTTCTGCGCGTAGACATCGGCGTCGGGTGTGAGGCCGAAGGTGATGACCCTCCGGTCAATGCTCTTGAGGGTGTTCATGGTGTTCTCGTCGTCATTATTCGCGACGACAAACCCGTCCTCCGGGACGCGCTCGGCAAAGGTGCGGAAGGAGTGCTCCACATCCGCGAGATCCTTGAAGAAGTCCAGATGGTCGGCCTCAATGTTCAGAATGACCGCCACCGTGGGGTAGAATGAGAGGAAGGAGTTATAATACTCGCAGGCCTCCATGACGATGGTGTTGCCATGGCCCACGCGGTGCCCGGCGTTTAAGAGGGGGAGAGTTCCGCCTATCATGACGGTGGGGTCCCTGTCGGCGGCCATGAGGATATGGGTGCACATGGATGTGGTCGTTGTTTTGCCATGCGTGCCGGAGATGC
The DNA here is from genome assembly GCA_900549545.1 of uncultured Eubacteriales bacterium. Lineage (GTDB taxonomy): Bacteria > Bacillota > Clostridia > Oscillospirales > Oscillospiraceae > Limivicinus. The sequence continues at coordinate 42,386 of URPA01000007.1, forward strand.
ACAGGGTGTTGGCATAGTCCTTGGAGATGGCGCCCCAGGCCTGGGTGCGCTCAAAGACGGGGATGCCCCGCTCCCGCGCGCAGGCGATCTCCGGGTTTTCATCGTGCACCGCCGCCGTGCGGACGACAAAGTCCACATCGTCGGCTATGTTCGCCGCGCTGTGCCCTATCGCCACGGGGATGCCCCTGGCGCAGAGCCCCAGCACGTTGGGACTGCTGTTCATGTCAGACCCGCTTATATTCAGCCCCATGCCGTGCAGAACCTCCGCCAGAGAGGACATGGACACGCCGCCTATCCCCACAAGGTGACCCTTTCTGCCGGGTGAGAGGAAATTGGAAAAATCAGCCATAAATACACTCCAGATTATGTGTTGAAATTAAAAGCTATTGATGTTGTCAAAGCAAAATGTTAAAATAAACCTGCCTGGTAATGCTTACCCGAAAACTGATTATAACCCGAAGGGGCTATCTTTGCAAGCATATCTTATGGCAAAGTGCATCTGAATGTGAAACATGAGGAGCTTGACATGGCTAATATAACGGTTCCCAAATATGTCCGCCATATACTGCTCACCCTGCAAAGCCGGGGCTGCCCCGCGTATCTGGTGGGCGGCTGCGTGCGGGATATGCTGCTGGGCGTGCGCCCGCAGGATTGGGATATCTGCACCGGTGCTCTGCCGCAGCAGGTCATGGAGATATTTCCCGGCTCGCTGCCCATCGGCATAAAGCACGGCACGGTCACGGTGCGGGTCAATTCCCGTATGGTTGAGGTCACCACCTTCCGGCAGGAGAGCGATTACAGCGACCACCGCCACCCGGACATGGTCAGCTTTGTGGGCGACCTCACCACGGATCTGAGCCGCAGGGACTTCACGGTAAACGCGATGGCTCTCTCCGCCGAGGGGCTCATATCAGACCCCTTCGGCGGCATGGAGGATTTGCAGCGGCGGATAATCCGCTGTGTTGGACCGGCTGAAAAACGCTTTGAGGAGGACGCCCTGCGCATGCTCCGCGCCCTGCGCTTCTCGGCAAAGCTGGGGTTTGAGATAGAGAGCCAGACCATGGCGGCTATCGAGAAAAAAGCCGGCCTTGCTGCCTCTCTCGCCCCGGAGCGGGTGCGGGAGGAGCTTGAAAAGCTGCTATTAAGCCCGGAGCCTGAAAAGGCCCGCCTCGCTTTCACGCTCGGGCTGATGGACGGATATACTGTCTGCCGCCCGGGGGCGGAGCGTGACTGGCGCGGCCTTCGCCGCCTGCCGAAAAAGCCCATGTACCGCTGGGCTGGGCTTTGCGCGCTGCTCAGGGCGGAGGGCTGCATAAGCTCGGCGGAGGCGTTTTTGACAGCTCTGCGCCTCGACGGGCGCAGCCTGCGCTGCTGCATATCCGCCGGGGAGCTGCTCTCGGCCCCGCCGCCGCAGGGGGCGGTGGAGTGGAAGCGGAGTCTGCGCGACAGGGGAGTGGACGCGGTGTCCCTTGCCGCCGCGGTGTATGACGCGTTTCTTGGCGGAGACTGCCGCCGGGAGCTGAAAACCGTCTTAAAAAGCGGGGACTGCTTTTCAATGAAGCATCTCGCTGTTACTGGGGATGATTTGCTCGCTCTCGGCCTTGAGGGCAGGGAGCTTGGAAATATGCTTGACTTTTTGCTCGATTATGTTATAGAATTCCCCCAATTCAACAGGCGGGAGCTGCTGCTCTCGCTCGCGTCGGGGACGGAGGATCAGTAAATGGATAGCTGGGAGAGGCTTAAAAGCGAATGTGCCGGGTGCCGGGCCTGCTCGCTCTGCCAGGGGCGGACGAAGCTTGTGTTCGGCTGCGGCAATGAGAGCGCGAAAATAATGCTCATCGGTGAAGGACCGGGCGAGCAGGAGGATTTGCAGGGCGTGCCCTTTGTCGGCCCCGCGGGCAAGCTGCTCGACTCGATGCTTGAGATGATTGACCTTGACAGAAGCAAGGTGTATATTGCGAACATCGTAAAATGCCGCCCTCCGCACAACCGCGACCCGCTCAATCTGGAGCAGGACGCCTGCCGCCAGTGGCTTGACAGGCAGATCGCCCTTGTTGACCCAAAGATAATCCTCTGCCTTGGGCGCATTGCCGCCATGGCTATTATAAAAGAGGATTTTCGCATAACGCGGGAGCACGGGCAGTGGTTTGACATTGCCGGCCGCCGCGTCATGGCGACCTATCACCCCTCCGCCCTGCTGCGGGACGTCAGCAAAAGACCGGAGGCGTTTATGGATCTTAGAGCACTTAGGAAGGAGATCAGGGCGGATTTGGCCGCCGATTAAGTATGGTACAGTTCAGGACCGTCACTCTCTGCGACAAAAGCTGGGTAGACGAGATAGTGGCGGCGGAAAATAACTCCAGCGCGGACTATAATTTTGGCAATATTTACATCTGGGACAAGCGCTACCGCCAGCTTGTCTGCCGCTTTGGAGACAGAATGTTCACAAAGCTGCGTTATGAGGGGAAGCCTACCTTTGTTTTCCCGGTTGGCTCGGGGGAGCTTGCCCCGGCGGTGGAGGAGCTGCGCCTTATCGCGGCGGCGGAGGGGCACCCGCTGTACATCCGCGGCATTACCGACAGGCACCGCGAGCAGCTTGACAGCCTTTACCCCGGCCGCTTCGAGTATACCGAGGACGAGACCTGCGCGGACTATGTGTACCTCGCCGAAAAGCTCAGCACCTACTCTGGCAAGGCGCTGCACGGCAAGAAGAACCACTGCAACCGCTTCGAGGCGGAGCATGACTGGGATTTCGTGCCCCTGACGAGGGCGCTGATACCCGGCTGCATGGACATGCTCGATATATGGACGGAGGATAACGCCGCCCGGCTTGACAGCAGCATCGCAGCCGAGCATGACGCGCTGGTCAGGGCTTTTGCCGCCTTTGAGCGGCTGGGCCTTGAGGGGGGAGTGCTCCGCATCGAGGGGGAGATCGTCGGCTTCAGTCTGGGCGAGAAGATAAGCGCGGACACCTTTGATGTGCATTTTGAGAAGGCGCGCATCGACATTAACGGCGCCTACCCCATGGTCTGCCGTGAGCTTGTGCGTATGGTGACAAAAAATCACCCGGAAATAAAGTATATAAACCGCGAGGACGATATGGGGCTTGACTCCCTGCGCCAGTCAAAGCTCTCGTATAAACCGGAATTTATGGTGAAAAAGTACACCGCGAGGTGGATCGATGACTGATTTTACCCTGCGCGAGACCCGGGCGGAGGACTATGCCGCCCTGTCCGCGCTCTGGCAGCAATGCTTTGGCGACCCGCCGGAGCTTATAGAGAAGTTTTTTGCCCTGCTGCCGGAGCTGGGCAGTGGAGTGACCGCCGAGTATCAGGGCAGGGCCGTGGGCGCGGCCTACGCCCTCGCGGGGCTTGAGCTGCTGCCGGAGCATAAGAGCTGCGGCTATATTTACGCTGTGGCGGTGGACGAGAGCTGCCGGGGCCTTGGCATCGGCGGCGCGCTGTCCGTCGCGGCGGCGGAGGATGCCCGGCAGGCGGGGGCAGAGATAATCTGCACCCTCCCGGCGGAGGAGAGCCTGTACGACTGGTATGAAAAGCTCATCGGCGTGAAATATGCTCTGCACCGCAGAGAGCGGCGCTGTAAAGCCGCCGCGGGTGATTGCCGCGAGATAAGCGCCGCAGAATACGCACAGCGGCGGGAAGAGCTGCTGCGCGGCAGAGCACACATCCGCTTCCCGGCGGCGTATCTGGAGTTTCAGTATGAGCTCTGCAAATGCTACGGCGGGGGCTTTTTCGCCGTGGGCGAGGGGATAGCCGCCGCCTACCCGGAGGGGGACACTGCGAAGATTTGTGAGCTGATAGGGGCGGACAAAACCGCTGCCGCCGCAGTTGCAGCAAGGCTTGGCGCAGCCTATGCCCTGAGCTATGAACCCGCCGCCGACGGCGAGCGCTTTATGGCATGTGACTGCTCATTGCCATGGGACTGTGTGTGGAATCTGGCGCTGGACTGAAGGACTCGGGAGACTGGGAGTCGTTGCGGTGACGCCTTGGCTCTCCCTTTGGCTGCGCCCGCCCTTCGTGTCCATCGCGGGGCTTGGCGAGACAGCGGCGCTGGATTTGGCGGCCTGTGGCAAAACCGGGCAGCAGTTTATCTCCATCGAGGAGCTGGGCCGCGCCTGCCCCAAGGTCAGCCAGACCCACCTTGAGCTGCTGAAAACTCTCGGCGCGCTCGGCGACCTGCCCGAGTCGAGTCAGATAAACCGGTTCGAGGGATTTTAAACATTGAACACCTGCCGCAAGGCAGGTGTTTTTTATATCTTTATTTTTCTTAAAGTTTTTGTGACGGTTCTTGATATGGTCATAAAGATGTTGTATTATAATAATAACTGCAAACGGAAAATTTTTATTGAAAGGGCGGGGAATTATGAAGATAACATTTCTCGGCGCGGCGCACGAGGTTACCGGCAGCTGCACGCTTATCCAGGCCGGGGACAAAAAGGGCCTTGTCGACTGCGGCATGGAGCAGGGGAAGGACATTTTTGTCAATCAGGAGCTGCCCGTAAGCCCGGCGGATATTGATTTTGTCCTGCTGACCCACGCCCATATCGACCATTCGGGAAACCTCCCGCTGCTGTATAAGCAGGGCTTTCGCGGGCCTATCTACGCCAGCGCCGCCACCTGCTCGCTCTGCGGCATAATGCTGCGCGACAGCGCCAACATTCAGATGTCCGAGGCGGAGTGGAAAAGCCGCAAGGCCCAGCGCTCCGGCGGGGCGGAGGTCGAGCCGCTTTATGATATCGAGGACGCCGAGGGCGCCATCTCCCTGCTGCGCCCGGTGCATTACGGGGTGGAGACGCAGGTGAACGAATCGGTCACCATCCGGCTCACGGACGTGGGCCATCTGCTCGGCTCGGCGGCTATCGAGGTGTGGCTCACCGAGGCGGGGCAGACCAGAAAGATCACCTTCAGCGGCGATATCGGCAACCTTGACCAGCCAATTCTGCGCGACCCTCAGTTTGTGAGGGACAGCGAGTATCTTGTAATCGAGTCCACCTATGGCGACAGGCTGCACAGCGATGAGCGGGTGGACTATGTGCCTGAGCTTGCAAAGAGAATACAAAAAACCCTCGACCGGGGCGGCAATATGGTCATTCCGGCCTTCGCCGTGGGCAGAACGCAGGAGATGCTGTACTTTATCCGCGAGATAAAGGAGCGCGGCCTTGTCACGGGGCACGGGGATTTCCCCGTCTATGTGGACAGCCCGCTGGCTATCGAGGCCACAAGCGTCTTTCTCCAGTGCGACATGGATTATCTTGATGATGAGATGCAGAAGATAATCCGCAGCGGCGTAAACCCCATTGTTTTCCCGGGGCTGGAGCTTGCGGTATCTCAGGAGGAATCCCGCGCCATAAACGAGGACAAGACTCCCAAGGTCATCATCTCCGCCAGCGGCATGTGCGACGCGGGCCGTATCCGCCACCATTTGAAGCACAATCTCTGGCGGCCGGAGTCCACGGTTCTGTTCGTCGGCTATCAGGCCGAGGGCACTCTGGGCAGGATTCTGGTTGACGGCGTGAAGGATGTCAAGCTCTTTAATGAGACAATCCATGTAAACGCCGAGATTGACGCGCTGCCCGGCGTCAGCGGGCACGGGGACAAGGCGGGGCTTCTGCGCTGGCTGGAGGGCTTTGAGAGGAAGCCGGAGCTCGTGTTTGTTAACCATGGCGACCCGGAGTCAGCCGACAGCTTTACCGCCTGCCTCAACGACGAAAAGGGCTACCGCGCCTTCGCCCCGTACAGCGGGACGGTTTTTGACCTGCTCACCGGCAGCTTCGAGCTTATCACCAAGGGTAAGCCCGTGCAGAAAAAGCCCGACGGCGCGAAGCGGCGCACAAGCCCCGCCTTTACAAGGCTTATCGCCGCGGCGGAGCGGCTGCTGCGCGTGTGCCGCGGCATAGAGGGCAGGCCCAACAAGGAGCTGGCCTCCTACGCCGACAGGATAACCGAGCTTGCCAACAAAATGGAAAAATAATCGCGTTGACGCATCCACGGCGGCGTGATATAAAATCAATGTTGACAATTATGCGCGCAGTTGAAATTCAACGCGCTGGTGTCATACTTTGCTTTGCACCAAGGCTCCCCTGCGTAAGGGGAGCTGGCGCGAAGCGCCTGAAGGGTCGTAAATGCGCGAAATTATAAGCACTAAAGTTAATCGCGGCACAGGTAACGACCCCTCCGGCTTGCGGCTTTGCCGCAACCCACCTCCCCTTGCGCAGGGGAGGCATAGAACCGCTTTTCGCAGTCATTTGAAAATACAGAGAACCTTTATGGAGGTATCAGATGCCGAATATTAAATTTTCGCCGGATAAGCAGCTGGGTGACAAGATTACCCGCATGAGCCGTCAGGAGCTGTGCGAGCTGGTGTCCAAGCTCTGCGTTTTGGTTTCGCAGGAGGTGGGCAGCCGGGGCTACCGCGGCGGTATTTACCCCCAGAATATAAGCCGGAACGAGGACGGCAGCCTCTCCCTCGGCCCCGCCCGCGCCGGGGATTGGGACGGGCAGGAGCTGGAATTTCTCGCCCCGGAGCTGTATTGGCACGGCAGCGGCAGCGCTGCCTCCGATGTGTACTCCATGGGTCTGCTGCTCTATTACGGAGTGACCATGGGCATGCTGCCCTTTGAGGGGCAGAGCGAAAAGCCCCAGCTTCGCCGTATGAACGGCGAGGACATCACCCCGCCGGAGTATGCCGGGCAGCGCCTGGGTGAAATTATCGCCAAGGCCACCCGCTTCAAGGCCACTGAGCGCTATCAGACCCTTGAGGAGCTGCGCGTGGTGCTGAATAACTGCGTGCAGAACCTGTACCTGGGTGATAATTCCGGCGCTGAGGCTATTTTTGACAAAAAGGACGACGACCTTGACGATATTGAGCGCATAATGATGGACATTATCCAGCGAAACAGCGAGGACACGCCCGCCCCGGCTGAGCAGCCGAAGGTCGAAAAGCAGCCCGAGAGCGAGCCGGAGCTTGTGCGCGTCTATGAGCCGGCGCCCAAAAAGGAGCAGCGCAAGGCCCCCGCGAAGGAGCAGAAGCCCGCTCCGGCCCCCGCCGCGGAGAGCGCCCCCGCGCCTGTGAGCGCGGAGCCTGAGGTGCAGGTCGTGCGTCAGCCGATACCCATTTTGACAGAGGAGAAGAACCCGGAGCTTGAGCCGATAGTCATAAACACCGCCGCTTCCGACCCCGCCGTGAAATACAGCGTGGGTGACAAGGCGGCCCCGAAGGAGAGAAGGCCCCGCCGCAGCCCGGTCATCCCGGTGCTGATAATCTGCGCGGCCATGGTTATCGCCGCCATTGTCGTCAGCGCGATGCTGGAGGATATGGCCTGGCACGGTGAGCCGGATATTCAGATTGTCCCCACGGATAACGGCGGCGTCGGAGGAACCGTTCTGCCCGCCGAACCCACGCCGGATGTTGTTGTCACCCCGCCACCCACGGAATCCCAGCCGGTAGAGCCTACATATCAGGTCATCAAAGAGGATTGCAGCTGGACGGAGGCCCAGGAGAAGGCCGCTGCGCTCGGCGGGCGCCTCGCGGTCATCACCAGTCAGGACCAGCTTGAGGATATCTGCGCCCTCGCCGAAGAGGCCGGGGTCAGCCGCCTTTGGATAGGCTGCCACCGGGTGGACGGCGTGTTCACCTGGGAGGGCGGAGAGAGCGTCAGCTTTTACAGCTGGGCCGCCGGTGAGCCCACCGGCACCGACAGCTATGACGGCGCGGCTGAGGACTATGTCATGCTCTGGAACCACAACGGCTGGGCCTATAATGACAGCCGCAACGACCCCATGGCCGAGTTTGGCGATGTCTACGGCGGCACGATGGGCTATGTGGTAGAAATTGGTTGAAAAGCCAAAGGCTTTCCAACCAGAGAATAGCGGTCTGCTGCGCGCATAATTTGTCCGCCTTTGGCGCACAAATTCCACACTTGCAGCCTGAGAAGTATTTTCCGTCAGGTACGCGCCCTGACGGAAAATGATTTGAAATTTATTCGCCGCCCTCGGGCGGCGAACTCAAGGCGCCGACAAAGCCGGACGCCTTGAGAGTTTATTCATGAGTATTCAAAATGCTCATGAATAAACAGAAGATTGAACGCAGAAAGGGGATTCCCGTCCCCTCTCTGCACTCATATCTACACACCGCCGATAACTTTGGCTAAAACCTATGTTCGCCGCCCGAGGGCGGCGAGCTCTGAGAGGCTTTTTTGATATGGAAAACACTGTTAACACCGCGCTTTTTGATTTTATCTCCGCCTGCCCTACTGCTCTGCACACGGCGGACACCGTGGCAAAGCGGCTCGCGGCGGCGGGCTATACCGAGCTTTTTGAGAGCGAGCAGTGGCGGCTCAAACCGGGCGGGAAGTATTTCGCCCGCCGGGGCGGCTCCGCCATTATCGCGTTCAGAGCGCCGGAAGAAACGCTCAAAAGCTACATGATAATGGCCGCGCACGGGGATTCTCCGGCCTTCAAGGTCAAGGAGAGCAGCGAAACCCAGAACGACGGGTACCGCCGCGTATGCGTCGAGAAATACGGCGGGATGCTCTGCTCCACCTGGCTTGACAGGCCCCTTTCCGTCGCAGGGCGGGTGCTTATCCGCGGCGATAAGGGCCTCACGAGCAACCTTGTGAACATTGACCGCGACCTGATGCTCATTCCCAATGTGGCCATCCATATGGACAGAAGCGCCAACGACGGCAAGAAATACGACCCCAATGTGGACATGCTGCCCCTGCTGGGTGCTGCCGCAGAGGATGCCGGGCTCGACAGCCTTATAGCTGCGGAGCTGGGCGTTTCCATGGAGGACATCGTTTCAAAGGAGCTGACTGTGTACTGCCGCAGCGAGGGCCGCGTCTGGGGCGCGAAGGGAGCATACATCTCCGCGCCGCGGCTGGACGATTTGCAGTGCGTTTTCGGCTGCATGGAGGGCTTTTTGAAGGCCGGAGAAAGCGAGAGCGCGCCGGTGCTGTGCGTGTTTGACAATGAGGAGGTCGGCAGCGGCACGAAGCAGGGCGCGGATTCGGATTTCCTCGCCGCCGTGCTGCGCCGCGCCTGGACAGGCCTCGGCCTTGAGGAGGCCGGTTATCTGCCCGCGCTTGCGGAGAGCTTCATGGTCTCGGCCGACAATGCCCACGCTGTGCACCCGAACCACCCCGAATATGCCGACAGGAACGACCGCCCCAAAATGAACGGGGGCATCGTCATTAAATATAACGCCAACCAGAAATACACCACCGACGCTGTGTCCTCCGCCGTTTTCGGGGAGATCTGCTGCCGCGCCGGGGTGAAGACCCAGCGCTTTACGAACCGGGCCGACCTCGCCGGGGGCTCCACGCTTGGCAATATCAGCTCCGCCCATGTCTCGATTGACACGGTGGACATCGGCCTTGCCCAGCTTGCGATGCACTCGGCCTATGAGACGGCCGGGGCCGAGGACACGGCGGCGCTTATCCGCGCGGCAGAGGCCTTTTTCGGGAGCGCTCTGCACCGCCGGGGAGACAATATAGAAATTATTTAACAGGAGAATTGATGATGAGGGCTTTTCACAGGGCACTCAACGGAATATTGGCGCTCGTGCTGAGCGCGGCGCTGCTCTCGGTGCCCGCATATGCGGAGGGGGACGAGGCCCCGGCGGGGATTATCGACGAGGAGCAGCTAAACGAGATGGTTGCGCAGTATATTGAGGAGAAAAACCTCGACCCCGAGAAGATAAGCGTGGGTTATTGCTACACTGCCACGGGTGACACCTGGCTCTATAACGGGGACAGGTGGTATTACAGCGCCAGCATGTACAAGGTGCCGCTGATGATGATCCTCGCCGAGCGGGAGTATAACGGGGAGCTGACGCAGGACTCGAACCTCGACGGGCTGACCCTCGCGAGGGCGGAGGAGAGCATCCTGACCTACTCCAATAACGACTTTGCGCACCTGATGATGCACTATATCGGCACCGACCGCGAGTGCCGGGAGCTTTATCAGCAGTATTCGGACCTGCCGGTCGACGATTACGACCCGGATTTTTATGATTACAGCTACTTTAACGCCCGCTTCATGACCGATGTCATGAAGACCCTGTATTTTGAAAACGAGCGCTTTCCCCATATTATTGACTGTCTCAAGCCCGCCCAGCCGGGGGCGTATTTCCGCCGCGATATGGGCACGGAGTATGAGATTGCCCAGAAGTACGGCAGCTACAAGGAATTTAACAGCACCGCCGGTATAGTCTACACTCCGAACCCCTATATCCTCGTCGTCATGACAAAGGATCTGAGCATCGCGGGCGGGGAGAATGTCATTGCGCAGCTGTGTGTAAAGTTCAGGGACTACACCCTCCAGCTTGACAGTGAGCTTGAAGCGTATGAGCAGGCGCAGGCGGAGGCGGAGGCGGAAGCCCTTGCCGAGCAGCTGCTGCGCGAGCAGGAGGAGCTCGAGCGCCGGCAGGCCGAGGAGCAGGCGGCAGCTGAGGCCCAGCCCACGCCCAGCGTGATACCAAGCGCAGCGCCCGCGCAGGATGAGGAGCCGGGGGAGAAGTCCCCCGTCCCGGTCATTGCCATTGCGGGCGGCATCGGTGCGGTTATCGTCATTGCCGCCGTGGTGCTGCTGCTTGTCCGGCGGCGCAAAAAAGAACCCGCTACCTCTGGCGGTAGCCGGGGATATACACCGAAGCACTGAGCGAGGCTTTGTCTACTATTTGAAAGGTATATAGATATATGAAGAGAGCAATATGTGTAATTCTGGCGCTCTGCCTGTGCCTGAGTCTTGCCGCCTGCGGCGGCGGGCGGGGTGTCAAGGCTGTGCAGACGCTGGTTGAGCAGGAATACTCCATCGCTTTCCGGCCCGATGACCCCATCGGCGGCTATGTTGTGGCCGCGATTGAGGTGCTGGCCGCCGAGGGCAAGGTGGATGAGCTGGCAATAAAGTGGTTCGGTGAGCGGGCGGTGGACTTTCCAAAGGACGCGAAGGCCATGGACAACGTGCCCGAGCTTGAGCCGAGGGACCTCATCGTCGGCATGGATATAAACTCCTTCCCCCTTGCCTACATGACCAACGGCGAGTTCTGGGGCTATGATGTGGAGCTTGCCACGGCCGCGGCGGAGAAGCTGGGCTGGGGAGTGAAGTTTCAGGCCATCGAGAAGGAGAACGTGTATATCGAGCTCTCCTCCGGAAATATTGACTGCGCCTGGGGCGGTGTCGCCCTCAATGAGAGCGAGCTGAGCCAGGGGCTGTACGTCCAGTTCGGCCCGTATATGAAAAACGACATTGTCATCGCCGTGCGCAACGGAACGCTTGCCTGGAACCGGCTCATGCTCTCCGGCAAGACCATGACCATGTGCTCTACCACTGAGGCCATGGACGCGCTCAACTCCGATGAAAAGCTCGCCGGCCGCCTCAAGCAGGTGACGCGCCTTGCCGGCGGCACCACCGAGTGCTTCCAGTATCTCTATTCCGGCAAGTGCGACGCTGTCCTCACCGACAGCACGGCTCTGCTGTATTTTAACTGCCACTAATTTAATTTACATACAAAGGCTTTGCCTTTGTATGTAAATTAGGGGATTCACTCCGAACTGCGCATACGTCAGAAGAAGCAGACTCCATTCCGTTTCCGCTGAAAGCGAAAACTGCATATCCGTCAGCTCCTTCTTCCTTCCAAATTCGTGACCGCTTTGGGTCATTAATTTAATTAAGAGAACGGTATTGGAGGGCAAAAATACACTCTCTCCGCGCAAAGAGTTTTTTCCGAGGTACGTGCCCCCGGAAAAAACAGATTTTAACTTTATTCGCCGCCCGCGGGCGGCGAACTCTGCGAGGCTTTTGCTATGCCTAAAAACTCCCGGATTGCTCCGGGAGTTTTTTTGATGAAATTTGCACCCATCCCTTGGCTCCCCTTTCGCAAAAGGGGAGCTGGCGCGCAGCGCCTGAGAGGATAAGCCCTATAGCAGTGGGACTTACGCCAGCGTGAACTTTGCGCTTCGCGCTACCCTCTCAGTCACTTCGTGACAGCTCTCCCAGGGGGAGAGCCAAGATGGTGCGGTGCAGCTTATGCACAGCGATGCAAATTTTTCCATTTCCCCTGTAAAAATCCACCCCAAAACCGTAGTATAATAGGTGAAGACGGAAAGAGGTGACAGCGCATGACAGACGAGAAGATAATTGACCTGTTCTTTGAGCGCTCGGAGCAGGCAATATCGGAGCTGAGCAAGCGGCACGGCGGCGCGGTGGAGCGTGTGGCGTTCAACATTCTGGGCAGCGCGGAGGACGCGAAGGAGTGCGTCAACGACACGTGGCTCGGCGCGTGGAACAGCATCCCGCCAAACCGCCCCGCGCCGCTGAGAACCTATGTGTGCAAAATCGCGCGCAATCTTGCCACAAAGCGCTATCATGCCGACCGCGCGAAGAAGCGCAGCAGCCAGTACGACCTCGCGCTGGACGAGCTTGAGGAGTGCCTGCCTGACCGGGGCAGCATTGAGGACGCGGCCGCCGCGAAGGAGCTTGCGGAGATTATAAACGCCTTCCTCGACACGCTTACATATGAGGACAGGTTCCTCTTTATGCGCAGGTTCTGGTACGCCGATTCTCTGTCAAACATCGCGGCAATGGCCGGTATGAGCTACAACAACGCCGCTGTCCGCCTCCACCGCACGAAGGAAAAGCTCAGAAGAATACTCGAAAAGGAGGGAGTTACCGTATGAAGCGGGAAATCATATCTCAGGCGCTGAACGCCCTCGACGAGCGGCATATCAGCGAAACGGCGGGTTTTGACCCCAAGCTCATGCAAAGCTCCCCGGAAAGGAGCGCACGAGTGAAAACAAAACGCATAATAACCCTCGCCCTCGCGGCGGCGCTGATTATCGCGCTGGGTGCGGCGGCATACGCAAGCGATATATTCGGCATAAAGACAATGGCAATTGACCTCAATCAGCAGGCCAATATAATCCCGGAAGCCGACGCACCCGAAAGCCCGGCAAACAAATGGACAGACATTTCCGTGTCCCAGCCGCAGGCCGTGGAGGACACGGTGGACGCCGCAATAAAGGAGAAAATCGAAAACTCCGCTAAAGCATGGGCAGAATGGGAGGCGTGGCGGAAGGAAAACGGGATACATGAGCCGGCGGTCTTTGAGCCGCCAGAGGGAGCTGCCGCATGCGGATGGGAGGAAAACGAGGACGGCACATACACGGTAATTGTCTATGCATTTGAAGAAACAGATGACGAAAATGAATTGTTTGACCACAAGCTCGTAGAGATGGAGCGCCGCACCGCAACGGCGGAGGAATACGAGCAGGAAATGGCGTATATAGAGGCAAAGGGAAAAGGCTACGGCGAATATGACTCCCACTACTGGGTATACTCCCAAGAGATGGAGGAAAAGTTGGAGAGCATCGCCGCAAGCTATGGGCTGAAGCTGCGCCATAAGTCGGAGCTTATGCTTCAAAACTTCGACGGGGAGACGGAGCTTTACACCCGCGAGGAGATAATTCAAAGGGTCAACGAGATTTGCGCAGGCGGCGGGAGCTTTTTCCGCACCGGGCCGACAGGATTTGATAAGTTCTATTTCTATGATGAGGGGACATTTGCTGTCAGCTTTTACACGGATGACGCGCTGTGGGACGGCGTAAATTGCTACCTCTACAACTCTCCGTACGGCACACTCTCCAGCGGAGATGAGGTTATCAATAGTGTGCATGGGGACATTGATTCCTTCACCACCCGCAGCCACACCACCCCCGACGGCACAATACTGACCGTCATGGATAACGGCAGAGATTACTGCGCCTATGTTTACCTTGAAAACTCCTATGTGGCCATAGACATAGGCACGCCCCACCCCCTGACCGACGCCGAGGTCGACGCGATTCTGGACATGGTCGATTTCAGCACGATAGGGTGATGTAAATTTGCAGCACCCAAAGGCTCCCCTACCGCAGTAGGGGAGTTGGCGCGCAGCGCCTGAGAGGTATCCCCTTGCACAGCAGAGATTTGCTCGTGTTGAGAGTTTCGCGCTTCGCGCGGGCCCTCTCAGTCACGGCTAACGCCGCGCCAGCTCTCCCAGAGGGAGAGCCAAGAAAAGAATGCGTATATTTTCTACACACATCCTTAAATAATCTTAAAACACGGCTCAAAGTGGATTTGGGCCGTGTTTTTTATTGACCACATCGCGGTTTAGTGATAAAATACCATGAATTACTATGGGGTAGGTATGGTCAATATATGTGGATTGCAGATAAATGGAAGGATTTTGAGCTGCTGGACTGCTCAAAGGGTGAAAAGCTGGAGCGCTGGGGAGACTATTATTTGGTCCGCCCAGACCCGCAGGCGATATGGGAGACTCCGCGCCGCAACAAGCACTGGGACAGCCGCAGCGCCCGATACAGCCGCAGCGCGACAGGCGGCGGAAGCTGGGACAAGGGGAGTCTTCCGGCCAACTGGCAGGTGCGCTATGGGGAGCTTACATTCAACGTAAAGCCCATGAACTTCAAGCACACGGGGCTTTTCCCCGAGCAGGCGGCGAACTGGGACTGGGCCATGAATAAGATCCGCCGCGCGGGCAGGCCGATAAGCGTTTTGAACCTCTTCGCCTACACCGGCGGGGCGACAGTCGCCTGCGCAAAGGCGGGGGCAAGCGTCTGCCATGTGGACGCCGCGAAGGGCATGGTCGCCTGGGGTAAGGAAAACGCCGCCGCCTCCGGCCTGTCGGATGCGCCCATCCGCTGGATAGTGGACGACTGCGCAAAATTTGTTGAGCGCGAGATACGCCGCGGGCGACGCTATGACGCGATAATCATGGACCCTCCCTCTTATGGCCGCGGGCCGGGGGGCGAGGTCTGGAAGCTTGAGCAGAACCTCTGGGGCTTCGTGTCCCTGTGCGCGGGAGTGCTGAGCGAGGAGCCGCTTTTTGTCATCATCAACTCCTACACCACGGGGCTTTCCCCCTCAGTGCTCAGCTATGTTTCGGAGAGTATATTCACAAAAAAATTCGGCGGCAGCTCGGAAAGCCAGGAGCTGGGCCTGCCCGTCACGGACAGCGGGTTAGTCCTGCCTTGCGGGGCGACCTGCCGCTGGGAGAGTAAAGGGTAAATTGATTTGAGCGCTATAATCAAATGTGAAAATGTGCATTTCCTGTATCCCGAGGACGAGATAGAAACTCTGCGCGGGATAGACCTGGAAATTGAAGCGGGCAGCTTTGTGGCGGTGCTGGGGCATAACGGCTCCGGAAAATCCACGCTTGCAAAGCATATGAACGCCATCCTCACCCCAACCGAGGGGCGGGTGCTGATAAAGGGCATGGACACCGCGGACGAGGACAAGACCCTCGATGTGCGCCGCTGCGTGGGCATGGTGTTCCAAAACCCCGATAACCAGATAGTCGCAAACGTCGTGGAGGACGATGTCGCCTTCGCGCCGGAGAATCTTGGCGTACCCCCGGAGGAGATACGCCAGCGTGTGGACGATGCCCTCAAGCAGGTCGGCATGTACGAGCTGAGGATGCACGCGCCGCATCTGCTCTCCGGCGGGCAGAAGCAGCGCGTCGCCATCGCGGGAGTGCTGGCCATGCGGCCGGATATCATCGTGCTCGACGAGCCGACAGCCATGCTTGACCCCCAGGGGCGGCGGGAGGTTGTCTCCACGGTCACGGCGCTCTGCCGCGAGCGGGGGATGACCGTCATGCTCATAACCCACCATATGGACGAGTGCATCGGCGCGGACAGGCTCATCGTCATGTCAAACGGGCTTATCGTTGCAGACGGCAGCCCGGCCGAGGTTTTCAGCCAGGTGGAGCTTATGCAGAGCGAGGGCCTTGGCGTGCCGGAGACGGTGCGGCTGCTCGATGATTTGAATAAGCAGGGCTTTGACCTGCCCCTTGACCGGCTGGACGCCGAGTCCTGCGCGGAGATAATTGCGGAAAAAATATAGGATTCCTCGTGCAAAGGTTGCACCAAGGCTCCCTTGTGTAAAGGGAGCTGTCAGCGAAGCTGACTGAGGGATTGTAACCCCAGAGTTGCACCGAAAAAACGAACAGGACAACCCCTCCGGTTTGCGGTGAGACCGCAAACCACCTCCCCTTACACAGGGGAGGCTTTGAGCAGCACAAGTCAACAGTTTGGAGAGAACTTTTATGGCAGAGATCACGGTGGAAAACCTGCGCCATGTTTACAGCGCGGGGACGCCTTTTGAAAAAGTCGCGATAGACAATATAAATCTTACAATTCCGACAGGGCAGTTTGTGGGCCTTATCGGGCACACAGGCTCGGGAAAATCGACCTTTATCCAGCACCTCAACGCCCTTTTAAGCCCCACGAGCGGCAGAGTGCTGTATGACGGCGAGGATATAAACAGGGACAAGATATCCCGCAGGGACGTCAAGGGCAAGGTCGGCCTTGTGTTCCAGTACCCGGAGTACCAGCTCTTTGAGGAGACGGTTTTTGCCGATATTGCCTTCGGCCCGAAGAACATGGGCCTCAAGGGTGATGAGCTTGAGGAGCGCGTGCGCGAGGCGGCGGGCTTTGCGGGCGTTGATGAGGCGCTCTTTGACCGCTCCCCGCTGGAGCTCTCCGGCGGGCAGAAGCGGCGCATTGCCGTTGCCGGCGTTATCGCCATGCGCCCCGGCGTGCTTATCCTCGACGAGCCGACAGCGGGGCTTGACCCGGCGGGCTGTCGGCAGATTATGGACAACATCGTAAGCTACCGCGAGCGCAGCGGCTCGACGGTCATTGTGGTCAGCCACAATATGGACGATGCTGCCCGCCTTGCCGACAGAATACTTGTCTTTAACCACGGGGCCGTCGCCATGGACGGCAGCCCCGAGGAGGTTTTTTCGCGCCCGGAGGAGCTTATAAAGATAGGCCTCTCCGTGCCCCACGCGACTGAGATCGCCATGGAGCTGCGGGCAAGGGGCGTGGCGCTCTCCGGCTCTATCTACACCCATGAGCAGCTCCTTGCGGAGATTTTGAAGGCAAAGGGGGCGGGCGCATGCTGAAGGATATTACTCTGGGCCAGTTCTTCCCCGGGGACAGCCTTATCCACAAGCTTGACGCGAGGACGAAGCTTATTGCCCTCATCATCTACATTGTCGCCCTGTTCCAGACCAAGGGCTGGCTGTCCTACGGGCTGCTGATAGCCGCCGCCGGTGGGTTGATGGCGGTGTCCAAAATCGGCGTGAAGAACATTGTAAAGGGCTTAAAGCCGATGCTCTTCATCATCATCCTGACGGGCCTTCTGAACATCTTCTACACTCAGGGCACGCCCATCCTCCCCGGCTGGGTGATAACCTGGGAGGGCCTTGACCGCGCGGCAAAGATGATCCTGCGCATAAGCCTGCTGATAGCCGCGACATTTCTGCTGACCTACACCACCAGCCCCATGGCCCTGACAGACGGGCTGGAGCTGATGTTAAACCCGCTGAAAAAGATAAAGCTGCCCGTGCACGAGATGACCATGATGATGAGCATGGCGCTGCGCTTTATCCCCACGCTCATTGAGGAGACGGACAAGATAATGTCCGCCCAGAAGGCGCGCGGCGCGGACTTTGAGACGGGCAGCCTTGTAAAGCGGGCAAAGGCCCTGCTGCCGATACTGATACCCCTGTTTGTCTCCTCGCTGAGAAGGGCGGATGAGCTTGCCATCGCTATGGAGAGCCGCTGCTACCACGGGGGCGAGGGCAGGACGCGCATGAAGCAGCTTCGGCTTGAGGGCAGGGATTATCTCTCCCTCATAGTTTCTGCGGCTTTCCTGGCGCTGATAATCGTGTTGAAGAAATTTGGTTTTTGACCTATGCCGATGAGAAACATTGCCCTGCGCCTGAGATATGACGGCAGCCGCTACCACGGCTGGCAGGTGCAGAAAAACGAGATAAGCGTCGCGCAGACGCTGAACGAAGCCCTTGAAAAGGTCTGCGGACATCCGGTTAAGACCGTCGGCTGCGGCAGGACGGACGCCGGGGTTCACGCCTTGAGCTACTGCGCCAATTTCCGCACGGACAGCCGCATCCCCGCGGAGCGGCTCCCGCTGGCGGTCAACTCCCGCCTGCCTGCGGATATCGCCGTTGAGCGGGCGATGGACGCGCCGGAGGATTTTAACGCCATCGGCTCGTGCATAAAAAAAGAATATATCTACAAAATATTAAACAGCACCATTCGCGACCCCTTTCTTGAAAAGCGGGTGTGCTTCTATCCGCAGAGGCTCGACATGGAGCTTATGCGCCGCGCCGCCGCCGCCTTTGAGGGGACGCATGACTTCCGGGCCGTGCGCAGCCTCGGTACGCCGACAAAGACCACCGTGCGCACGGTGCATCACTGCCGCGCGGAAAAGCAGGGGGATATCATCACAGTCTCCGTCTGCGCGGACGGGTTTTTGTACAACATGTGCAGGGCCATTGTCGGGACCCTTATCTACGCCTCCTACGGGAAGCTCCTGCCGGAGGATATCCCGGCGCTGCTCGAAAAGGGCGACCGGCGCCTCACCGGGCCGACGATGCCCCCGCAGGGGCTCTACCTCAACCGGGTCTGGTATGATGAGCCGGTGGGGACGATGTTCGATTAGATTTGTTCACAATTGCGTGGTATAATAAAGTGTAATTGACTCTTGGCGCGGCGCATGCCGCGTAAGCAGACGGGAGTCGAACCCATACCGTCCGTCTGCGTCTCAAAAAGAAAAAATCAATCAAAGTTATCTCGCCGACGGGTGCGAAGCAGTTTTAACAGAGCAAATTTTTCTCAAGACGAGGCAAGGGGCGCAGGGAATATCCGTTGATATTGCCGAGCCACTTAACGAAGTACTGGGGAAAATTTGCCTGTTAAAACCGGTATGGATTCGATTCCCGCCCGCTTAAACTATAAATCTAAGGATGGGCTACATATGAAGACAGTTATCAACATTATTCTTATAGCCATCGTCGCCCTTTGCACCTGGCATGGCTTCCGAAAGGGCCTTGTGGGCGGCATCGCCGGGATACTGGCCATAGTTCTGGCGCTTTTCGGCGCAAATCTCCTCTCCACGGCGTATTCCCACGAGGTCACGCCCGTGCTGCACCCCTTTGTTGACGGGTTTATCGACTCCCAGAACACCAGGAGCGAGATTCTTGAGCGCATGGGCTACGGCAGCAGCGACCTGTCGCTGGAGGATATTCTGGCTCAGGACAGCTCCTTGAAGGTGGACTACGCCTATGAGTGTATGCGCCAGGTGGGCTTTTATGAAAAGCACGCGGAGACTCTGGCCGACAAGGCCGTGCAGTACGCGAATGAAAACGGCGTCAACATGACCGATGCCGTCATTGACACGCTGGGGGACACCATAACCTATGTAGGGGGGCTGGTGCTCTTCTTCCTGATTATTCTGATTCTGCTCATAGCCATCGCCAACATCGGCAACCTCTCCTTCCGCCTGCCCATGCACGAGACGGCGGACGCGATCGGCGGCGCTGTTGCGGGCTGCCTCAAGGGCTGCCTGTACTGCGTGCTGCTGTGCTGGCTGCTGGGCTTTTTGGGCCTTATCATCAAGGACAGCCTCAATGACGCGGCGCTTGCGCGCTTCTTCCTCTCCTTCGGCTTCGTGACCGGCGGACTGCTGTAATACAAGGTGTCGACAAATTCCGGCGCTTTTGCACACTATTCAAAGCAGCGCATAGCGTAATCCCGTAACAAACCTCGTATAAGCGCAAACATCTCTCCCTCAGGCGCTACGCGCCAGCTCCCTCGTCAGAGGGAGCCTTTGAATAAAGCAAACCTTAACTTTTTCCACGGAGGTAAAAATGCAGGCAACAATGTGTTCCCGCTGCGGTAAGAATGTGGCGGTAGTGTTTATAACAAAAATAGAAAACGGCCAGACCAAGAACGAGGGCCTGTGCCTCAAGTGCGCCCGCGAGCTGCACATAAAGCCCGTGGACGATATGATTGAAAAGATGGGCATCTCCGACGAGGACCTTGAGAGCATCTCCAGCGATATGCTCAGCGCCCTCAACGGCGCGGAGGAGCTCATGGCCATTGACGATGGGGACGCGGACGAGGACGACGGCAAAACCGCCACCTTCCCCTTCCTAAACCGCCTTTTCGGCGGCAATCAGGCGGGCGGCGACAAGAGCCAGCCGCAGGATAACCGCCCCCGCCCCGAGAAGGACAGCGGCAAGCAGCCCAAGCGCAAGTTTCTGGATAATTACTGCATTGACCTGACCGCCAGAGCCCGCGAGGGCAAGCTCGACGCCATGATAGGCCGCGCCGAGGAGCTTGAGCGCGTTATCCAGATCCTGAACCGCCGCCAGAAGAATAACCCCTGCCTGATAGGCGAGCCAGGCGTCGGCAAAACCGCCATCGCCGAGGGGCTTGCACAGCGCATTGCCATGGGCAATGTGCCGTATAAGCTTCAGGATAAGCAGGTGTTCCTGCTCGACCTCACCGCCCTTGTCGCGGGGACGCAGTTTCGCGGCCAGTTTGAAAGCCGCATGAAGGGCCTTATAGAGGAGATACGCAAGCAGGGCAACGTCATTCTTGTCATTGACGAGGTGCACAATATCGTCGGCGCGGGGGATGCCGAGGGCAGCATGAACGCTGCCAACATCCTCAAGCCCGCCCTGTCGCGCGGCGAGATTCAGGTCATCGGCGCGACGACCTTTGCCGAGTACCGCAAGCATATCGAGAAGGACTCTGCCCTTGAGCGCCGCTTCCAGCCGGTGACGGTGAATGAGCCCTCGATTGAGGACAGCGTTGAGATAATAAAGGGCATCGCCCACTATTATGAGCAGTATCACGGTGTGCGCATCCCTGACGAGATGTGCCGCAGGGCGGTTATCATGAGCGAGCGCTATATCACCGACCGCTTTCTGCCGGATAAGGCCATCGACCTCATCGACGAGGCCTGCTCCGATGTAAACCTCAAGGATGAGACGATAAACCGCCGGATGCTCGCTCAGCGCGACCTTGAAAACGTCCGCTTTGAGCGGGAGGCGCTTATGAGCGCGGAGCCGCCAAAGGGGGACGACGCCAACGAGCAGCTTGACAAGCGCTATGAGCGCATTGCCCAGCTTCGCAGCAAGGAAATGCAGCTTGAGCAGGAGCTTAAAACGCTTGACAGCGCAGACGCCCCGGAGCTTACGGTGGATAACCTCGCGCGCATAATTGAGCTCTGGACCAAGATACCCGCCTCCACAATAAAGGAGGATGAGCTCCAGCGCCTGTCTCAGCTTGATAAGCGCCTCAAGGAGCACATCGTCGGTCAGGATAAGGCGGTTGACACGCTCTGCGCCGCCATCAAGCGCGACAGGGTCGGCCTTAAGGTCAAGCGCAAGCCCGTGAGCTTTATTTTCGTTGGCGGTACGGGCGTCGGTAAGACGGAGCTTGTAAAGCGCCTCGCTGCCGATATGTTCGACAGCCCCGAATCACTGATAAGGCTTGACATGTCGGAGTTTATGGAGAAGTTCGCCGTCTCGCGCATCATCGGCTCACCCCCGGGCTATGTCGGCTATGACGAGGCGGGCCAGCTCACCGAGAAGATCCGCCGCCGCCCCTACTCCGTCATTCTCTTTGACGAGATTGAAAAGGCGCACCCCGATGTGATGAACATTCTGCTCCAGATTCTCGATGACGGCAGAATAACCGACGCGCAGGGGCGCACCGTGAATTTTGAAAACACCATTATAATCATGACCACCAACGCCGGCAGCAACACCAAGACCGGCAGCGTCGGCTTCGGCGGCAGCCTCAGCGACATGAGCCGCGAGCGCACGATGAAGGCGCTCAATGAGTTTTTGCGCCCAGAGTTTATAAACCGCGTTGACGAGGTCATCTGCTTTGAGCAGCTCACGGAGGATAACTTCCGCGCCATCGCGGAGCTTATGCTGAATGAGCTCCGGGAGCTGATGCTCGCAAAGGGCATCGAGCTGCGCTGGGATGCCGCGCTTACGGACCATCTCACCAGGAAGGGCTACTCCGTCACCTACGGCGCGAGAAACCTGCGCAGGCTTATCCAGAAGGAAATCGAGGATGTCATTGCCCAGAAGCTTATCGACAGCCGGGGCGAGAATGTCACCGCTGTGGAGCTGTCCGCCGCGGACGGCGAAGTGACGGTGCAGTGCATATAATAGGGGAGTAATGCCATGAAGGAACGCTTGCAGATCATACAGGGCGATATAACCCGCCAGAGCGTTGACGCCATTGTCAACGCCGCCAACTGCTCGCTGCTCGGCGGCGGCGGAGTGGACGGGGCTATCCACCGCGCGGCAGGCCCGGGGCTTCTTGCCGAATGCAGGACGCTTAACGGCTGTAAGACGGGTGAGGCCAAGATAACCCTTGGCTATAAGCTCCCCGCAAAGCATGTTATCCACACGCCCGGCCCCGTATGGCACGGGGGCAGCCGGGGTGAGGCGGAGCTTCTGGCCTCGTGCTACCGCTCCTGCCTGACTCTCGCTTCGGAAAACGGCTGCGCCACGGTGGATTTTCCGTCTATCAGCACGGGAGTGTACCACTTCCCGCTGGATAAGGCCTCCAAAATCGCCGTGAACACCATTCTTGACTATCTCAAGAGCCACCCGGAGATTGAGCGGGTGCGCATGGTCTGCTTTGACGCAAACACCGCCAAGTATTACGAGGCCGCCCTCGCGGAGGCTATTGAATGAGGCGGGGAATAAGGCTTCAATACAATTCCCCGGTGGTGCTGAGCTTTGCGCTTATCTCCCTCGGCGCGCTTATCCTCGGGCAGCTTACCGGCGTCCTTCAGGTCTTTCGCAAGAATGGCGATGATCTTGTCGCCGTCGCCCATCCAGCCGATGACGTTGCCCAGGCCGTCGA
>URPA01000008.1 GCA_900549545.1 uncultured Eubacteriales bacterium
TATAAACGATAATTTAGCGGCTTAGAGCTGGATGTCAGAAACATCAATCTCGCCAGACATGAGCTTTGGCAGCAAGGTATCTCTTAGAGTTGCAAGCCGCAGATTTTCGATTGAGTTACTTAATATCGTCTGATACATTGGCACGGCTACATCCAGAAACGATTTAGCGTCATCATTAGATAACTTCATGATGCTCTCTGACTCAAAATCTCTGGTTGTGATTGCATCAAACACAGCTCCACTTGCCTTATGTTTCAATCTATCAACTGCTTTAAGCGTGTAGAAATAAACAAGGAGCTGATGCGTGTCTTTGCCGACAAGTGCATAGCAGGACTGATTCATTGCCATAGGGACACCGGACAAACCAACTTTGCCTACTGTGCCTCTTGCTGTAACAAAAACAGTGTTTATGGGGTGAAGGCGACTATTGCAATGAGCAAGACCTTCCTCTGTAATTGCCTTTCCGGTTGTGAGTGTGTAAGGTGTTCCAACATCTTTAGGAGTGAAAAATGGCACATTACCGTTCCAATAAGAGCTTTCGCCGGTTTTGGGAGTACCTCCACCGAGGATCTGAATTATTTCTGTAAATCCAACTTCCGTTTCTGCGTGATCATAGAGGTTGGAGAACAATGTGGCTACTTGCTGCTGTAAATTATCGTTTAGCTGAATATTAAGCTCTATTTTGTCATCGAGCGCAACAAGTATTGAGGCTATCACTTTTTGTGTTTCCTCGTCTGGTACACCCACTATCAGATTAGCAAATGTATCTCTTGTGATTGTATCAAAAACAGAACCATGGGTCATTTGTTTTAGTTGGCCGATACTGCTTTTCAGTAGATAGTACAGAAATATGCTGTCCATTCCATTTTTTGCGCGGATGCCATAGCAAGATTGATTAAATGCCATAGGAAATGGAATCATTGACATTTCTCCAACGGTGCCTCTTGCTGATATAATGATGTCGTCTTTCTGCAAAAGTTTGGTTGAGCTATTATTTAGTCCCGACTCAGTTATGTGCTTTTCTGCTTTGTACACGCGCCGGTAATCATCGTTAAAGTCTTTTACTGATAACCAGGGAATGTCCCCGCCCCAGTATTCCGCAATTGAGGTTTTAGGGGTTCCTCCGCCAATCAATTCAATACAATCTATAATCGGAATATATTTCCATTCAGAGACCATATCCAATCGCCTCCAGCTTCTGCCGGATTTCTTCTTCCAGCACATGGGACTGTGCGAACAGATCGGACAGTTCGCTGGTCAATCTTGCCATCTTTTCATCGAAGGGCTCGCCGTCATCCTCCTGCTCCTCAATACCAACATAGCGGCCCGGCGTAAGAATATAGTCCTGCTTGGCGATTTCTTCTGTATCGACCACAGCGCAGAAGCCCTTCTGATTTTCAAGCGCCCCGGCACAATACGCCTTGTATGTATCCGCAATTTTGGCGATGTCCTCATCGGTCAGCTCCCGCAGCTTGCGGGTAACCATAGTGCCCAGCTTGCGGGCGTCGATAAACAGCGTTTTCCCCGGCTGCTTCTTGTTCTTGGCAAGGAACCACAGAGATACCGGAATCTGCGTCGTATAGAAAAGTTGGGTCGGCATCGCTACGATACATTCCACCAAATCCGCATTTACAATGTTCTTACGGATTTCGCCTTCACCGCCGTTCTGGGAGGAGAGCGCACCGTTGGCCAGCACCATGCCAATCTTGCCGTTGGGGGCCAAATGGTAGATCATGTGTTGCAGCCACGCGAAGTTGGCATTACTTGCAGGGGGCAGACCGTACTGCCAGCGCACATCATCCTTCAGCTTATCCGCGCCCCAGCCGGAGAGGTTAAAGGGTGGGTTTGCCATGATGTAGTCTGCGCGTAAGGTCGGGTGACAATCATTGAAGAAGGTATCGGCATTGTAGCTGCCGAGGTTAGCTTCGATACCACGGATGGCAAGATTCATCTGTGCCATTTTCCATGTGGTGGGGTTCGAGTCCTGGCCGAATACGGAAATGCTGTTGATGTTGCCGCTGTGATTTTCAATGAACTTGGCGCTCTGGACAAACATACCGCCCGAGCCGCAGCACGGGTCGTACACGCGGCCATTGTAGGGCTGGAGAACCTCAACCAGTGTGCGAACCACGCAGGACGGAGTATAGAATTCGCCAGCCAATTTGCCCTCTTGTTCAGCAAACTTGGAGAGACAATATTCGTATGTTCTGCCGAGAATGTCACGGCTGGAGCCTGCCTCCACCATCTTGATATTAGTAAACAGGTCGACTACATCGCCAAGTCTGCGCTTGTCGAGTTCCGGACGGGCAAAGTTTTTGGGAAGTATATCTTTCAGTCGCTTGTTTTCCTTTTCGATCGCCCTCATGGCATCGTCAATGACAGTGCCGATCTCAGGAGTATGTGCATTGGAGGCTATAACGCTCCAACGGGCGTTTTCAGGGACAAAGAAAATGCCTTCGGATATGTACTCGTCCACATCTTCTTCAAAGCCATCGCCTTCGTCAATGAGCTGCTGATGTTTTTCATCGAAGCGGTCGGAAATGTACTTAAGGAAAATAAGACCCAGAACGACTGATTTATATTCCGATGCATCAATGTTGCCACGCAGCACGCATGCTGCGTCCCAAATCTGTTTTTCAAAGCCGATGCCGGCTGTGGTTACTTCGGCCATAGCTATTCAAGCCCTCCAATTAGTTCGTAAAGTATGCCCCATTTTGGTGATGGTGATTAGGTTAATTACAAACCTCGCCCAAAACGAAAATGCCCTGCCGCCCGGCAGAGCATTGCTGTATACTCATACTGCCGAGGGCTATTCCAACACTGACAGCGTTGTGTTTAATTTTAGCAGATATTGGCGGAAATATCAAGAAAACTGTACATTCACATGCATATTCCAAAACATACAGCCTATGTTGCTACGGTAGATGACCTTGATGTTGCGTGGGACTTGCTGGACACCAAGGGCGGATGTATGTACCTCATCAATACGCAGCGCTTCAGAGTCATTAAGGTTCAGTAGCAAAGCGAGAAATTCCAGCCCCAACGAAAAACGCTTCCCGCTCTGAGCCAGTGTTCTCTTACCGGTTTTTGGCGGGAAGCGTTTTTGAGTAAAGTAACGAGATACTCTCTCAGGATTTCAGCTTATAGATTCTGTTTTTGTTTTCGCCCTCAGCGACGATGATACCTTCCGCGATCAATTCATTCAGATAGTCTCTTGTGCGAGACGGTTTCAGGCCGATAAATTCCGCGATTGAGGAGGCTTTTGCTTCGGGCTTGTCGGTAAGATAGGCAATTATGCTTTCCTTCGTTTTCACATTTATCGCCGATTTTTTATTGCCGATTTTTATCGCCGATTTTTTATCGGCGGTTTTTCCAAATCTAAGTGTCAGCACGGTTCGCTCCGGCTCAAGCTGCTCTGCAATATCGGGCATAACCCACCCCTGCTCACGCCAGACGCGGAAAATGTTCGGGATACCGCTTCCGGCGCGCTCTCCAATATCAATCAGATTGAACATCTTGAGCATTGCGCCGTTTCGGGGATCAGAGACGCCGCCGCTTTTTGCCGCGTCGATTTCGATGCGGAAGCCGCCGGGGTTGGACATGATGATGCTGTCCCGCTTTTTGATTATGACCAGCCCCTGCCTGCCATAATAGTCCGCATTGATCAGGCAGTTTGCCAGTGCCTCGCGGAGCGCCTGATGCACGGGTGTGTCGTCAACTCTGCTTCCGCCCTCCATCTTAAACGGTATCTTTATGTCCTGAACCAGCTTGTTATAGACGCGAAAATAGAAGTCGTAAACATTGCCGCTCCAATCGCCGGAGGAAGAGATAATTCGATCAGTCCAGCGGGTGTCAGCGTCATATTGCTCCTGATAATCCAGAAAATAGCTGTTGAATTCTCGCACAATGTCATATTCATTGCCGAACATGAGCAGGCCGGCAGTGGTAGGATGCTTCTGCCCGTCCGAGCCGATACCGACAGCACCCAGCTTCATCAGGAAGTCTTCATCCTCCAGCTCTTCCCAAACATGGCCGGGGCGGGAGAGCCTCATTCTCTGGCGGTAGCTGCGGACACTCTCCCGGTTGAACACGGACATATCCATTTCGTCCAGAATCAGCATGTCCTGTGTTTTCACAGAGGCATCCCGCACCATTGCCTGGTATTCCTCTTTCGTACAGCGATAGTCCCCTTCCCCGTTGCGGCGATATGTGCAGAGCGGATTGCCTTCAACATAAACAGGCTTATAAGAGCGTTCGGCACGGGGAACATTTATAACAACGATATTATCTCCATCGACCTCCTGGACGAACACATCTTTGGACGACAACACATTTACGCTGGCCTTATTGGGGTTATTTACAATGTCCCAGAACTCCTTGATCAGCTTCTCCGGGTCTGGCAGATCTACTGTGTGCAAAGATTTATCTGCCCATTCTTCCACGCCCAGCAAAATAATTCCGCCATAGGTATTGGCGAAGGCAGAGTAAGTCTCCCAAATGCTTTTGGGCAGACCCCCAAGGGCTTTCTTCGCCTCAATACGGTTATTTTCCCGATATTGCTCGATGTTGGAAAAATCAATCATGCTGCTCCTCCATTTTATCACTCAAAAGAATCTTCAATTCAATTATGTAGTAATTATGCCACACGCAGGCCGTTTTGTCTATCAAAAGACCCGAAGCAGAACAAAAATATCCCTGAAAGAGACGCACCACTTTCAAAACACTTTTATTCTTTGTATAGCGGCGCAAATTTTGCTGCTACTTCACTTTGCATGTTTTAGGCAATCTTCTTTTGACCCACACTCTGACCCATACGCGGAAATATACGGAGAGGTTCGGACAGGATAAAGGTGTCAATGTCACCGAAAAGTGCGGACACGAAAGCGTTAAAAGCAGCCAAAAGCGCCCGGCGGAGACGCCGGACGCAGCTCATAACCCGGAGGTCGTTGGTTCGAATCCTTCCCCCGCAACCACAAAAGATTAAAGCACCGCAGAAGCGGTGCTTTAATCTTTTGTGTGGGATTTGTGACCTGTGCGGTTTATGCCGTCAAACCTTTTTGCTCTTTCCGAGGAGCATTTTAACAAGTGAGAACACAGTCCCGCTGTGAGGCTTTGCTTCCGCGCCGAGGTAATAGGTCTTGCTGGGCCGGAAGGCGGCAAGCTCCTCGGGGCTGAGGCTGAAGATATCTACATCGCCCGTAAAGAAATCCGCTCTCTTTCCCGGCAGAAGCTGACCGCGCTCATCGTCCTCAAGGATCGCCCTCGCGGGATTCACGGTGTAGCACTTAAACGCCTCGTAGGGTGATATTGACTCCTCCTCGTTATAAAACTGCGTCATGCCCAGCATCTGCTGCCACGGGTCGAGGCTTTGAACCGGTGAGTCAGTCGAGCCGCAGATAAGCACACCCTTTTCAATGTAGGTTTTGAACTTTAGCCGGGCAAGCATCTCATCGGGCAGAAATTGCTCGTAGCTGTGCAGAAAGCGCTTGTCAATCCATGAGTAGCCCGGCTGCGCCATCACCGCCCAGCCGTTTTTCGCAATTGTGTCTATGGCCCTGTCGCTTGCAAACTCGCAGTGCTCAATGCGGTGGCGTATCTTCCCCGACGTTTTGGAAAGGGCTTCAACTATGCGCTCAATCGCCAGATCTCCTATGGCATGGCAGGCTATCTGAAAGCCTCTCCTGTCCGCCTCGAGCACCTTTTCATCCACAAAGCTCTGCTCGTAATAGCAGGGCGCCGTCTTTCCTGTATCCCTGTAAGGCAGGGAAAACGCCGCCGTGTGCGCGCCCAAAGCGCCGTCCATCTCCCAGTCCCCGCAGCCGCCTATGCGCGCTCTCCGCTGAAAGCGCGTGAGCGGCAGCGCCTTGTCAATATCCATATACTGAAAATAAAACCTGACATCGACATTGAAATGCCTCGCGAGCAGCACAATAAGCTTTGTGGTGATGTCTCTTTTTGAATCCCCGTTTCCCTCAAGACCGCAGACTGTTGAGAGGCCAAAGCCCGCGCAGGTATTCTGAAACTCCGCGCAGCCCCTTGCAAGCACCGCGGGAGTGACCGAGGCGGCAATAATATCCGTGAGTCTGCCCTGAACGCGCTCGTGCGCCTCACCCATGAGGATACCGTCATGGCTTTCATCTTCAATGCCCAGCTTGCGCAGCATTTTTGAGGAAAGGGCGCTGGCGTGCCCGTCTATGGTATAGATTATTACGGGGCGCATACCGCTCCACTCGTCAAGCTCCCACCGTGTTGGCAGTCTCCCGATGGCCGAGAGAATGTAGTTGTTCGCAACTATAAGGGCGCTCTTCCCTTTTCCCACCGCGAAGGCACGGAGCCTTTTCTCCACGCCGGCCATGCTGTCAGGCGTGACGGCGCCGTTTTCAATGCTGCATATCTCAAAGCTGCTGCCGGCAAGCACAACCGTTGACAGCAGATGGGCATGGCCGTCTATCATGCAGGGATAGACATGCTGCCCCCGCAGGTCAACCGTCCTTGCTCCTTTGGCCGCTTTGACATTGAGCTGCTTTATATAACCATCCTCAACCAGCATGGAGCCGGCGGTCTCGCCCTCGCTCTCCATGGTGTGGATAACGGCATTTACAAAAAGTGTCTTCATTTTGTTCTCCATTCTGCGGCAGGCAGATAATCGTATCGCGCTATTTTCACACTACGCTCCCTATTGCCATGAGCAGATACGCAATCACCGTGAGAATCTGAAACGGTGTAGTGCCCAGTTTGCCGAGTGTGCTGCCGGGAATCTCTCTGCGCGAGTTGCGGTATGTCGGAACAACCATGACCGCGACTATTATCGCTATCGCGCCGCCGGCAAGCTCCAGAAAATCAATGAACCCGCCGATGTTCATCAGGGAGATAAGCAATGAGGGCAGCGTTGCAAGCAGCCAGCAGAGCTGTGACTTCAATCTGAGCTGCTCCTCAATAATTCCCGCGAGCGCAAGCGATATGCTCCAGTAGGTCGTGAGCATGGCGAGCACCGTGAACACGCCTCCGATGATCTGCGCCCAGGTGCCGATGCCCGCGCTCCAGCCGGTCATGGCAACCTCTGTGATCTCCTTTGAGGAGAGCAGCGCGCAGGTGGTGATGACAAGGATGAGGATAAGATTGTTGCCGAGGCCCAAAGCGACCGCTTTCCTGACCTTTTTCATATCTCCCTCAAGCCCCTCAACAGCCTGCGGTATGCTGAAAAAGGCGGCGAAGGACAGCATCGCCATGGCGAAGAAGGAAACCCCGTCCTTCACGGTCCCCGCCTGTATGGGCAGCTTGTGAACGGGGGCAAAGAACGACGCCACAGCAAGCGAGCCGATGAGCAGGAAGATT
Source organism: uncultured Eubacteriales bacterium (assembly GCA_900549545.1). Lineage (GTDB taxonomy): Bacteria > Bacillota > Clostridia > Oscillospirales > Oscillospiraceae > Limivicinus. Next base: position 7,336 of record URPA01000008.1, read on the forward strand.
ACGCCGACAGCAAGCTTCTCCGAAATTCCAACGGCCTTCAGGCCGAACAGGACGACAGATGCGGCGACTATGTAGAAAATGAGCTTGCAAGCCAAGGCGGACAGGGGCAGAAAGCCCGAAAGAACCTCAGCCGCACCCGCGATATACGCGGTGAGATTTGTGACAAGCACGAAAGCCATCAGCACGAAGAAGGAAACCGTCAGTATCTTCTTCGCCCTGCCTCTGAACAAAAAACGCGAAAACACCCCGACAATCTGCACATCCTTGCCGCACTTCTGAGTTGTTTCCGCGATCATCATATGCAGAAGCCAGCTTGCCGCAAAGGCGACAAGCAGAATGACAAGCGACACGATGACACCGTTTTTCTGTGCAATATACGGCATGGCGAGGACACCGCCGCCGATTCCGTAGCCGGTTATTATGCACGCGGCTTCCCACACTGTCAGTTTTTTCCCCTTCATATCTTTTCTCCCGTCATGTTTTGTCCGGGTTATTATACCATGCGCGCTCTGCATGCGCAATTACACGCAGAAGTAAAATCATATATTTACGGGACAACGCCAATCAAGCGAAGCATAAAATAATGCACCACGAGTCAAAACCGTGGTGCGTTTTCAGCTTGTCAAAAAAGTCCTTGCAGGACTTTTTTGACAGTCTCAAAGGGAGAGTGCGTGGCACGCCGCGCACTCTCCCTTTTTTGCTTTGTTTATTTTGCTCTACCCCAGCTTTTATCTGTTAAGCCAGCCATATAGGACTGCGGGGAAGTTTGTAATGACTCCCTCCACACCCCACTCAACAAGCTGCTCAAAGGAGGCAAGATCATTCACCGTCCAGACATTTATGCCTATGCCATGCGCCTTACACTCCTCAACCGCCTCTTTGCTGAGCAGGCAGAAATCCGGATGATAATACTGCATACCGTTCTGCTCACAATAGTATCCGGCGTACATAAGCCCCTCTATCTCGACAAGAGCGCCCGTCGGAATTTCGGGTGCAAGCTTCTTGATTTGGAGCATTGACACATGGTTGAAAGACGAAAACAGGATTTTATCCTCTACACCATATTTCCGAATGATGTCGACGCACTTGCGCTCAATTTCGGGATAGTAGATTACGCTTGTCTTCAGTTCCACATTTGCCGAAATGTCGACGGTGGCAAGCCATGCACAAAATTCATCAAAGGTGGGTATCTCCTGTGCGCCCCAATCCCCTGGTCTGACCTTGGAGGCATCCAGCCTTTTGAGCTCTCCCAGGGTGTAATCCTTTACATAGCCTTTGCCGTTTGTTGTTCTGTCCAAAAGCTCGTCATGGATAACCACAACCTCTCCGTCACGGCTGAGCTGGACATCCATCTCGACCCCGTCACAGCCGGCCTCAACAGCCTTGCGAAAGGCAAGCATGGTGTTTTCGGGATACTTTCCGCTGTATCCTCTGTGTGCATAAACCTTCATAGAACCCTACCTCCGACAGATCAGGCTCCGGAGCCAAAGATAAGCCAGGGAACACACATCGAAATCGCCGGAATGTACGTGACAAGGAGCAGACACACGATCTCCGCAATTATAAAGGGTACGACTTCTTTTACAAAGTCCTCAAACTTACAGTTGGTGATTGACATACAGGTGAACATCATGGAACCAAAGGGAGGCGTTATACCGCCGATCATAATGTTGACAATGCACATCGCGCCGAAGTGGATGGGATTGACGCCAAGCTGCTTTACAACGGGAATGAGAAGGGGGGCAACAATGATCAGTGCCGCGCCGCCTTCGATGAACATACCCATTACGAGCAGGAGGACATTCACAAGAGCCAGCATGAGCCACTTATTGGTGGTAACATTCAGCAGAGCGGTGGTCAGAGCCTTGGGGATATTCTCCCAGCTCATATAGTAGCCGAACACGTTTGCAGCCACAATAACAAGAATGACCGTTGCGGTGCCATTTACGGTCTCCATGAATATCTTTGTAATATGCTCTTTCTTAAGCCCTTTGTAGATGAAAACACCCACAAAGGTGCAGTAGAACACGGCAAAAGCGCCGGCTTCGGTGGGAGTAAAAAGACCGATGCGGATGCCGAGAACAATGCCCAGGGGGAAGAGCAGCGCCCAGAGAGAATCCGCGCACTGCTTGACGATCTCCTTGCCAGTGGCCCTTTTCTCACGGGTGGGAGCGTAGTTGCGCTTTTTGGAAATGATCCCAACAGCCACCATAAGGCAGGCTGCCATAAGGAAGCCGGGCAAATAGGCGGCGGCAAACATCTTTGCAACAGAAGCCTGCGCAAGAAGCGCATAGATGATCAGATCGATTCCGGGAGGAATGATCGGGGTAATGGCTGAGGAAGCCGCGGTGATAGCGGCGGAAAAGCCCTTGGAAAAGCCGCGCTTCTCCATTTCGGGAACAAGCATCTTGCATTCCATCGCGGCATCGGCATTCGCAGAGCCGGAAACACCGCCCATCAGCGCACTGAGCACAACGTTGCTCTGCGCAAGGCCGCCCTTCATGTGACCGGTGAGAACATCAGCCACATTCATCAGCTTTTCACTGATCCCCGAATAGTTCATGATGGAGCCTGCCATGATGAAAAAGGGAACGGCAAGAAGAGGGAAGGACTGCGCACTGGTTACGAACTTCTGGAAAATCAGTTCCACAGGCGAACCGGTATTGATAAGGCCAAAATAAACGAGGCCGGCAGAGAAAAGAGAGAACGCAACCGGCATACCGCAGAAATAAAGAAAAATGACAATTATTATGGGGAGAACGCCCAGAAATCCGGAGCTTATCATCAGAAATTCCCCTCCTTCTTCAATTCTTCATATTCTTCCTGAGAAACCACGCGCTTAAAGAGCTTGATGGATTTCAAATCACGCAAAATGAATATGACTGACCATACGGTCATATCCAGGAAAGCAAGAACAAGAGAGAAAGAAATGTATGCAGAGGAGATGCCTAGGATCGGTGTGGGCTTTCTGGCGGAGCGCATAATGTACTTGATGCTGAGCACAAAGAATATGCCGCAGAGGACCGCCAGCAGAACATCAATGATGATCTTTACGACATTCTGCGGAACACGGGGAAGCCGGTTGACGATCAGGTCAACGCCCACATGGGCCCGGTGCTTATAGCAGGCGGCGGAACCAATAAAAGCCGTCCATACAAAGCAGCCGGTAGCAAATTCTTCAGACCATGGGATACCGGTCTTGAACACATATCTGGATATAACATTGATCATGACCAGCAGCAACGTTATGCAGAAAAGGACGGAAGCTACGATCATTTCAAAATTATTAAAAATTTTTCTCAGGCTTATTTTTTTCATATATACTCCAATCTATAAAGGAGGAAGCAGGGAGAATCTCTCCCTGCTTCCCCCGTTCAGTGATCAAAAATAAGCTATCGGAAATTACTTAGGCATCTCAGCCAGCATACCCTTGAGAGTGTCGTAGATACCGGGGGTAGTGCCCTGCATATTCGCATAAACTTCACCGAAGTTTGCAGCAAAGGAATCCATATCGACCTCGTTGAAGGTGATGCCCAGCTCGGTCTCGCAGTATTCCTTGTCGGCTACGTACTCGCTCTCAATCTTCTCGCACATTCTCTGAGCGGAAGCATTGAACTCATCCTGGATGATGGTCTGGTACTCTGCGGGAATTGAGTTCCAGACATCAAGGCCGATGTAAACGCCGCAGACACCGATGAGGTGGTTGGTCAGAGAGCCGACCTTGGCAACGTCACCGGAGCCATCGTAACGGAAGTCGGACATGGTGCCTTCCAGACCGTCAACAACGCCCTGAGAAACTGCGGACAGGGTCTCGTCCCAGCCCATGGGGATTGCGTTTGCACCCATTGCATTGAGGGTGTTGACGTACATCTCGGACTTGGGAGTGCGGATCTTCATGCCCTTCAGGTCATCGGGAGTGTAAATCTCCTTATTGGTCTTCATGAAGCGGTAGCCGAAGAAGTAGTCCAGACTCAGAACCTTGATGTTGTCATCTTCCAGCTCCTTGATCCAGCCCTGTACCAAATCGCTGGCGAGGAGGTAATCATACTCTTCCAGGGAGGAGGTCATCATAGGACCAACCAGAGCGTTGAAGTTGGGAACATAGTCGCCTATGTAAGAGGGGTCCTCAACGGAAATGAAATTCGCGCCGTTTGCAACCTGCTCAAGGCCATCCTTGTAGGTGGGGAGCTGGCTGTTGGGGTAGCACTGAATGTCAATGGCGCCGTTAGTCTTCTCACGGATGTTGTCCGCCGCTTCCTGTACGGAAACTGCAAGCTGCTCAGTGGGGCCAAAAACGTGGCTGAGCTTGAGCTCGAGATGGTAATCGTCTGCGGGAGCTGCCGGTTCCTCAGCAGGGGCTTCGGCAGGTGCCTGGGTGGGAGCCTCGGCAGGCTTTGTACCGCAAGCGCAGAGTGCAAAGACCATGATCAAGGCAAGAAACAATGCTAAAAACTTTTTCATTTTCTTCCTCCGTTCAAAATTTTTCCTCTATCCACATAGGCTTTTCTCCCATGCGGACTTCTGATTTGCAGTGTACCATGTTTTGTCCAATCTGTCAATTGCTTTCTCAAATTGGCGGGCTTTTTTCAAGGAAATCAGCAGGATATTCGTCAAATTGCACAAAAGTAAAAAGCCCGCATCAACTCAGAAGGTATTCCGCAAGCGCGTCCATACCCTCTCCTGTTATTGCACTGACAGTGAATATTTTCTCAGTTCCGGCAAGGCGGAGCAGTTCCTCTCCCCGGCTGACCTGTTCTTCCGTGGCGATATCGATTTTCGTCACCACACCAATTACTTCCATGAGAAAGGCAGAGGCAAGACCGGTGCGCAGGCAGCTTTGCTCCTGGGTGGGGTCAAGCACAAAAATCATGACCTCCGTATCTGCCGCACTGCTGATCAAAGCGCGGAGATACCGGCGCTGCTGAAAATACTCTCCGGGCGTATCGATCATGCTGTTGATGACCTCTACGGACTGGGTCTTTTTGTATTCGATCTTTCTTCCGTTGAGGTATTGACAGAGGGTGGTCTTTCCGCTGGCCACATTCCCCGCAACAATGATCTTCTTCATGAGTGAGTGATTTCCGTCGGCGTAAAATGCAGCACATTCTCCAGCACACGCAGGACGTCGGTGACGGCGGCCTCCACGCTGGCGGTATCGCCGTTAATAACAAGGGAGCCGCTGAACCTGTCCACGAATACGATATCCACATTTGCAGCTTTGGTCGCCGCGTCGGCCCCTATGATCGCGGCTTCGCTGGGGGTGATGGTCATGATCCCCAGTGCCCCGTCCGGCCGGTCGATAAGCCCCAGCTTTTTATAAATCTGCGCATTGGGGTTTGAGATAATATGAGCCATTGTTACCTGTTTACCGGGAACGTGCTCCTGTATGATTCTTTGTTTTCCTGTCTGGGCGGAATCAAGCATAGCAACACCTGCTCAAATCTTAAATAAGGCTGGACAAAAGCTCCGGATGGGGGCTCGGGATGACAACACTGGATATGACCATTCCTTCGGCGTTAGGGGTGTTTATGCCGCACTTTATTGACTCGGAAACTGCTGCGACCTCACCCGTAAGAACAACAAACGATTTGCCGCCTATGCCCGTTCCGAGGCGCACATCCACAAGGTCGACATCCGCGGCTTTCACGGCGGCATCGGCCGCGTACACAGATGCTGTCACGGAATAAAACTCCATAACGCCGATGGCCTGATAGTGCTCCGGTATGGCCGTCATGTTGATCGCTTTGATAACCTGGGGATGCACTCTGGGGATGACGCACTCATCCACCACATGGCCTCCGCCGGTACGCTTTCCTGCTTCGAGAGAAGCCTTGACAGCAGCCACATCGCCGGTAAAAAGTATGTAATACTTGCCAGGGCAGCCCGCTTTTGCTGACAGCATCCGAACCTCGGCAGTCTTGAGAATGAAGTCTGCCGCTTCAATGCCCTTGGCAATACTGTTTAATTCCAGAAATCCTATTGCTTCCATTTTACCGCTCCGTTTCCACTTTAACGCTCTTCTGGCTTACAGCGGTCACCCGTCCGCAGATGCTGGCGTGGATATTCGTCCCCACGCCCTCGCTGCTCGTGCCGATCACATCTCCGGCTCTGACCAGATCGCCCACGGTGACAAGCGGCGTACAGGGTGCGCCGGAGTGCATCTTCATTGGGATGTCCACCGCCGACGGCTCTGCCTTGACCAGCTCCCGTATTACGTAATCGTTGTATTTCCATACATCCGCGCGGGCCGCGACCTTCGCAGTGGGGGCCCGGCGTTCCCTGCGCCCGGGCAAAGGCTCATACACCTTGTCCTCGGCCTGATAGCGAATACCCGCGTTTCTCAGTTCCGCCTTTACAAGGCCGTTCACCTTTCTCGGCTGGAGCCCCATGGGGCAGGCATACAGCTCGCAGATGCCGCAGTCGCAGCACAAGGCCGCGCCCTGGATATCCTTATCCGAAAGCATATCGGCGATTGCTTCCCCAGTCGCCAGCTTGCGCATGATCTTATGGGGCTCAATCGGGTGGCCCAGCAGATGCCGCGGGCAGAGCTGAGTGCAGTATGAGCACTGGATGCAGGCGGAGCGTGCGCGGTTGAGCATATGCCTGACATCCGTTTCTCCATACGCAAGTGTCTTGCTGTCCGCCGGAAGGACGAGAATACCCGATGTGGTCTTTGTGACAGGCATATCCTCCGTTGCGGGCTTGCCCATCATCGGGCCGCCGGCAACAATGCGGTAATCTCTTATTTTTGCGCCGCCTGCAAGGGCAATACATTCCCCTATGCTTGTGCCTATGGGCGCTTTGACAATAACGGGCTTCCTCACTTCACCTGTAACGGTCAGATACTTGTATATAAAGGGTCTGCCCTGAAGTGCGTGGTAAATTTCGTATACCGTTCCCACATTGTAAAGCAGCACACCCGCGCGACCTGTACTGCCGGCAGGCGGGATGACAATACCCGTTACCTCATACACGATGACCTGCTTGTCCCCTGCGGGATAGAAGCTATCCAACAGGAAGAGTTCAACAGGCGCATCCATCTCCCTTATCGCCGCTTTGAGCGCATTAACTTCGTCTCTATAATGCTCTTTAAGCGCGATACAGCAATGCGGAATATTCATCTCACGCTTGATAGTGGCAGCCGCCTGGACGATCTCACGCGCCTTGTTGAGCATGAGGTATCTGTCGGTTCTCAGCAGCGGCTCACATTCAGCACCGTTGATGATAAAGTATTCAAAAGAGCCTTTCAGCTTTCCCTGTGCGGGATAGCCCGCTCCGCCGCAGCCGACAACACCGGCTGCGCCTACACATTCAACTAAATTCATTGTCTGTTCTCCGCAGCTCTGTTCATTTCCACGGTGTCAATAATTCCGACGATCGCCATGTCCGCCGGTACATTGTCCCGTCCAAAAGCTTTTCTGGCGGTGCTTCCGGAGACAACGAGAACATCTTCGCCCACACCCGCGCCTACAACATCAGCCGCAACATATGTGAGATTCTGGCCATTGTGCATATCCTTGACGATCATGAGCTTCAGCCCTTCAAGTTCCGGATCCTTCTTTGTAGACCAAACGTGACCAACAACTTTACAGATTATCATACGCTACCTCTCTCGCCTTTGCGTCCTCTCACTGCCGCTCTGAAAACATCCCTCGCCGCGGGAGTGAGCATATCACCGTCCGCAGGTTCAAGGCCGTTTAAAACCATATTCTTTGCCAGCTCTTCCGTGATAAGCCGCTTTTTTCCGGCCGGAACCGTCTGCACTTCGCTCGCGGCGCACACAGCCGGCTGGGCAGGCAGGCTCTGAGCGCACTGACCGCCGCCGCATCTTGAAAGCACCGCGCTGCCGCTGCCGCTGAACATGGCGGCATTGGCTTCATCATAATCAATGTGCAGAGCGAGAGCCGAGCTGTCACTGACTCTGACAATAACGTCATTGAGAGTGAGGCTTCGCTCACCGTCGATACGGGCGCATATATGCTCGCCGTCGCGGACGCAGAACTTCGCCGCGTCCTCCCTTGTCATGTGCACATGGGCCTTTGCGGCAATTACACTGTCCTTTGCATGGTACACACCCTCAGGCCCGACCAATATCACATCTCCGGCGCCGCTCAAATCACCGGACAGCCGCAGAGGCGGATTAATCCCCAGTTGTCTTGCATCGGTAAACGAAAGCTCCACCTGCGTGTGCTCACGCAGCGGCCCAAGGACCGCGACATTGGCGATCTCGCCTTTTTCGGTTACGAGCTTCACCCTCTCCTCAGAGAGGAACTGCCCCGGCTGACTCAGGGGGCGCTTGGGTGTGAGCTTGTATCCCTTGCCGAAAAGCTGCTCGATGGACTTTTTATCCAGGTGCACATGGCGTGCCGAAACCTCCGCCGGAACGCTGCCGAGGCATACGCTGCCGCCGGGGGCGGCCGCATGGAGCTGGGACAGGACGGATTCAACAATATGCGCTATATCTTTTGCTTCGATATTACTCATCGTTTTATTCCTCCGTAATGTCCGCTGAGCTTTCCGCAGTACAGAATATACACAGCGCTTGAAAGCCGGTTAAGTGCTTCAATGATGTCAATTCTGCTGCTGGGAAAAGCCTCCGCCGCTGCAAGCTCGGTCTCTCTGACAAGGGTGCGCAGCTTGTTCAAGGCCGCGCAGACCGCCCCGTGCCTGTATGAGGGCACGGGATGGTCAATGCCAAAGGTCTCGCGCACATTTTGTGACTTATAGCGCAGCTCGCCGCTGTTCATACCCAAAAGCGTAAGCTCACCGAAGGGCGTATCATTTACCTCGGCGGAGAGGACTTTCTTTGTGAAGCTGAGTATTTCGTCCAAATCCTTCACAATTTCATGCTCTCCCTCTGCATTTGCAGTAACCTGTGTCTGGATGATCTCGGCTACAAGGCTGTCAAGTTTACCTCTGAATTTTATCTGGGGATGCGTTTTTGGCACAAGAAGATTTCCCCTCAAATGGGTATAATTCTCTCTCTTCTCGTACAGTTTTTCGCCGGTAATTGCGTCGACGAACAAGCTTCTCCCGTTCTCTTCGGGAATAGCCTTCACTGTAAAACCGCCCTCTGAGGTGTCGCTGCCGTAAATAAGCGTAATGTTGTTCTCTCGGATGAAGTCTTTTGCAGCAGGAGTTAAAACCGCACTGCATGGTACGGTAAGCTTGTCGCACCTGTTGGCGTACCAACGGGAGCGCAGCTCAATGTCTGTAACAACGATTGACTTCATAGCATTTTTCCCCGAGACTTATCTTCGTTAAGCCCCGATTATCTGTCGCTGGTGTTGAGCGTGGGAAGAATGAACTCAACCTCCTCGTGGGGACGGGGAATGACATGGACGGAGAGAAGCTCGCCGACCTTGTTTGCGGCCGCTGCACCCGCGTCGGTTGCCGCCTTTACTGCGCCGACATCGCCGCGCACCATGACAGTGACAAGACCGCCGCCGACGTGCACTTTGCCGATGAGATGGACGTTTGCTGCCTTGACCATGGCATCTGCCGCCTCGATAGAGCCGACAAGACCCTTGGTTTCAATCATACCCAATGCCTGTAAAGATTCCATTTTCTGTTCTCCTTTTAATTATAGTTTTTAAATTTTATAAAATCTGCTGACTTTTCAGTCTTGCAATGACTGCTTTGGTTATTGCTTCGATTTCGTCGCGGGAAACACCGCTTCCCGTGCCGCAAGTCTGACCGGAGCAGGTGCTGCCGCTGCATCCGTCAGGTGTGGGATAGCCCGCTCTTACATCCGAAAGCTCTTTCAAGCCGTAAGCAACGCGGCGGATGTTTATGAGGTTGAGAGGCGTTACATTGTCGGAAGTGGCACTGCCGCCCACGGCGCCGCAGCCCAGTGTGAGCGCCGGCGGGAGAGCGGTAGTAGCGCCTGTACCACCCAGAGAGCCGGGCGTATTCACAAGCAGGCGTGACACCGGCTTTTTAAGAGCAAACTGCCGCACTATATCCTTATTGCGGGTGTGCATCGTCATTGTGTGGCCTGCACCCTCGTTATTGAGGATTTGTATGCTTCTCTCGCAGGCTTTTTCCCAATTTTCCTCCACATAGAAAGCGAGAATGGGGCAAAGCTTTTCGCGGGAGTAGGGGTTATCCTTACCGACGGTTGTCTGCACCGAGACGAGCACCCTTGTGCTATCCGGCACCGCGATACCCGCCATCTCCGCGATCTTCAGCGCGGAACGCCCGACGATTTTCGGGTTCATCGTACCGTTTTCACGGAGAATGAATCTGCCGACTTTTTCGCTCTCTGCCGGAGACAGGAAATAGCCGCCCTGGCGTTTTACCTCCTGCATTACATCATCGGCGATGCACTTTTCGGTGATGATGCTCTGTTCGGAAGCGCAGATCGTGCCGTTATCAAAGGTCTTGCTGTCAAAAATGCGCTTGACCGCAAGGGGGATATCCGCAGAGTGTTCGATGAAAGATGGGCCGTTCCCGGGACCCACTCCCAAGGCGGGATTACCGGAGCTGTATGCGGCTCTCACCATGGCCTCGCCGCCGGTTGCAAGGATAATGCCTATTCTCCTGTCCCTGAGCAGAGTATCTCTGCCCTGCGAAGTCGGGGTGGTAATACATTGGACAAGCCCCTTCGGAGCATTGCAGCGCTCGAGCGCCTTGTGGATTACCTTGACCGTCTCCAGAATGGAATTGAATGCGTTAGGGTGCGGACTGATAATTATGGAATTGCCCGCTTTAAGGCAGATAAGCGTCTTGTACATAACCGTAGATGTGGGGTTTGTTGACGGTATCAACGCGGCAACGATGCCCATCGGCACACCGACTTCAATTATGCCCTTCTCCTCGTCCTCACCTATGATGCCTATCGTTTTCATATCCTTGATGTAATTATAGGTCATGGTGCTGCCAAGGGCATTTTTCAAAACCTTATCCTGCCAGATGCCAAAGCCCGTCTCCTCGACGGCCATCTTTGCAAGCCTTTCGGAATTGTTCTCACATTCCTCGGTAATTGCTTTGATAAGCATATCCACACGCTGCTGGTCCCAGTTTGAATACTCCTCCTGAGCAGCCTGCGAGGCAGCAATCAGATTTCTGACCTCCTGTACTGAGACAAGGTCTCTGTCAAAATCCATCAGTCTTTTCCCTCCTTTCAGTAAAGAAGTTTTTATATTAATTAATAATATAAATCAGTATTTAAGCGGCATATCCGCTATTGAGCAGACCGTCTCCGCAAATGCTTCACACGCCGACACACAGGCAGATTGCTCGCCCGTCAAAAGTGCCCCGGCGAAGTTTGTTTCGGACGGTGGGCCATAGAACACACGCATTTCAACGCCTGCTGCTTTCAACGCCGCATCTATGCCCAGCATTGCCTCCAACGGCGGGGCGATGAGATAGGCCATCGCTGTGCCCTCCGGCACCTCGGCCGCTTTTGAGAGATACGAACCGGTTCTTGAAATGCAGTGGGCAAAATACATGATGCTGTCGTCATCATTTGCGCTGTAAAACGCCGCGTCGTTTTCAACGTAGCTTACGAATGCCTCAATGCCGCTTTTGACTTCCTCCGGATCAGGGCCGGACAACACGCCTATAAACTCGCCTGCCAGAGCAGTACTGGCATTGGATGCGCCCGCATACATGCTTCTTGCATATACAACTGTGACCTCGGCCTTCTTTGTGGCCTCATCAAGCGCGGCATAGCCTACATCGTCACAGTCGGTCGTCACAAAACCAAGACTTCTGTGTCCCTGCGGCACTTCAAGCCGTTCCAGCAGCGCTCTGTCAGCATTAGCAAGAATCCTCACACTGAGAACCGTGGTTTTCATGCGGTCACCTTTCATGACAGCCTCCTCAGTTGACCAGGTTTACGCCGCTGGCCCTGTTCTTGAGTATCTTCTCAATCAAATCCGCAATATAAGCGCCTGCCTCCACCGCCGCAGTGCCGTTTTTATGTATGTTCGATATGACCGTTCTGCTCGACTCAGGCATACCAATGCGGGCGTTATAAGCGATATATGCGCTCATGCTCTCCGCTGTGGCAAGCCCCGGGCGCTCTCCTATGAGGATGCACACTACCTTTGCTTTTGTAATTTCAGATATATGATCCTCGCAGGCGACCCTGCCGTACTTCACGAAAACGGGAGTTCCGGTTGAGATGCCTTTTCTCTCCAATGCCTCTGTCAGCACGGGCAGGAGCTTTGGCAGATTGACCTCAATCGCCGTCGAGCTTAATCCGTCTGCCGCAATTATCTGTACATCCGGCCCGCTCTTGCACCGGCTCCGGATGCTTTTTTCTGCTTCATCGCTCAAAAGCCTCCCCAGGTCGGGCCTGGTGATAAATGTGTTTTTGCTGTCGCAGCGTGTCTGCACACACAACAGGCCAAGGCGGTCCAGCAGCTGCGGGTCAACGTCCGCGAACACGGCGTCTCTCGCCTGAGCATGGTCTGCCCGCAGCTTCAAAAGAGACTGCGTGGTAAGTCTCGGGCCCGCCCTGCCCACGCCGATTCTTGCCGTTGTGCGCTTTTTCATCCGCTCAAGCGCGGCGGGGTCATCAAAATCAATCGGCGGAGGACTGAGCGGTTCAAGCTTTGTCTGTTCGTTTTTGCCTGTTTTGCCGATTTGGCGGAGAATTTCCTCGGTTATTATGGCGATGAGTTCCTCGTTCATACGCTCCCCCCTATCTCAGGAAAATCGTTGGGTCACCCGCACGCTTCGTGAACTTTCCGTTTTCCAAAATCCCCATTTTTTCAAGCCAGCGCTCGAACTCCGCAATGGGACGGAGACCCAGAATCTCACGGATGGTATTTACATCGTGGTAGGCGTTGGTCTGATAGTTGAGCATGATGTCATCGCTCGTCGGCACGCCGAGAATATAGTTCACGCCGCAGCTTCCCAACAGCAGCGAGAGATTATCAATGTCGTTCTGGTCGGCCATCATGTGGTTTGTATAGCAGCAGTCACAGCCCATAGGAAGGCCGGACAGCTTGCCCATAAAGTGGTCCTCAAGCCCGGCGCGGATCACCTGCCTGCTGTCATAGAGATACTCAGGGCCGATAAAGCCGACAACGGTATTCACCATAAAGGGCTGAAACTCTCTGGCAAAGCCATAGCAGCGCGCTTCCATTGTTACCTGATCCGCTCCATAGTGGGAGTCGGATGAGAGCTCGCTCCCCTGACCGGTCTCAAAATACATCACATTGGGGCCTTTGGCGGTGCCCTTGTCACGGAGGAGCGCCTGGGCCTCCCTGACGGTGTCCGCACCAAAGCCAAAGGCGGTATTCCCCTTTTGGCTTCCGGCTATGGACTGGAAAATCATATCTGCCGGGGCGCCTTTTTTGACGGCCTCGATCTGGGTGGTGATGTGACCGAGCACACATATCTGCGTGGGAATTTCAAACTTGTTTTTCACCTCGTCCAGGCGCTTTAAGAGCTCTGAAAGGCTTGAAACAGTATCATTTACCGGATTTATGCCCAGAAGCGCATCGCCGCAGCCATAGCTCAGCCCCTCGAAAAGTGACGCCGTCATGCCCTCCGGATTGTCGGAGGTGTGGTTCGGCTGGAGCCGCGTGGAGAGGCAGCCGCGCTTGCCGATGGTCGTGTTACAGGTCGCGGTGACACGGATCTTGCTTGAGGCATACACGAGGTCCATATTGCTCATCAGCTTGCAGACGCCCGCCACGACCTCGCTTGTAAGCCCCCGGCTGAGGCGCTTGAGGTCCTCTTCATCTGAACTATATGAGAGTATCTTTTCTCTCAGCTCTGCCATGGTCAGGTTCTTTATCTCGTCATAGACAACAGGGTCTATCGAATCCTGATTTATCCTTGTAACCTCATCCTCCTCATATGGGACGACCGGGTTTTCACGCAGCGCTTTCACCGTGAGGTTCGCAAGAACCTCCTTAGCCGCTATTCTTTCAAGGTCGCTCTCTGCGGCAATACCTGCAAGCGTATCGCCGGACTTGACCTCGTTTGCTTTCGCAAGCACGTCTTTTTCATTTTTAAATGTGAAGTTTTTCCCACATAATGAAATCGCGTATGACATTTTCTCACCTCTTATCCGAACAGCAGGGTTTTTACCACCACAGGAATGACCAGGCCTCCCATGACGCCTTTGCCTATATCCACATAATCGCCCTGCTCAACTTTTATTCCGTCTATGCACGCAAGTCTATGGCTGCTATCAAGCTCAGCTTCAAGAAACAGGCCCAGAGCCTTTGCCATGTCCTGCTCAATTACCACGAGAGCCGGTACATCTTCTTTTAACGTTGAATTGAAGCTTTCGCCGAGGCAGCGTGCAAGCGTTTTTATCTCCCTGTACTCGGGATTGGCTCTCCCACTCATTGCAAGAGCAAAGCATTCGCAGCTGCTCTCGCGAATGAACCAGCGTATTTTCTCGGCGAGGAACGCGCTGTCGCCGTCAAAGCATCTGCCCTGTTCCTCGGCTGTCAATTTAAGCGCCGGTATATTTTTAATAGGCAGTATCTCCGAGGCATAGGTAATTGTGCTTCCGGAAATGGACGTTGTATACGTTCCTGCGCCTACAACGGTTGCCCGAATAGTTTCGTTCCCGGCAGCGCAGAGGCCGCTGCCATACAGGAGGCTATTTCTGATTGAACGCCCCAGCAGCACGCCAATATCGCCAAAAGCAAAATCGGGCTTTTCATTTTCAATACAGTCGGCAACGCCGCCGGAGAAAAAGATTTTTGAGATTTTCTTTCCCCGTATATCAAGCGCTGAGCTTTCGGGGCTTTGTATCTCGTAAAGAAGCTTCTCTGCCGGGGCGAGAGCGATGCTCTGTGCAAGAAGCTGTGCCATTTTATCAGTCACGGCCTCCAGCTGCTCACGCTTATATGGCTCTCCCGCCCTGAGATGAACACCCACGGAACAGGCTATTTTGGCAGCAGCCGGACTTACATATTTAATGGCCCCGCTCTTTGAGAGCCTGACAAGTCTTCCTCCTATATCGAAGCAGGTTTTGGCGATGGTCTCCCCGCCGTCAAACACCACAATATTTGTCGTGCCCCCGCCTATATCCATATTTATTACAACACAGTCATTTTCAATGCTGTACTGATATGCGCCGCTTCCCTTCCCCGCAATGATGGATTCCAGATCCGGGCCCGCCGTGGAAACCACAAAGTCCCCCGCAAAGCAGCTCAGATTTCTCAGTACCTCCTCCGCGTTCTCTTTTCGGGAGGACTCGCCTGTTACGATCACCGCCCCAGTGTCCACATCTTTCGGCTTATATCCCGCTTTGCCATACTCCCGTGCGATAATATCGCGTATCGCCTCACCGTCAATCAGCTTTTCGGTTTTAAGCGGGGTCAAGTATATGTCGCTTTTATAAATTACCTCCTTGGAGGTTACGGAAATACGTGGCACGGAGAAGTACCCGGAGGTATTCTCCATCGCAATGCGGCTGAACACCAGCTGCGTCGTCGATGTGCCCACATCTATTCCTACACTCAGGATGTTCTGCATACTTACCTCAAAAGAGCGCAAAAGGCCAAGGTGCAATAAACACCTTAGCCTTTTTGCTTATTTGCAGACGCACGCTGTTGTGCATCTATTCGGTTTTGAAATCAAAAGATACCCTTGTTCCGGTGCTGTCAGAATTGATCCGCAGATGGCCGCGAAGCTTGTCGCGGACGGTGGATTCAACAATTTTCAGCCCGAACCTGCTGCCAGTGCAATCGGACGGTACATAGCCGCAGCCATTATCAGAAACAAGCACGGTATTAATAAGCCTGCCCGCAATGAGCGTTACTTTTATTTCCCCGCACTCTCTGTCTGCAAAAGCGTGTTGAAGCGCGTTTGTAATGAGTTCTTTCGCTACCAGAGCAATCGCTGAGGCGGTCTCCGCGCTCACGATGACCCTGTCACCCTCTACGATGATAGAAATGCTTTTACCATACGGGACAAACGAGCTTAAGTTCTGCTTTAAGCTGTTCATCAGCGTCAGGCAGTCAATATCCTGCGCATCACTCTGTTTAGTAAGAATATCATGAATTGAGGCAATCGTCAATACTCGCCCCATGTTTTCACGCAAAATGTTTTTTGTATACTCGTCTTTACATTCCCTTGTCTGCAAATTAAGGATGCTCGCTATGATCTGCAAGTTGTTTTTTATCCGGTGATGAACCTCACGCAGCCGCACATCGTACTCGCTGCTGTCCGACGTGCGCAGCGATGCGTCCATGCTCTCATAGCATTTGGAAAGCTGACGGTACTTTTTCTCCTGCACCAGCGTTTCGGTTATGTCGGTCTCCCGGATAAGAAC
The DNA here is from genome assembly GCA_900549545.1 of uncultured Eubacteriales bacterium. Classification (GTDB taxonomy): domain Bacteria; phylum Bacillota; class Clostridia; order Oscillospirales; family Oscillospiraceae; genus Limivicinus. Next base: position 23,591 of record URPA01000008.1, read on the forward strand.
GGCAATACAGTCTCCGTTGTCTCCGTTTATAGGCACAACGTCCTGCTTCACACTTCTGTTTTCCTGGGTGACCGCCTTAATATCCCGTATCTGGGTGTTTGTCCGCAGCGCCTCAAACACCGCCGGTTCATTTACGTAAAGTGCGTACTGCCCGACGACGTTCTCCAAATATGCCCCCACCTTCCACGATGGGCGGGCGTGGGAGACAACTACCATCTCGCCGTGGACGGTGGGACAATCGATAAAAATATCCGTTCCGGTAAGGTCGGAGATCATCGGAAGTTGTCCTGCAAGCGTTTCAAGGCGCTCTATATCCGCAGTGGAAAGAGCTGTGTGTTCGGTGCATATTTCCCGAAGTGTCACTTTGTTCCAGCCTCCTGCTCTAAGATCGCACGCGCTATCGTATGCAGCGTGACGCGCTTGTTCATTGCAAGCTTGCGCATCATTTCATAGGCCTCGGTATTGGTGCAGTGCTGCTGCTGGGCAAAGAGCCGCTGCGCCTTATGAATTTCCCTGTCTTCTTTGAGCTTTTTCTGCGCCTCTTCCGCCTCTCTGCGGCTCTCCCTCAGCCTGCACGACTGGGCATACGCAACCTCAATAGTGGGCAGCAGCTTGCTGCGGTCTATCGGCTTTACAAGATACCCCGTAACACCCGCTCTGGCTGCCCTGTCCACGATCTCCTCATCGCTGAACGCGGTCAGCATGACAACGCAGCCGGCAAGCTCTTCTCTGCATATAGTTTCCGCCGCGGCAAGGCCGTCAAAAACCGGCATCTTCACATCCATCAAAATAACATCCGGTTTTGTGCGCCTGCACAGTTCAATAGCATCAAATCCGTCGGCGGCCTCTCCGGCGACAGAAAAGCCCAAATCCTCCAGCATGGCGCATATGTCCATCCGTGTTATCGGTTCGTCTTCCGCGATTGCTACTGTTTTCATGTATTATCCCGCCTGTTATGCCTTATTTGAACTGAAAAGGCCCCGGAGCACAGGGCGCACAAAGCTTCCCTTTTCGGGTGTGAAATCTTTCCCCTGCAAAATTGTCTTTTCAACCTTGAGCTTCATAAGCTCCTCGGGCGCAACAGTGTATGGGTTTTGAGAGAGAATTACCATATCCGCTATTTTGCCGACCTCCAAAGAACCTCTCTCCTTCTCGTCAAAGCTTATCCAATACCCGTTATATGTAGACATTCTGAGAGCGTCCTGAATGGAAACCCGCTCATTGGGGTTGCTGTGGTTGACAGCCTTGTACAGCCACACTATGGGATTGGGGTCTGTGCAGGGGCCGTCCGAGCCGAAGCCAATCGTGCAGCCCAGATCTTTCATTGTCCGCACAGGGTTGAGCGATGCGTTTCTCTCTTTGCCGAGGATTTTTTCGGTATATTCGGCGGGCTCCTGCCTCCAGTTGTCAAAGGATACCTGCATAGGAAGCTGAATATGATAATCAGCACAGACCTTGCGGCTTTCCTCCGTGGTGAGGCACGCGTGGATAATGCCGTGGCGATGGTCGTCTCTGGGGTAATCATCAAGGGCGGCTTTCATTGCGGAGGCCGCCTGAACGAAGGCCCTGTCGCCAATAGCGTGAAGCTCTATCTGCATTCCGAGCCGGTTTGCCGCTTTGCAGAACTCCGTTACCTGTTCGTCGGTGTAGTAAAGGACACCGCTGTTGGATGCGTCGTCTGTATACGGGGCAATCAGCGCGGCGTCAGCCGAGCCGAAGCAGCCGTCAAGTGCGCACTGGAAGCATCCGCCCACTCTGCCAAGTTTGAATTTTGCAGCCTTTTTTGCATCGAATTTTTGCGGAAAAACACGGATTTGGAAGCCGGAGGATATTCCCTTTGCAAACCATGTCTCCAGGCTGATGTCGAGATCCTTCGGGAAGCCAACACCGGAGACAGAGTGCACCATGCCGATACCCATGGAAGCCTCATAATTAACTGCCAGCATCATGTCATTAATAAGCTCAGGCACGGGCACGCTGGCGGTAATGTAGTCGGAAACCTTGAAGAACGCCTCCTGATTCATCTCTCCGCTGTCTGCATGATAACCGCGAAGCTCCTTGCAATCGGCCTCAACCTGTTTGAGGAGCGCCGTGTTGACGACGCACGCGTGACCGTCATATTTAACCATGAAAAACGGCTTGTCCGGGCACACACTGTCAAGCTCCTCCCTGGAAACGAGGCGTCTCTCTTCAACCGAATATGGAGAAGCGCCGAATGCAATGAGCGTTTTCGCAGTGGAACGCTTATAGAAATCGGAGACCATTTCCAGAATCTCTTTATTGGATCTTGCCTCCATCACATTCAGCCCCGCATTGAAAAGAGCAAAGGACGCAAAATGCTGGTGGGTATCGCAAAACGTGGGAATTAAAGCCCGCTCACCAAGCTCTACCGTTTCGCAGGCGCGGTATTTCTCAGGCAGCTCATTGCCAACAAAAATGATTTTCCCCTTGTCCTCAACAAGAAAGCGGAACACCTCGTCTTTGCTGTTCACGCTCAAAATATCGCCTTTATAGACTTTCATAAGACGCCTCCCAATAATATTATGTTTTATTCGTTGAACAAAATCATACCGAAATTAGTTATCGTGTTTTCGCCGTTCATGTACGAAAGCGAAGTGCCCTCACAGGTCTTGCAAACGTCAACGCCGTATGCCGAAAGAGACGGCAGCAGCTTGTCCGGATATCTGCATGGCTCATTGTAAAGTTTTGTGCACTCCGGACACAGGTGACATGAGCCACCCAAATGGAGAAAGGGCTTGTTGAGGGTAGACCGGAGCAAGCTTTGAAGTTTCTGTGAAGTCGCCGAAAGCCTTTCCCCTGCGGCGTATATTTCCTCCTGATTGGAAATATCCTCAACCGGAGAAATGACCTGATAAATCACAATATGCTCGTAATTTCTCAGCTGCGCTGTAAGAACCTCTATTTCACCCACATCCGGCGGGCATGACCAGCATTTGCCGTAAAAACCGCAGAGATTGTCCTCGCAGTATGCCCGAAAGCTGTTAGAGCAAACAAGCTTTGCAGGGGCTATAAGCTCCGCCTTATCTGCGCCGTAATCCAAAGCAGCTTTAACCAATGCGTTGCAATCCATTACGTTTCACCTTGTCCATTTTAATATGTTAAGTGCTTTATTTGTTATAGTATGCAACTTTTTCCTTCAAAAGTAAAGTCATTTTGCCATTTTCATGAGCCGCGTGCTGTCCCCCGTCTGAGCCGCCGCCGGAAGCGTGGCAGTTTTTCTGTTGCAGCCTTCACAATGTTCATAAAAAGTTGACAATTGCCCGACATTTATGCTCTTGAAAAAATTTTTCTTGGTGGTATCATACTTGATGCTGCTTTTGTTTATACTGTATATTTTTGTAGATACTTACATTTTTGATAGTAAGGAGGCGCGGCATGAAAACTGAACGCTTTGAGGCTCGGCCGGACTGCCCCTTTGCGGACATACAGCCGGTTATACGCGGCAAGTGGACGGTGATAATCGTCTATTTTCTCAGCAAGGGGCCCCTGCGCTTCGGGGAGCTGAGCCGGAAGCTGCCGATGGTCACGCAGGCGAAGCTCACGCGCGAGCTTCGGACGCTGGAGGAGTTTGGCCTTGTGCACCGGGAGGTCTACCGCGAGGTGCCGCCGAAGGTGGAATACTCCCTCACCGACAAGGGCAGCGCCTTTCTGCCGGTGGTGGACGCGCTTGTCAATTTCGCGCGCGCCTTTCAGCCGGGCTGAGATTTGATTGGATGAGGAACCGAAATGGATGATAAAAAGACGAGCTTTCTGTTTAAAATAGTGCGTTGGCTGGTCTGGCTGTTCGCGCCTAAGTTCAAGGTCGTGGGCGCGGAGAACCTGCCGGACGAGGCCTGCGTCATCGTCGGCAATCACAGCCAGATGTACGGCCCCATCGCCTCGGAGCTGTACACCCCGATAAAGCACGATATATGGTGCACCGGGGAGATGATGTGCAAGGACGAGGTGGCGGCCTATGCTTTTAAGGACTTCTGGTCAAATAAGCCCAAGTCCGTGCGCTGGTTTTACAAGATTCTGAGCCATCTGATAGTGCCGCTGTCGCTGCTGATTTTCAACAACGCGCACACTATCCCCGTGTTTCACGACTCCCGCCTGCGCACGACCTTCCGCCTGTCCATAGAGCGGCTTGACGCCGGGAGCAGCCTTGTGATCTTCCCCGAGTGCTACACCGAGCGCAACAACATTGTCCATGAGTTTCAGGAGAAGTTTGTGGACCTGGCGCGGATGTACTACAAGAAAACCGGCGTGGAGCTGTGCTTCGTGCCCATGTACCTGGCCCCCCGGCTTGCAACCATATTCTACGGCAAGCCCATCCGCTTTAACGCCGCCGCGCCCATTGCCGAGGAGCGGGTGCGCATCTGCAACGAGCTGATGGACGCCATCACCGAAATTGCCGTCGCCCAGCCGGAGCACACTGTGGTGCCCTACCCCAACATTTCAAAAAAGCTCTATCCTAAAAATGTCCCTTTGGAGGTCTTTTACCATGAAGAAAGCCTTGGTTGATTACAGCGGCTTCTCTCTGCGGCGGCTGAAAGATAAGCGCTTTTCGCACATCCTGCTGCTCGGCGGCTGGATTGGCTATTTCGCGCTGTATTTCATCACCGAGAACCTGATTCCCCTCGAGCGCTGCCATGTTGTGCACTGCGCGCTTGACGATATGATTCCGTTTAATGAGTTTTTCGTCATCTTCTACGTGGGCTGGTACCTGCTGGTGTTCGGCAGCCTTGCGTACACGCTGTTTTTCGACGTGGAAAACTTCCGCAACATCCAGATATACATAATGATAACACAGGCCGTCGCCATGCTGTGCTACATAGTCTGGCCCAGCGTTCAGCAGCTTCGACCGGAGAGCTTCCCGCGGGATAACGTGCTCACCTGGCTCATGGGCATTATCTACTCCTTTGACACCCCCACAGGCGTCTGCCCGTCGCTGCATGTGGCGTATTCCGTTGGCATACTCTCAGCGGGGCTGAAGGACAAGCGCCTCGCCGCCGGCTGGAAGGTCGCGCTTGCAATATTCACGGTGATGGTCAGCCTCGCGGTATGCTTTGTAAAGCAGCACTCCGCGCTGGACGTGCTGGCGGCCATACCCGTGTGCCTGCTGGCTGAGGCACTGGTATACGGCAAGAAATTCTATCGCCCGAAGCTGCGCCAAGGCGCGAAAGAGAGCGCATAAATCAATCTCCCCCGGTTCATACAGACCGAGGGAGATTTTTTTATTCCTGTTTGCTGTCAAGAATTGTTCCGGCGGCAACGCCAAGGGCGATTATCGCGCCGCCGATGATGAGCCGGGGCGGATTTTCAAAGCCGCAGAGCGCGTCAATAAGCACGCTGGAGGCAAGCTGCCCCACAAAGAGCAGCAGTGAGCCGTTGAGCGCGGAAATCTTAGGCACGAACCAGTTTGTCAGCACAACAACGCTGATGCCAAGCACTCCGCCCATGTACGCCCACCACGGCAGAACGCCGAAGCCGGCAAGCAGCCCCGCCTCGCCCTGGCCGAGCAGGAGCATTGCCAGCACCGCCGCCGGCAGGCCGACAGCGTGGTTTATAAACGCGCCGCTGACAGCGCCGGTGGATTTTGCGAGCTCTGCATTTATCATGCGGGAGACCACAAGCGTGATGCCGGAGACAAAGGCAAGCAGCATCGCGACAAACTGCATGCCCCCCGCGTCGGAGAGCATTACAGCGCAGCCCAGCATCGACACCAGCAGGCACAGCACCGAGGCTTTGCCGACGCGGCGCTTCTGCGCGCCGAAAAGCCCGAGCGCGTCGATGACAAAGGAGGTCAGGGTCTGCCCGAGCAGCGCGAGCGCCGTGATGGCGACGACACTTATTTTGCCGAAGGCGAAGTTTGTAAACACCGTTGAAAACACGCTGATGATGCCCACGCCGTACATCCAGAGGGGGAGCTTTTTCTTCGGCAGGACCGGCATCCGCCGCAGCAAAAGGACAAGCCCGGCGGCCAGCACCGAGACGATATATATAATCACCGCCGATGAGTATATCCCCGTGCCGTCGCTGAGCTTGCCGTTTAGCGCGACCATAACGGTAATCAGAACGCCGGTGAAAAGTGCGCTTATCAGATACATATTATCCTTCCATTGAGCAAAGCAAGCCGGCCAGAGCTTCTGACCGGCTTGTTGCTCGAAAATCATGTGTTTTTGCAGATTTTGATGGAGACGAAGCCCATGATAACAAGGATAGCCGGGGAGATGAGCAGGGTGCTTGCAACGCTCAGACCGCAGCCCTCAACAATGGCGATAAAGGGCGTGCCGAGGAAGGCGCCGATATTGATGCCGGACTCGGTAATGCCGGTGGCGAGGAAGGACTCAGACTCGGGAATCTGCTTGTTATAGGTGTTGATGCAGGCGGGGATGATGCCGGTGGAGGCAATGCCGCTGACGACAAGCCACGCGCACACGGCATTGAAGCTCGTGGCAAAATACAGCCCGAGAAGGCTCGCCGCAACACCGCAGAGGAAGATGCACAGGGTTATGTGCTTGCAGATTTTTTCAACACTGCCGAACACAACGCCGCCGACGATGGTTGCCACGCTGTAAAACACCATGGCATAGCCCACATCGACCGCCGCGCCAAAGCCCCTGCCGACGACAATCTGCGAGATGAGCAGGAACATGGGATAGTAGCAGAGCATATAGACTGCGACCATAACGGTGATGACCCAGACAGAGCTGGGCAGCGCCTTGATGCTGCTGATGACAGACCTCTTGGCGACGGCGCTCTCGTCCCCGCCGATGGCGCTGGTGTCATTGGCATCGAGCTTGAAGCGCGGGCAGAGGAAGAGAACCACCAGAAACGGAATGAAGCTCCACGCATAGATGAAGAAGGCATAGTTCCATTGGATGGCGACAAGCTTGCCGACCACCACCTGCGCGACCATGTTCATGGCGTACTGAGCGGCGACTGCCCAGCCCATTGCGTGCACGCGCAGCTTCGGGTCGGACACGAGCTTGAAGCTCATGGACACGCCGATGCCCTGCATAAGGCCGTAGCCTATGCCAAAGGCGAAGCGCCCGATAAACATAAGCGTCATGCTGGAGCTGCCCGCGAGCGCGGGGAGTATGCCGCCGAGGAAATGGCAGCCGATGCCGATGAGCAGCATATTGCGCAGGGAGATTTTGCGGTTGACCAAAATGCCCGCTACCACCGTGAACACCACGGCGCAGAGGTTCGGAATGTTGTTTACCAGCGTGATGACCCAGTAGGGCACGGTGGGAAATGTGTTGGCAATATCCGCCAGCGCGGAGGAGCACCACTCAGCGCCGCCTGCGGCGGAGTTTGCGAAAATCAGGACAATTATGCCCAATAATGTGGCTTTTTTAGATGTTTTTTCCATTTTATACGCCCCATTTGGTTATTGAATTAACAAAACGTACTTTTGGTTTGGCATATTAAAGCCTGTAAACAGGCTTTAATATGCCACTGATTGTCAATAAACATATGCAAAAGTGTAAAAACGAGAAGGCAGCGGGGGTGCCCGAGGGGGGCAAGACCCGCCTCGAATTAAATCAATTGCGCCTCAAGCGTCCGTGTTGTCGAGCTTTCTTGTTGCAGCTGAGCTGCTGCTAAAATACGGGCCGTGGGTTGTCAGCTTGTAAAGAAGTCCTTTCAGGGCTTCTTTACAAGCTGGCATATCATAGCCTGTTTACAGGCTATGATATGCCAAGGAGAAGAGTAAGTACGAAGACTTATTTATTATGCGACTGCCGCTCTTTTCTTCTTCGCGATTGCGACTGCGATAGCGACAAGGACAGTCAGAACCACGCAGACGATGGCCGCGAACAGGAAGCGGAAGGAGGTGTCGTTGGGCTTGATGAGGCCGGCGACAGGGGTGTAGAACAGGGCGGAGCAGACAGTGCCGAGCTGGCCTGCCATGTGGATGATGGCGCAGCCTGCGGTAGAGGCCTCAACAGTGTTGTAGTTTGTGGCATAGAGCAGAGTGCCGGGCATCTCAAAGCCGATGGAGGTGCCGACGATGAACGCGCCGATGAACACCACCACGAGAGAGGGCGCCATGTAGATAACCAGGAAACCGATGACAAGGGCGATGAAGCCGCAGCAGAGGACATACTCATGCAGCTTTTTCTCAAAGGGATTGAAGATCAGGCCGCCGAACATACCGCCGACGAGGAAAATAGCCATGGCAGTGCCGGTGAGAGCCGCGTCGCCGAAGCCGCGCTCGGTGATGATGAAGGAGATGTTCGCGCCCATAACGCCGTAGGAGTTGATGAACACGAAGATGATAACGCCAAAGAGCCAGGTGATGGGAGCAACCTTGAGATGGCTCTTTTCGCCGGTCGCCTTTGCGGGCTTGTCAGCGGGGAAGTAGATGCAGCCAAGCACCAGGGGGATGAGCGCATAGAGGAAGGCGAGGTAGGTGTAGTTCCAGGCCTTTGCGGCGAGGACACCGCCGACGAGGGTGAGGTACATGCCGCCGCCGTTGGTGAACAGATCCTGAATACCCATGATCTTGCTGCGGCCGGCCTCGTCGTAGTTCTCGGCGATGATGCCGTTGGAGGTGGGCATGAGGAAGCCGAAGCCAAGGCCGAGGATGGTCTGCCACATCATGAGCATGATGAAGCTGGTGTGCAGAGCATAGCCGAGGATGGCATAGGCCACAACGAAGCCGACGCCGATCTGGCACAGAACCTTCTTGGAGACCTTAGTTGCAAGCAGTGTAGAAATGGCGCAGCCGATGAGCATCGCAAAGCCGGGCCAGTTGGACATTTCCTGCATCCACACAGTGGGAATGTTGGGGAAGGCGGCGGCTATATCCGCAAGTGCCGGCTGAAGCCCCATTCCGCCCATTTCAAGAGCGGAGACGAACAGAATGGCCAGTGTCATAAGGCCTCTGTTCTTAACTTTGGAATTTTCCATTTTCTTTTCTCCTTTATATTTATTTTCTCCAAAGTGTTTACAGCTCAAGCGCCATATTGAAGGCGCTGTGGTTGGCGTGCTTGATGTTCTTGACCATCTCGCAGTCGCCGATGGCAAAAACATCGGGCATGAGATTGCGCAGCTCGCGCAGCAGCGCATCGTTCTTTCTCATGCCGAAGGCGGCAACCACATCATCGCAGGGGAGAACGGTGTGCTTCCAGTTGTGATCCTCAATCTCAACGCCCTCATCGGTGACGGCGCAGACCCTGCTGCTGCCGATGAGCTTGACGCCGTTTTTCTCCAGCAGCTCAAGCAGCATACCGCGCGGCGCGGGAGAGTGGTCGCGGGCAAACTGCTCCACGGGGAGCATGTCCACCACGGTGACGCTCTTGCCCTCCATGGCAAGCTCCAGCGCGGACTCCATACCGGAGAGTCCGCCGCCGCAGACGACTATCCGCTCGCCCACCTTTTCTCTGCCGGTGTCCACATCCAGCACATGGTGGACATTGGGCCGGTCAAGGCCGGGGATGGGAAGCATGAGCCGCTCAGAGCCTGTGGCGACGAACACCGCATCGGGGTTCATGGCCAGGATGCTCTCGGCGGTCGCCTCGGTGTTGAGCATTATCTTCGCGCCGCACTCCATGGTGCTGCGCATGAGCCAGTCAAGATGGCGGCGCATATCGAACTTGAAGGACAGGCAGCTTATCTCGTGCAGTCTGCCGCCGAGCTTATCGCCCTTTTCGATGAGCGTCACATCGTGGCCGCGGTCGGCAAGGGTCTTTGCCGCCATGCACCCGGCAACGCCGCCGCCGATGACGATGACCTTCTGCGGGTGGCGGGAGGGCTGAATCTCGCCCAGCTCCGCCTCGCGGCCGAGCATGGGGTTTGTGGCGCAGCGCAGATGGACAATATCCGCCGGGGCGCACTCGTGGCAGCGCAGGCAGGGGCGGGTCTTGTCCTCCTGCCCGCGATAGGCGTTATACAGGGTCTTGGGGTCGCACATGAGCTGGCGCGCCATGGCGACCATGTCGGCTTTGCCGGAGGCGATGATCTCCTCCGCCTCGTCAATGGTGGTGATGCTGCCGACGACAGTGACGGGGATATGTACACCGGGGTCCTTCTTCACCGCCTCCGACCACTTGGTGTTGTGGCAGTGGGGCAGGTAGAAGGCGGGCATGGTATAGGGCATGTATCTCGGCTCAACTATAAGCCCCTGAGAAACATGGACGGTGTCGATATACTGCTGGGCGAGCTTTATGAAGGCGATGGTCTCATCAATCTGCATGCCGCCGGGAATAAGCTCGTCACCGCTGATGCGCATGTCGATGCAGATGCCCCTGCCGACGCGCTCCCGGATGGCGGCAAGCACCTCCAGCGGGTAACGCACGCGGTTTTCAAAGCTGCCGCCGTAGTTATCCGTGCGGTGGTTAAAGCGCGGGGAGAGAAACTGCGCCAGAAGATTGCCGTGCGCGGCGTGGATCATGACCATGTCAAAGCCGGACTTCATCACCCGCTCGGTCACATCGCAGTACTCGCGCTTGACGGTCTCCATATCCTCAACGGTCATCTCGCGGATATGGTTGTCGCCGCCCTCAACGGGGATGGGCGTGGGCGCGATGGCGTCCTCGCCGGGACGAAACTGCTTCGGGGCGGAGCGTCCCGCATGGACAAGCTCAACCGAGAGCTTCGCGCCGTAGCGGTGGGCGGCCTCGGACAGGCGGCGCAGGTCTGTCATGTTGTCATCGCTGGTGACATCCAGCGCGCCGAAGAAGTCAACGCCGTTTATGTGGTCAACCGGGGTAGAGCCGATGGTGATAACGCCAACGCCGGTTCTGGCCTGATTCTTCACATAGCCCAGCAGCTCCGCGGACACGCCGCCGCTCGGGGTGGAGAGGCTGCTGACCATGGGCGAGAACTGGATGCGGTTTTTGACCTCCATATTGCCTATTTTTATAGGCGTGAAAACATATTTGTAATGATTGAAGCTGCTCATATTTCCCCCTTAGATTCTGCCGATGTCTCTTGCGGCATAGTAGGCCTGAGAGGTCGCCTGATAGATGGTTGCGGGGACAACGCAGTCGCCAATGACGCGGAAATCCGGCGCGCAGAAGCGGAACTGCTCCGCCTCGTCGGCAAGCGGGGTCTGGCCGACGGCGTAAATGACGGTGTCCGCCTCGTAGAGCTTCTCGCCCTCGGCATCCCTGCCGACAACGCCCTTGTCGGTAATCTCAACGGGGCTGGTGTTCATGGCGGTGTGTACGCCCCGGATATGGAACTGCTCGCCTATGGCCTGACCATGCAGACCGTTTGCGCCGATTTTTATCTCGCTGTGGCGGTGCATGACGGTAACATCGCGGCCGAGAATCGCCAGATGAATGGCAAGCTCCGCACCGACGAGACCGCCGCCGATAACGACAACCTTTTTGCCGACCTCGTCCGTGTGGGTATAGGCATAGTCGGCAGCCATGACATTGCTCCCGTCATAGCCCTTGAGGTAGGTGGGCACTTTGGGCACAGAGCCGAGCGCCGCGATGACCGCGTCAGGCTCAAGGCTGTCCACCAGCTCCTTGGTGGCGGGAGTTCCCAGCATGACGGTGATGTTGGGGTTATTCAGCACACGCTGTGCCTGCCGCTGAATGTAGAGGTCGAGCTTTTTCTTGAAGGAGACCTCCTTCTCTATAAGCAGCACGCCGCCGAGCTGGCCCGTCTTTTCAATGAGGGTGACGGTGTGGCCGCGCTTTGCGCAGTCAAGAGCCGCTTCCATGCCGGCGATACCGCCGCCGACAACGACGACCTTCTGCTTGTTCGTGGGCGGCACGTCGTATTTATTCTCAAGCTCTCTGCCGATGATGGGGTTAATCGCGCAGCCGTACTGCCCGGTGGTGATGAGCTGGCTGAAGCAGGTGTAGCAGCGCAGGCACTCGTTAATGTCGCAGTCCTTGCCGGCTCTGGCCTTGTTGGGCAGGTCGGGGTCTGCAATAAGGCCGCGGGCAATCTCGATAACATCGACAACGCCGTCCGCGATGGCCTTTTCCATAAAGGCGGGGTCGCTGAAGGAGCCGACGGTGGCAACCGGGGTCTTGACCACCTTTTTGACGGCGGCGGCGTACTTCATGTTCACGCCCTCGGGCAGGAACATGGACGGGTGCATCACGACGAAGGACTCAATAACCTCGTGGTTGCCGCAGGAGCAGTGGATAATGTCGCAGTGACCATCGATCTGCTTTGCCATCTCGATGCCGTCCTCAATACCGTAGCCGACGGAGTTTGCCTCGGAGGCGGACATTCTGAAATCAATCAGGAAGTCCTTGCCGCAGACCTCTTTTATTCTGTCGCACACGGCGATGGGGAAACGCATACGGTTTTCAATGCTGCCGCCCCATTTGTCGGTGCGGTGGTTCACCAGCGGGGACATGAACTGGTTGAGCAGCCAGCCGTGGCCGCCGTGGAGCAGCACCATGTTAAAGCCCGCCTTCTTGACGCGCAGCGCGGCCTCGGCGTATTTTTCAATGGTGTCAAGGATGGCCTCCTCCGGCATCTCGGGCAGGGTCGCGCCGTGCAGGCGGGCGCTTGCCTTGTCGCTGTCGCCGCCTATAACGGTCTCGGACGGCGCCCAGACGGTATTGCCCTCAATGTAGGACTGGCTGGAGAACATGCCGGCGTGCATAAGCTCAATGGAGGCAACCGCGCCGTGCTTGTTGATGGCGTCCGCGACGGTGGCGAGGTGGGAAACGCACTCATCTGTGTCCAGCGCGAGGAACTTCGGAATGTCCACGCCATGGACGGAGTCAACATACGCCTCGCCCACATGGACGACCGCCGCGCCGCCGCGCGCCTTGGCCTCGTAATAGGCCATCAGCGGCTCAGTAGCGATGCGCTGAGGGGTCAGGTCGCAGTAGCCGGTGGGTGCGGCAAAAATTCTGTTGCGCAGGATTGTCCTGCCGAGCTTGAGGGGCTTAAAAAGATTGGGGTATTTTATCTGATACATTGCATTTCACCTTTTTCTTTTTTTCGTTGACAACATTTTAGCAATAGTTTGTTAAAAAAAACACCATCGGTAATTTGTAGCTGCCACAATTTTTAGTTGTGTCGATTTTTTAACAATTTGCTGAAAAAATTAGCCTGATGGCGCAGAAAAAGCCCGGCGGCTCGGAGTTTTTCTTCCGAAGCCGTCGGGCAGTATATTTTGGGGCTCACCACTGAGAGAAGTCCTTGAGGAAGGCCTGCTCTGCATCGCTGAGGCACTTTGAGGAGCTCGTACACAGGCAGATGGTGTGGTTCCAGTTCGGCACCTTGTCCGGCACTATGCTCAGCCCCGGCAGCTTTGTGTTCGGGTCGCCCACAAAGAAGCCGATGCCCAGCCCCATGCGGCACATCTGGCGGATGAGCTCCATATCGTTTGAGTGTATGCCGATTTTCGGCGTGAAGCCTGCGCGCAGACAGCGCTCGGCCAGCTGCTTGTGCCCCTTGTTCCCCTCGCCAAAGCCAATGAAGTTCTCATCCTTCAAAAGGCGCAGATCAATAAACTCCTCCCCCGCCAGCGGATGGTCCTCGGCAAGCATATAAAAGGTTTTATAGGTCTGGGTGGCGTGGACGGTTATGCCCTCGCGCGGCACAGGCTCAACGCAAAAGCCAATGTCCACCGTCCCGCCACGAACCGCCGCGTCCAGCGCCTCATCATCATATTCCTCCATGCTCAGGCTGATGTCCGGGTGGTTTTCCATGAACTTCAAAAAGCAGCTGCGCGGCATGACATTCACAAGCCCGTGAGGTATGCCGATATGCAGGTTGACGCTGCCGCTGGCTTTGACATTGCTTATTTCATACAGGCTTTGCAGGTACAGCGCGTCAATCTGCTCGGCATATTTGAGCAGCACCCGCCCGTACTCTGTGGGGACAAGGGCGTTTGCGGTGCGCGTAAAGAGCGGCACGCCCAGCTCCGTCTCAAGGCTGCGGATGCTCTTGCTCATCCCCTGCTGGGTGATGTACATGTTGTTGGCTGCCTTGGTGATGCTCATCTGGCGGCAGACCTCTATAAAATTTTCCAACTGGCGCAGCTCCATTGAACGCCCTCCTCTGCTTGGTGTTTTTTATTATACACAACAAGCGTGAAAGACGCAAGCGCCCCCGGCTCGTCGAACCGGGGGCGCTGGGTTTTCCATATTACGCCACAGCGCTGACGCTGCGGTTTTGGTTTGCGGCGGTGTATTCCGTCCCCGCTGTCAGGTCGGGAGCGGAGAAAAACACCTGGGAGTAATCCGTGCGGGCTTCAAGGGAGGCGAGCTGCGCCGCGCCGCTGACGGTTACGCTGTCTCCGGCTTTGCCGCTGAGGGCGGCGCAGATATAGCTCTGCCCGCCGGGGACAGGCTCCGCGTTTTTGCCGGAGCCAATGATGGCCAGCACCTCGCCGCCGGTGAGGGTGTAGCTGCCGGTGGCGTTAAAGCCGCGCTTTGCCGCGCATATGGTCACTTCCCCGCCGGAGACGGTGATGTTCCCGTCGCAGGCGGCGGCGGTGCTTGAAAGGGAGAAAAGTGAAACACTGCCGCCCGAGATGTTCAAATCAGTGACGGCCTTGAGCGCCTTGCTGCTTTTAAGCTGTCCGTCGCCCACGGCCTCGACAGCAAGCGTGCCGCTGGTGATATTGAGCTCGGTCGCGGCCGACACCCCGTCACCCTTGGCGTAGACGCTGAGCGCCCCGCCGCTGACTGTGACATAGCCCTTGCCGGGCTTGTCAGTGGCGGTGGCCTTCACGCCGTCATTCGCGGCTGTGACGCTGACTGTGCCGCCCTTTATCTCCACGGAGTTTGCCCCACGGATACCGTTATTCATCGCGGAAACGCTGATATTCCCGCCGTTGATATCCAAATCCTTCTTGCTGCCGATGCCGTTATTGATATAACCCAGCACCGAGAGCGCGCCATTGCCCTCGATATCCATATCATCCTCCGAGTAGAGCGCGGCACCCGAGGCATCCTCCGAAACGGGGCTGCCCTCCGTGCCGGAGGTGAGGGTGTTCACGGAGCCGTCGGCCAGGACAACGCGCAGGTCCTTCGCCTGCTTTACGTGTATCGCCGGGCCGGTGGTGCAGGCGATGTCCGCCCCGTCTAAAATCAGCGTGACCTCGGTCGCGACCTCGCCGGTGTCGACAATGACGCAGCCGTCGTCAAGGCTGCCGCTTATGCGGTAGGTCCCGGCGGCTTTGATGTTCACTGTGCTGCCGCTGGCGGAAGCTCCGCCGCCCTTAACGGTGGCAGACGAGCCCTCGAGGGTTATAAGCGTCTCATTGGCGGTATCCGGCGCGGCGGAAGGCGCGTCCCCGGCGGGAGAGCCGCCGCAGGCGCAGAGGCTGAGGGTAAGAGCCATGACAAGCATGGCGGAGAGCATTTTTTTGAAGTTTTTCATTACATTACATCCCTATCGTGGTCCTTGCCGCAGATGATGTTGAGGTTTCCGTTGCGGCAGCGGATATCGTCAATAAACTGCTTGCTTATCTCGGCGCTTTTGAGGTTTACGCTGTATGTAAGCTCATAGAGCGTACCCATATTGGTCGTGCGGACGCGGACAAGCTCGTGCTTGCTGGTGTATTTTTCAAAAAGGTCGTCGAAAAGTCCGTCATAGTCAAGATTCTCGGGAATGGTGATCTTGAGCTGGCGGCGGAAGCTCCCGCCCTCGCCGAAGTGGAGCGCCGTGAGCGCGCCGGTGAGCACGGCCATGACCAGGAAAAACAGCACCGCGTAGCCCACGTAGCCCATGCCGCAGGCAAGGCCGATGGCCACGGTGAGGAACAGCCCGGTTATCTCCCGCGCGGTTCCGGGCACGCTGCGAAAGCGCACCAGCGCGAAGGTTCCCGCCACAGCGAGGCCCGCGCCGATATTGCCGTTGACCATCATTATGACAATGGTCACAATAGGCGGGAGCATCGCGAGCGACTGGGCAAGAGAGCTGCTGTGGAAATTCTTCGCGGAGAACACCAGCGCCGACAGAACGCCCAGCACAATGGATACACCCACGCAGATGAGAAACGCAGAGACCGTCATTTCCGCGCCGATAACACTGTTAAACATCGAAAACCAACCCTTCCACCCGCTCTTTCAGGACATTTTCCGTGTAGCAGGTGCCGTATTTTGAAAAGCTCACCGGAAAAATTTCCAGCTCACTGAGTGCCCGGGCAAGCCACAGCGGGGCCGCGCCCGGAATTTTTATCTCCATGAGTATGCCCCCGTCCCTGACGAGCGGCTCCCCGTGGCTGCCGGCGGTGAGGGACAAGTCCTCCTGCCGCCAGCGGATATTTTCATCAAAGGTTATGCGCAGCTCCTTATCCTCCCGGCCCCGGTAGCTGCTCCTGTCGCAGGCGATGAGCACCTTGGGGCTGGGCCGGTTTTCCTTCAAAAACCAGTCGATCTCATTGATGACCTGACCGCCGCGGTCGGGGGCGGCCTTCCCGGCGAGATAGGCCTCGGCCGCCGCCGCGGGCATGACCGCCCTGCGCTTATACACAACGCCCTTGAACTTTTTCTTGAGCTCCAGAAACACGGGGTCGTTCTCCCCGGGCACGCCGTAGCTGCGCAGGCGGAGCTTCTCCTTGTACACGGGCTTATCTATCGAGTGCCGGATAAGGTGATAGTCCCAGCCGTCGTAATAGATGCTGCAAACCGTGCTTTTGGGGTACTCGTCCGGCTCTATGTACTCGCCGATGCGCGCCAGAAAGCCCCGGTACTTCTCGGGTGTGAGCATATATTTTTTTTCATAGCGCTTGAATGTAAGCTTTGTATCTCCCATGGCGCTACTCCCCGAAATACCCGGCGCGCTGCGCGCTGTCAAGCCTGAAAATATCGCAGAGCGCGTCTATGCAGCTGTCTCTCCAGCCGTCTCTCACAAGACTGCGCAGCCGCTCGATGTCCGCGTGCCACTGCTCCTCTGTCCTCCCGTAGCGGGCAAAGTTCCGCTCCGCCTCCGGCTGCAAGACGTCCTCAAGGCGGTCTATCTCATCAAGGACGCTCTCGTCGCTCAGCGGCCCGTTCAGAAGCTCCGCCGCCCGCTCAAGAAAGCGCCGGCAGAACTGCTCATTGTCCTTAAGCTCACCAAGCAGGGTGCAGGGCTGGCGATATTCTATGCTGTACCCGCCCAGCACATTGTAGAAGCAGGACTGCTTTGAGCGCAGGCCCGCGTCAAGGTCATAGAACATCAGCCGCCACTTGCCGTCATCCTCCGAGGAATGACAGTAGCGCACATTGCCGCTGGTCAGGTCCTCATTGCCGGAATAGCCCTCGAAAATGGCCCAGTCTATAAGGCTGTCCACGTCAAGAACGGAGCAGAGCTGCTCATAATTTTCCGGCAGGGCCATGTCATTTTCATAGCAGAAGCGGAAAACGTCATTATACAGCTCCTCCGTCACCCAGACATTGCCCTCAAGGCAGTCGACGCTATCCCGGCTGACCCCGGCAAGCGAGGCGTAAAGCTGCTCGTTGGTTTTTTCAGACAGGGCGTAAATGCCGCTGTACTGCCCGCCGATGTACAAAACGCAGTATTTGCTGCGGGTGGATATGGCGGCGCTTCCGGCCTCAACGGCCAGATTTTCAAAGAGCTCGTTTCTGATGATGGAGCCGTACTGGTCCTGCCCGGCGCGGATGACAAGATTTGAAAACTCCGTCACGCCGCCGTCAAACAGGTCGTAGCTGAGCATCTCCTGCCCGTAAGAGCCGCGGAAGCGGACGCTCATGTTCTTTTTCAAAAGGCGCAGGCTCGTCTCCCCGTGCATCTTTATGCCGCAGGGTATCGTGAAGGAGCCGCCCTGCTCATACAGCGAGAGACTGCCCGGAGTCTCAAAATCCTTGCGGCCTATATCGTACATGTGCTCAAAGGCCACGGCATCATCATATGAAAGGCTCAGCACGGGCAGGCTGTGCCCTTCGTTTATAATATAATTGAGCGTAAGCGCGCGGGAGGGCATGGCCCCGGCCTCGGCGCTTATCGCCCGGACCACGCAGGTCTCGCCCACGCTTATTGGCCCGGTATAAAGGCTGCTCTCCGTTGAGGGAAGGCTGCCGTCGGTGGTGTAATATATATCCCCCTCGCCCTGAAGCTCCACCGCCACGGAGGACACGTTTTCAAACACTCCGTCCGCTGTCAGCGCTACGGGCTTTTCGGAGACGCGGCGATAGCCTCCGCCGTTTTCCCATGCAGGGGTCTGCTCTTTAAAATAGAACCAGCCGCTCTCCCCCGGTGCTCTGCCGTAGCTGCACGCATAGGGGATATCCCGCAGGGAGACATAGTCCGCTATGCCACCGGCGCTGCTGAGATACAGCTCCTCGGAGCTGGAATCCAGGTCCATTTTCAGCCACTCATAGCCGTTTGCAAATTGCTCCTGCCCATCGCAGCAGAGCAGGTACACCTGCCCGGGGGCAAGGCTCACCTGCGGCAGCGGGCACTTATACAAATCGTCGTCATCGTCGGAGAGGTAGTAGCTCCCCAGCTCCACGGCGGCATCCGAGTTGTTTTTAAGCTCCACCCAGTCACAGTCAAGCCTGCCATCCCCGTCAAGGCGGTCAACGCTTGCGACCGAAACCTCGTTTATGCACAGGCCGGAGGGCGCACTGAGCGCGCTCTGCACCGCCTCATACCCGGCGGCGCTGTTCTCCTGCCCCGGCGTCGGGTATAGGCTCGGGCTGTACTGCCCGTCATCATCAAGGCACAGAGACACATCAGCCTCCAGCGCCCCACAGGGGACGCAGTCGGCAAGGAAGCCGTCAGCGTCATAGAGGAACACGCTCTCCCCCTCGGAGAGAGCGAAGTTCGCGTGCAAAGCATCCATGCCGCCCTTTTTGTCGGCATAGACCAGCAGCCGCTCACCGGGGGCAAGGCTTATATCGGGAAAGACACTCTCCCGCTCCCACTCCCGGTCGCTTATGGCCCAGCCCGCGAGGGAGACTGTGTCCGCCGAGCGGTTATACAGCTCCACCCAGTCGGGAAAGCCGCCGTCCACCATGAGGCAGGCGCGGTTTTTTGTCATCAGCTCGGAGATGACGATCTTCGCGGGCAGAGGCTCGCCCACGGGGCTTTCCACAGGCGCAGGGCTTTCCGCCGGAGCGGAGCTCTCCGCAGGGGCTATATCCTTCTGCGGGCCCGGTATTATTAAATTCAGTACAACAAGAACTGCCGCAAACAGAGACAGCAGCAGCAAGGTTTTGTTCTGTTTCAAGTCTTTCTCTCTCGCTTAGATGCTAAATTGCGGATAGTCTTACAGGATGATAAGCTCCTTGGGCGCCTTGGTGATGACCTCCGCCCCGTCATGGCGCAGGATCATGACATCCTCAATGCGCACGCCGAACTTGCCGGGCAGATAGATGCCGGGCTCGGCGCTGATGACCGCGCCCTCGGGCATGAGGGTCTCGCCGCGCATGTTCGCATTGGGCGCCTCGTGGATGTCAAGGCCGAGGCTGTGGCCAAAGCCATGACCGAAGCACTGGCCGTAACCGGCCTTCTCGATAACCTCGCGCGCAGCGCCGTCAATGGCCTTACCGGTGACGCCGGCCTTTGCAGCAGCTATACCGGCAAGCTGAGCCTCCAGCACCACGGAGTAGACATTCTTCATCTCGTCGCTCGCGCTGCCGACGGCGACGGTGCGGGTCATATCGGAGCAGTAGCCGTCTTTGAGGCTGCCAAAGTCCATGGTGACAAAATCGCCGGCCTTGATGACCTCATCCCCAGGCACACCGTGGGGCATGCTGGTTTTGGCGCCGGTGACGACGATGGGGTCAAAGGAATTGCCCTCGCTGCCGTGGCGCAGCATACGGTAAACCAGCTCCGCCGCGACCTCGCGCTCGGTCATGCCGGGCTTGATGATGGGCAGCGTCTCCTCAAGGGCCTGCTCGCTTATGCGCTGGGCCTTTATCATGCTGGCGATCTCCTCCTCGCTCTTCACTGCGCGGAGGTCACACAGAAGCTGCTGGGCCGGGAGCAGGGACAGGCCCAGCTCCTTTTCAAGGTCCACATAATCGCCGTGGCTGAGCTTGCGCTCCTCACCGCCGACGCGGACAGCCCCCGCCTCATTGAGCGCGGCCTTGACAAGGCTCATGGCGCTGTGCTGCCGGTCGTACATCTGCACGGTCGCGCAGCTGCCGGCGGTAAGCTCCGCGGCCTCTATATAGCGGGAGTCGGTAATGAGCCAGGCCTTTTCCCGCGCAACGAGAACATACCCGTCGGTAAAGGGGAAGCCGGCTGCGTAGCGCTGGTTTTTTTCATCGGTGATGAGCAGCGCGTCAAGATCGTTTTCAATAAGTGCTTTCTGGATTTTTGCGATGTTGTTCATATTCCTGTCTCCTCTGAACTTGGCCGCGGGAAGCTGACAATAAATTTTGAACCCTGCGGCTTATTTTGACCGACGGCGATGCTGCCCCCGTGGGCCTGCACCGCGTCGTGTTCTATGCTGAGGCCGAGCCCGCTGCCGCCCGCCTCTCTTGAGCGGGCCTTGTCCACGCGGTAAAACCTTGAGAAAATATTGAGCCTGTCCTCCTCCGGGATGCCAATGCCGGTGTCGGCAACGGTCAGGCGCACGGTGGCCTCGTCCCCCTTTAGGGAGACATTCACGCTGCCGCCGTCCACATTATACTTAACCGCGTTTTCCATGAGGTTAAAAATAATATGGAACATATCGTCCCCTGTGGCCATGACGACGCAGCCGTCGTCAAGGTCGCACTTTATGCGCACCTTGCGCTCCTCCGCGAGCGGGCGGAGCATCACAAGCGCGTCAACCGTTATCTGCTTTACATCCACCGGCTCGGGCACTATCTGGACATCATCGTCAAGCCGCGAGAGGTCCAGCAGCTTTTCCGTCGTGCGCTGGAGGCGCTGGGCCTCGTTGCCGATATCCGAAACGAACTCCCGCACGGTGTCGGGGTCCATGTTCTCGGTCTGGACGATGCTGTCCGACAGCAGGCGGATGGACGCAAGCGGCGTTTTAAGCTCATGCGACGCGTCGGACACAAACCTCCGGCGCTGCTCCTCCGTGGTCTGCAAGCGCTCTGTAAGCTGATTGAACTCCTTGCCGAGCTCGCTTATCTCGTCTTGCCCGCTGACGTTGTGGCGATATGAATAGTCGCCCCCGGCCACGATGTGCATCGAGCGCACAAGCTCCTTCACGCGCGTCATCAGCAGGACCATGAACGTCCCCGCAAGCACCAGCGCCGCCGCGCCGATAACGACCGACAGCACCCTTATCCTGTTCTGGACGGTTAGGATGATCTCCGCCCGCTCGGTGTCATGCTCGGATATAAACACCGCGCCGGAGAGCTCCCCCTGATAGCTTATCGGCATGGCGCAGGAGCTTGAAAAGGCGGAGTCTGCAAACCGTGAGCGGACGACCACTTTCCCCGTCAGGGCGGTGAAAAGGTCCTCCACGGCGCTCTCGCTCCCGGCGCTGCCGCTGGAATTATACAGCACCATGCCCGATTCGTCTACCACCATTATGCGGGAAAAGCCGCTGATATTCAGCACCCGCAGCACCTCGGCCACGCTCTCCCCGTCAAGATTGTCAATCCCGGCAAGGGAGGAGCCGATGACCGCCGCCTGACCCGACAGGGAGCTGCGCTTTTCCTCAAAGACCGCGTCTCGTGCGGAGGTCAGAGGGTAGGTATTCAAAAGCAGCAGGAGAATCAGCAGCAGGGCCGCTATAAAGCCCAGAAACTGAAAGCGTATGCTTCTCATGCCGCGCCCTCAGTCCGCCAGATAATAGCCCACGCCCCACTTGGTGATGATGTGCGCCGGGTGGGCGGGGTCCTGCTCAAGCTTTTCGCGCAGGCGGCGGATATGCACATCCACTGTGCGTGTATCGCCCTGATAGTCATAGCCCCATACAAGGTCAAGCAGGTTTTCGCGGCTGTAAACCCGGCCGGGGTTTTTCATCAAAAAGAGGATGAGGTCAAATTCCTTCATCGTCAGCTCCACGGGCGTCTCGCCCTTGAAGGCCTGACGGCGGCTCTCATTGACGGATATCTCGCCCGTTCTGAGCACGGCGCCCGTCTCCGCCGCCGGGGCGGTGATGGACGAGCGGCGCAGCAGCGCGCGCACCCGCGCTTTGAGCTCAAGGATGTTGAAGGGCTTGGTCACATAATCGTCCGCCCCGGACTCAAAGCCCATGAGCAGGTCAGCCCCCTCGCTGCGGGCGGTGAGCATGATGATGGGCACGGTCGAGAAGCCGCGGATCTCCTGACAGGCCTGAAGCCCGTCCTTCTTGGGCATCATCAAATCGAGTATAATAAGGTCATAGCCCCCGGTGCGCGCCATGTTGACGGCGCTTTCCCCGTCATAGCAGGCATCGACAGTGTATCCCTCGTTTTCGAGATTGAATTTTATGCCCTTGACCAGAAGGCGCTCGTCGTCAACTACAAGAATTTTCATGATTGATTTTCTCCAAGACAGATTTTGTCCTTGATAGCGGCATAGCGGCTCTCGCCTATGCCGGACACCTCCATAAGCTGCTCAAGGCTCTCAAAGGCCCCGTTTTCCTCGCGGTAGGCAACGATGGCGTTTGCAAGCGCCTCGCCTATTCCGGGCAGAAGCGTCAGCTCCTCCGCCGAGGCGGTGTTGATATCGATAAGCGCCCCGGGCAGCAGCTCCAGCGGCGGCTGCTGCGGGTCGTTGCCGCCGGTGAGGATGGCGGCGCTCTCGGCGGGTAGGGCGATTATCTCCCGCTCCGGTTCCGGGCTCTGGGCGCTCCCGGCGGGGAATATCACGAGCCATATTATAAAGGCCAGCGCCACCGCGCCGGAGAGAATGGCGGCTTTTCGCGTACTCATCATGTTATCATAAACCTTGAGAATTTAATAAGATTTCAAGAATTAAGTTGCATTTGGGGCGAGTTCTCTCTATAATAAAAACAACTCAAAGCATTATACCACATTTTGCAGAGAACGGGAGAGCAAAATGAAAAAATTCAAACTTTTACCGATAATTCTTATCATCTGCGTCATATTCTCGCTGTCGGCCCCTATGGCGTTGGCGCTGGACGACCCGGAGCTGAACGCCAAGGCCGCCATTGTGGTTGACCTCGACAGCGGGCGCATCCTCTACGGCAAGAATATTGACGAGCAGCGCGCCCCCGCGAGTCTTACCAAGGTCATGACCGCGCTTTTGGCGCTTGAGGCGGTGGATAACGGGCAAGTCTCGATGGATGACCGCGTCACCGCCCAGTCCGATTGCCGCGACGGGCTTGCGGAGGACAGCAGCACCTCCGGCATCCTGCCCGGGATGGAGACCTCCCTGCGCGAATATATTACCTGCGCGCTCGTGCAGTCGGCAAATGAGGCGTGCAATGTCATCGGCACATATATCTCCGGCAGCACCAGCGCCTTTGTGGAGCTGATGAACCAGCGCGCGGCGGAGCTTGGCTGCGTCAACACCCATTTTGCCAACACTAACGGCCTGCCCGCAGAGGGGCATTACAGCTCGGCCTATGACCTCTACCTCATCACCCGCGAGGCGATGAAGCACCCGGCCTTCATGGAGATCTGCAACCTCAAGACCTATCAGCCGGAGAATACCGAGATAAACGCCGGCAAGATCATCACTAACTCCAACTCCCTCCTCGTTGCAAATGAAGCATACGGCAACTATGTCTACGAAGGGGCGGCAGGCGTGAAAACGGGCTTCACCCAGGCAGCAGGCTACTGCCTTATCTCCACCGCGGAGAGAAACGGCCTGAGTGTTATGGCGATCGTCATGGGCTGTGACGGCTGGATGAACGCGAACATTGAGGAATACAAAAACTTTTCCGACTCCCGCACGCTCTATGACTGGGTTTTCAATAACTTTGTCCAGCGGAATGTACTCTCTACCGCAGACCCTGTCCTGCAGGTGCAGGTGGATATGGCCGAGGGGGACGGGAACCTCATCCTCTACCCGGAGCATGATATCAACTATCTGCTGCCGGCGGATTTGGATATAAGCCAGGTGCAGGTTGCGGCCGCCCCCATTGAGGAGCAGTACACCGCGCCTATCAAGGCGGGTACTGTTTTAGGCAGAGCCACCATCACCCTTGACGGTGAGGAGCTGGGCTCGGTCAATCTTGTCAACAACAAGGCCGTTGAGCTTTCAAAGGGTCAGTTCTTCATGCAGCGGCTCAAGGCCGTGCTCTCCAACAAGTGGGTCATCACCGTGTTCGCGGTTATCCTCGTGCTGGCCGCGCTCTACATCATGCTGGTCATCCGGTACAGGCGGGCAAGGCGGGAGTACCTGCGCCGCAGGCGCATTGCCGAGCAGCGCCGCCGCGAGCGGGCCGAGCGCTATGGGGACGACTACTGGAACGAGGGAGAATAAACCATGCGCTACGCGATAGACGAGAAATTTGAGCTGGATCTTGGCGGCTGGCCGCAGAATATCCGCATCCTCAGCAGTGATGAGTCGCTGCCCGTGCTGCTGTTTATCCACGGCGGCCCCGGCGTGTGCGACAGGCATTGGGTGCTGGGAAAGCAGTCTGCCCTTGCGCGGGTGTGCACTATGGTCTGTTGGGACCAGCGCGGCGCGGGGCTGAGCTGGTCGGGCAAGCTCCGGGAGGAGGACATGTCCGTCGGCCAGATGGTTGAGGACGCGCATGAGCTGCTCTGCTACCTCAAGCGGCGCTTCCAGAAGCGGGCAATTTATATCGTTGGCCATTCCTGGGGCTCCCTGCTGGGGACGCTCCTTGCCCAGAAATACCCGGAGGATGTGGCCTGCTACATCGGCATGGGGCAGTTTGTAAGCGGTCCGGAAAATGAGCGCCTGTCCTATGAATTTGTCCTCAATGAGGCCAAGGAGCGGGGCGACAAAAAAGCGCTCGACGCGCTCGCCCGCATCGGCTGGCCGCACGAGGGGCACTATGCAAGCATTGATGACCTCATGGTCCAGCGGGACCTCATGTCCAAGTACGGCGGCGAGGATTACGGCGAGAGCGACGGGATAGTACAGAGCGTTGTAATGCCCATTCTCCGCTCCCCGGAGTATTCGCTGCTGGATATGTACAAGTATTACAAGGGCGCTTTTTTCAGTCTCCGCGCGCTGTGGGATGAGGTCGTGGACTACGACCTGCGCTTCAGTGTGCCCGAGCTCAAGATGCCGGTATACCTCACCGAGGGGCGGCACGACCAGAACACCCCCATACCGCTTGCCGAGGAGTGGTTCAACATGCTCAAGGCGCCGAGAAAACAGTGGCTCTGGTTTGAAAACTCCGCCCACTCGCCCATCAAGAACGAGCCGAGGGCCTGGGGCACCACCGTGCGGGATATCCTGCGGCTTGAGGAGCGCGTCGCGCCGACGAATATATAACTTTTGTTTTTCCTGAAAGCCCCTTTGGGGCTTTCAGGAAAAGGTTCTGCTTTTGGCCGGGCGCAAGCCCGGTCATTGGTTTGGTGAGGGCAGTGCGTTTCCGTCATGCCAAGGCGCCCCTGCGTAAGGGGAGCTGTCAGCACTCCAAAACAAAATTGAAGCTCAGCGAAGCAGGTTCAATTTTGAGAGGAAGAACAGGGGAATATAGTGGCAGCTTTTCGTGCCAGCGGAAAACTGCGCGGTATGAGCCTGTTCTGACGAGACTGAGGGGGCGTTACCTGCGCTGCGATTAGCTTTATTGCTCAAAATTCCTCGCATTTACAATCCCTCAGGCACTCCGCGCCAGCTCCCTTTACACAAGGGAGCCATGGAACACAGCAATTTGCGGCGGCGTTCTGCAAACTTTAATACTTACAGGAGATTTTACTATGACAACAGCGGAAATTCTGCGCCTTATCCAGAGCGCGGAGCGGGAGGCTGCGGAGCTTATGCTCCACGCGCGGAAAATTCTGGCCGAGACGAAAACCGGCAAGCGCGATGTCGTGACGGAATACGACAGGCGGGTACAGGAGCTTTTGATGCACCGGCTGGGGGATGCCCTGCCCGGGGCGGCGTTTTTCTGCGAGGAGAACATGCAGCGGGACGAGCTTGAAGCCGGGACGCTGTTTATAATCGACCCCATCGACGGCACGATGAACTTCGTCCACGGCTTCCACCACAGCTGCATTTCGGTGGCCTACATGAGCCGGGGCACGGTGCTGGCCGGGGCGGTCTATAACCCGTATCTCGACGAGATGTTCACTGCCGAAAAGGGCGGCGGCGCGTTTCTCAACGGCAGGGCCATCCATGTGACGGACGCGCCCCTTGCCGAGAGCCTTGTCTGCTGCGGCACCTCGCCCTACGCTCCCGAGCGGGCGGATTACAGCTTTGAGCTGATGAAAAGGGCCTTCCTCGCAAGCCTTGACCTGCGGCGGGAGGGCGCGGCGGCGCTGGATCTGTGCACCGTGGCGGCCGGGCGCGCCGGGGCCTATTTTGAGCTTCAGGTAAGCCTCTGGGATTTTGCCGCCGGGGCGCTCATTGCCGAGGAGGCGGGCGCTGTCTGCCGCACGCTTGAGGGCGCTCCCCTGCCCTATGACGGCAGCCGCCCGGGCATCCTCGCGGGAAGTCCGCAGGCGGTGGAAGCGCTGC
>URPA01000009.1 GCA_900549545.1 uncultured Eubacteriales bacterium
GTCTGCCGCACGACATGGAGCTTGTCTGCCAGCTGCTGCTGAGTGAGCCCCTGCCGCTTTCGCAGGCTTCTGATATTATCCATAGCTCACTTCTTTCCAAGTAGCCCCACCCCGCTGAAGAACAGCGCGCCGGAGAGGGCGTTTATTGTTCTGAAACCGGCCCTAGTAAAAATAATTTTTTTACATAGCAGCGGCAGAGACAATGTAAGTTTCCAAATTTGCAGATTCCACATGAGTATGGGCAATGCAAAAATCACCGCCAGTGCGACAAACGCCCAACCCAGCACCGGGCGGCGCTTTGCCCACGGGATAAGGCAGACGACAGCCCCAGCGCCGAAAAAGCTCATTGCTGCGGTGAAGATTATATCCCAGCGAGTATAATACATATCAAAACGCACATATTCAGCCTGAAGCTGCCGGACTTTGATGTCCGCCCCTATGCTCAGCACAAACAAACAGACAAGGATTATAAACAGCGGCTTTTTGAGCCTGTAATACCACGGCTCGGGCATCGGAAGGCCCATCAGCTCCTCAAGCGGCACGCCGAGAGCCTCCGCCACCGCCGGGAGCATATCCCCATCCGGCGCGGATTCGCCCTTCTCCCATTTAGAGATGGTCTGCCGCACGACATGGAGCTTGTCTGCCAGCTGCTGCTGAGTGAGCCCCTGCCTTTTGCGTATGAGCTTGATATTATCCATAGCGCACCACCTTTCCGCAGATCCATTGTACAAAAACCCGCCAAAACGGTCAAGCAATGAAAATTAACATGAGCATATAGAGTAAATACTTCAAAAATTTTTTCAAAAAAATAAAGGGAAATGCGATTTTGCGTCGTATATATAGACAGAAGCCAATATTTGACGGGAGGTATCGCCGATGGATAAGCCCAGAATTGAGCGCGAAGAGCTTGAGCATTTTCTGGTGGGCCGGTATGGCGTCCGGGCTGACAGCAGCCGGGGCCGCCTGCACCCGGAGCCTGAGTGCGATATCCGCACCTGCTTCCAGCGGGATGTGGACAGGATAACCCACTCCAAGTCCTTCCGCCGCCTTAAACACAAAACCCAGGTCTTTCTCCAGCCTGAGGGCGACCATTACCGCACGCGCCTGACCCACACGCTGGAGGTCAGCCGCCTTGCGAGGACGGTTGCCCGCGCCCTGCGCCTCAATGAGGACTTGGCGGAGGCTATTGCGCTTGGGCACGATTTGGGGCACACCCCCTTTGGCCACGCGGGGGAGCGGGCGCTCAACCAGATATACCCCGGCGGCTTCAAGCACTATGAGCAGAGCCTGCGCGTGGTGGATATTCTGGAGCGCGACGGGCAGGGGCTGAACCTCTGCTATGAGACGCGCATGGGCATTTTGAACCACACCCACGGCGCGCCGGACGACACTCTTGAAGCCACCGCCGTGCGCCTTTGCGACAGGATCGCATACATAAACCACGATTTGGATGACTCTATCCGCGCCGGGATACTCACGGCCGAGTCCGTGCCGCTTGAGATTCGCCGGGGCTGCGGCGAGAAAAACAGCCAGCGCATCAACTCCATTTTGACTGACCTTATCCGCAACAGCGGCGAGGGGGAGCTTAAAATGTCCCCCGAGATGCAGGCAACCTTTGACTTCTTCCACAAGTTCATGTACTCCGACGTGTACACGAACCCCATCGCCAAGAGCGAGGAGAGCAAGGTCGAGGGCATCCTCAGCCGCCTGTATGATTATTATATAAGCCACCCGGAGGCCATGCCGGAGGAGTTTCGGCAGGTGATGGAGCAGGAGGGCGCGGGCCGCGCCGCCTGTGACTATATCTCCGGCATGACCGACGGCTACGCCATGGAAAAATATGGGGAGCTGTTCATCCCCTTCGCGTGGACGGTAAAATAAAATGCCATTTCCTGAAACTTTTCTTACAGAGCTTGTGGAGCGCAGCGACATTGTGGACGTGGTCTCCGGCTATGTCCGCCTTGGCAAGAAAAGCGGCTCGAATATGTTCGGCCTGTGCCCGTTCCACAGCGAAAAAACCCCGTCCTTTTCCGTCTCACCGGACAAGCAGATCTATCACTGCTTCGGCTGCGGCAAGGGCGGCGGCGTCATAAATTTCATAATGGAGATAGAGAATCTCAGCTTTCCGGAGGCGGTGGAGTTTCTGGCAAAGCGCGCGGGCATGACAGTCCCGGAGCAGACAAACGACGCTGAGAGCCGAAAACGCGCCCGGATGCTCGAGCTCAACCGGGACGCGGCGCGGTTTTTCCACAGCTGCCTTGTGAGCAGGGAGGGCGCGCCGGGGCAGGAATATATGCAGCGGCGGCGCATCTCCGCGCCGGTCGCCACGCGCTTTGGCCTGGGCTACGCGTCCGACAGCTGGGACAGCCTGCGCAACGCCATGGAGGCCAAGGGCTATTCCGATAAGGAGATGTTTGAGGCGGGGCTTGTGCGCCGCGGCAAGAGCGGCGGCTTTTATGACACCTTCCGCAGCCGCCTCATGTTCCCGGTTATCGACGTGCGCGGGAATGTGATTGGCTTTTCTGGCAGAATCCTCGGCGACGGGGAGCCCAAATATATGAACAGCCCCGAAACGCTTGTTTTCAGCAAAAGCCGCAATCTTTTCGCCCTTAATCTGGCTAAAAAATCAAAAAGCGGATATATAATCCTTTCTGAGGGCAATATAGATGTAGTATCCCTGCATCAGGCGGGCTTCGACAGCGCGGTCGCCTCGCTTGGCACCTCGCTCACGGCGGAGCAGGCGCGGCTCATCTCGCGCTACACCGACAAGGTCATCATCGCCTATGATAATGACGGCGCGGGCGCGAAGGCGGCGCAGAGAGCCATCGGCATCCTTGAAAAGCTCGACTTGAAGGTAAAGGTCCTGCGCATGGACGGAGCCAAGGATCCGGACGAGTATATAAAGCTCAAAGGGGCGGACGCTTTCCGCAGGCTGATCGAAGGCGCCGAGGGGCAGGTCGAGTATCGGCTCGCGAGCGTCGCGGCGAAATACGATCTGAGCCTTGATGAGCAGAAGATAGCCTTTTTGAAGGAGGCCACCGAGCTGCTGGCAAGCCTGCCCGGAAAGATGGAGCGGGATGTCTACTCCCGGCGCGTGGCCGATATGGCCGGCGTCAAGCCCGACGCGGTTTTGAGCGAGACGGAGTCCCGCCGGAAACGCCGGGTGCGCCGGGCGGAGAAGGATTTTTCGCGGGACAATACCCGGCCCGAGCGTCAAAGCCAACCGGAAAAGCGGGAGTTTCGGTATGAAAACCCGGCTTCGGCTTTGGCGGAGGAGGGGGTCATCCGGCTGCTGTCGCTGGAGCCGGAGCTTATAAAGCACCCGCTGCCCGCGCCGGAGGAATTTTCCTCGAGCGTGCTGGGGCATATCTTTTCCGTTATCAAGACCCGCGTCGAAGCGGGGCAGACGGTGAACCCGCCCGCGCTGAGCGGGGAGCTCTCCGCCGATGAGATGAGCCTTTTGGTGGCCATCATGCAAAAGCCGGAGGACCTCTCGGGCAGCGCCGCTGCCATGGGGGACTACATAAAGAAAATACACGCCGAGCGGGAGAGCGAAAGCACCGGAGCGCCGGACTTTGCCTCCATCATTCGGCAAAAGCAGGACAACAAGTACGACTATGCAAAAAAGAGAAAGAACGAGGGATAAGACAATGACAGACGAAATCAAATTCACCGAAGAAGAGCTGGAGAGCATGGCAGACAAGATGCTTGAAGAGGCTTCGGCAACGGATATTGCCTCGCAGGCGGAGACTGAGCTGCCCAGAGCCAGAAAAAAGTCTGCCAAAAAGACCGCCGCCGCGCCTGAGCAGCCCCAGAAGACTCCCGAGGAGCGGCTCAATGAGCTGCTGGAAAAGGGCAAAAAGGCCGGCAAGCTCAGCGCCAAGGAGCTTGAGTGCCTTGAGGATATGAACCTTGACACTGAGGTTATTGACAAGTTCTATGAGACGCTTGAGGCAAACGGTGTTGATATAGACGTCGCAGGGGCGGACGCTCTGCCGCCGATAGACGATGTCCTGCCCGAGGTTGAGGACCTTGCGGAGATCGAGGAGGTCCCCGAGGAGGAGATAAGCGATACTGACGCTCTGATGGACAGCTTCTCCACCGATGACCCCGTGCGTATGTACCTCAAGGAGATAGGCAAGGTCCCCTTGCTCACGCCCGAGGAGGAGGTCGCTCTGGCCATCCGCATGGCCGAGGGGGACGAGGAGGCAAAGCACCGCATGACCGAGGCAAACCTCCGTCTGGTGGTGTCCATCGCCAAGCGCTATGTCGGCCGCGGCATGCTCTTCCTTGACCTGATTCAGGAGGGAAATCTCGGCCTTATCAAGGCCGTTGAGAAGTTTGACTACACCAAGGGCTATAAGTTCTCCACCTATGCCACCTGGTGGATAAGGCAGGCCATCACCCGCGCCATTGCCGACCAGGCGCGCACCATCCGCATCCCCGTGCACATGGTGGAGACTATCAACAAAACCATCCGCGTCTCCCGCCAGCTTTTGCAGGAGCTGGGCCACGACCCCAGCGCCGAGGAGATAGCCGCCGAGATGGACATGCCCGTTGAGAAGGTGCGCGATATCCTCAAGATAGCGCAGGAGCCCGTGTCGCTCGAGACGCCTATCGGTGAGGAGGAGGACTCCCACCTGGGCGACTTTATCCCCGATGAGGACGCGTCCGAGCCCTCCGAGGCGGCGAGCTTCTCCCTGCTGCGCGAGCAGCTTGAGGAGGTGCTCAACACCCTGGCCCCCAGAGAGAAGAAGGTGCTTGAGCTGCGCTTCGGCATTGCTGACGGGCGCACCAGAACGCTTGAAGAGGTGGGCAAGGAGTTCAACGTCACGCGTGAGCGCATCCGCCAGATTGAGGCCAAGGCCCTGCGCAAGCTCCGCCACCCCAGCCGCTCCAAGAAGCTGAGAGATTTTTTGAACTGAACAAAATCAGCCAGGAGACGAAGCTGTTAGGCTTTGCCAGCGTCTTTACCCATGCGCCCCGCGCATGGGTAAAGGTTTTATTATAAGAAAAAGAGGAGAGAGACATGACCTACGATTTTACGACTGTGCTTGACCGCGGCGGGCGGGACTCGCTTGCGGCGGATAAGATACCCTTTGAGGGCGCGAAGGTGGACGCGGGCTTTTCCGTTATCCCCATGTGGATTGCGGACATGAGCTATCCCACCGCGCCGCCGGTGCTCGAGGCCATGAAAAAGCGCCTCGAGTTCCCGTCCTTCGGCTATTTCCCGCTGTCGGAGGAGTATTTTAACGCTATTATCGACTGGCAAAAACGCAGAAACGGCGTTGAGGGCCTGCTGCCGGAGCATATCGGCTATGAAAACGGCGTCCTCGGCGGTGTGAGCGCGGCGGTACAGGCCTTCACCGCGCCCGGGGACAGGATCCTTGTCCATTCGCCGACCTATGTGGGCTTTACTCACACCCTTGAGGATCTGGGCAGGCCGATAATCCACAGCGAGCTCAAGCGCGACGAGAACGGCGTCTGGCGCATGGATTATGAGGACATGGACGCAAAGCTCAAAAAACACAAGATTCATCTTGCCATCTTCTGCTCTCCCCATAACCCCACCGGCAGGGTCTGGGAGCGCTGGGAAATTGAGCGGGCGATGGAGGTCTATGCCGCGAATGACTGCGTTGTCGTCTCCGACGAGATATGGTCGGATATCATCATGCCCGGCTATAAGCACATCCCCACGCAGTCTGTCTCCGAGGACGCAAAGCAGCGTACGCTGGCTTTTTACGCGCCCAGCAAGACCTTCAGTCTCGCGGGGCTCGTGGGCTCTTACCATGTGGTGTATAATAAATATCTGCGCGAGAGAATGATAAGCCTCAGTGACGCCAGCCGCTATAACGGTGCAAATGTCCTCTCCATGCACGCGCTCATCGGCGCGTACAGCGCGGAGGGTGAGGACTGGGCGGAGCAGATGTGCCGCGCCGTTGACGAGAATCACCGCTTCGCCTGCGAGTTTATCGCGGAGAATTTTGAAGGCGTCAAGGTCATGCGGCCGCAGGGTACATATATGCTGTTTTTAGACTGCGGCGACTGGTGCGATGAGCACAGCATCAGCATAAAAGAGCTGCTGCTGCGCGGCGTCAGGGTCGGCGTCATCTGGCAAAACGGGGAGGATTTCATCTACCCCAAATCTATCCGCATGAACCTCGCCCTGCCGAAGTCCCAGCTTGTTGAGGCCATGGAGCGGCTTAAGAAATACGCATTTGTGTGATACCGTGTGGAATTTGCGCTGCATTATGGCTCCCTTGTGTAAAGAGAGCTGGCACGGCGCAGCCGGGACTGAGGGATTGTAAATGTGCGGTATTCTGAGCACTAAGGCTAATCTCAGCACCGGTAACGACCCCTCAGTCAGCCTACGGCTGACAGCTCCCCTTACGCAGAGGAGCCTTTGTGTAGTGCAAATTTTGCAAGCGGCAGTTCACTCTGCCGCCGGGCCAAGGCCCAGAGCGCCGGAGAGGAAGAAGAACACGGCGAGGGCGAAGGGAACGAGCAGCATTACGGCGGCGAGGGCAAATGTCTGGAAGCAGGGCAGGCCGTTATGCTTCCGGTAAAAACCATACACAGCGAGACAGGCACCCGCCAAAAGACAGATAACGGGCAGATACGCCAGCGCAAAGCCAAGAAATCCCATGCCGTCAATCAGAAAAATGCCGAGCAGCAGTGCGGCAAGGCAGAGAACTATCTTTGCCACGCTTTTCCGTTCCGCTCTGCGCTGCTGCTTTACAAGCTCCAGCGTATCGGACAGAGCGGCGGAGGCGGCCTCCGGCGGAATATTGGCGGTGGAGAGCTTTTCTGAGTGCATCAGCTCCAAAACGCTCAGGCCGAGCGCGTCGGCCAGCGGCTCAATGGAGTTTATATCGGGAAAGCCCAGACCGCGCTCCCATCTGCTGACGGCTTTGTCGGTGACTTTCAGCCTCCCGGCAAGCTCCGCCTGCGTCATGCCCTGCTCTTTCCGCACGGCGGCGATAAACGCGCCGAACTTTTTTGCGTCCATTCTGACCCCTTCTTTCGGGGCTGATTATACAGAGCCGGCGCTCTCGCGGCAAGCGACGCCTCGTTTACCCGGTGGGAGAGGGCTCTACTGAGAGTATAGCGGCTCTCAGCCGAGGTAGATCAGCCAGGAAATCACCCCGGCGAGGACGCAGCAGAGCGTTCCGAGCAGATATTCGCGTACGGTGTGCCGCTTGATGGCGACGGAGGCCCAGAAGCTGGCGGCATAAGTGGCAAGGCAGATGGGCACGGCCCAGCCGCCCACAAAGTAGATTATCAGCAGCATCGGGCCGACAACGCTGCAAGCGTGGCCGCTGGCCCTAAGCTTGAGGAGCTTGTTGCACAAAAGCAGCAGAGCGACCGAGAAAAAATAGGTTCCGTAAATAAACAGCACCTGCGCGTCAAGCCCGCTCAGTGCGCCGTACACTCCGGCGGCGGTATAGCCGAGCACGCTCATGACAAAGGCGGTGTTGCGCTGACCTTCGCGTCCCTTATCCCGCAGTGGCTTTATCGCCGCGGCAATGGGGTAGGCCAGAATGGGCACCACCGCCAGAAACAGCAGCGAGAGCAGAGCGACAGTGTTCGAGTCAATGACGCCCGCGGGGCTTACGCGCATGGTCAGGATAAGCGCGGCCGCCATGAGCGGCGGCACGGTGAGCACACGGATGATTTTTGCAATGGTTTCCTTTGGGGTTTTCATGCGATGCCTCCGAAAAATAACTGTTTGTTCATCAATTTCATCTGACTATCATGTATAATTTTAAGAATCAGTGCTTAAGTGTATAAATGATTTGCCTGTGCCATTATCATATGCCCGGTTCTGAGTGAAAACAAGCTACTTGGCTTTTCAAGCGCTATACATCGGGGAGAACAGAGA
Source organism: uncultured Eubacteriales bacterium (assembly GCA_900549545.1). Taxonomy (GTDB): domain Bacteria; phylum Bacillota; class Clostridia; order Oscillospirales; family Oscillospiraceae; genus Limivicinus. The sequence goes on from URPA01000009.1 coordinate 7,883, forward strand.
ATAGAAAAGCTGATTCTATTATTCTACTGGTAGTAGAGTGGCGGAGGCCAAAAAAACAATCTGCCGGAAAAAGTTATGAAAATTTGAAAAATCAAGCAAAAAAATGCCAAATTCAATCATTTTCAAAAAGCCATAAAAATTTTTCGATTTTTGCGAGTTCACAAATATTTCATATATTAACTTTACCGCGGTGATATAGTAAAACCACCTGTAAGGAAAAACCGAAAGGAAAGAAAACAATGTATCTGACTAAAAACGAGCTTGAAATTATGGACACGCTTTGGCGGGAGGATCGCCCGCTGTCCCGTGGGGAGATCCTGTCGCTTTCTGTTGATAAAACCTGGATGGACAGCTCTGTCCACATTCTGCTTAACAGCATGCTCAAGAAGGGCGCGATTGCCGAGGCGGGCTTCGTCAAGTGCGGGAAGACCTGCGGCAGAGTTTACAAGGCCGCCGTCACTGTCGAGGAGTACTATGCCAGCACTTTTACCTCCACTAAAAAGGAGCTTGATTTTGTCAAGCTCACCGAGGCTTACATCGACCAATACGATATGAGCAGCGCCAAGCTCAACGAGCTTGAAAAGCTCATCAAGTCAGTCAAGCAGAGCCGCAAGCAGGCTTAAATAGAGCGTTAAAAAACCCGCCGCGTAAATGGCGGGTGCTCGTAAAACAGTTAAACTAAAAATTTAACTATTTTACGGCATCTGTCAGACGGGGTTGGCTAAACAAAAGTTAGCGATACTTGGTTTGATAACCGAGTATCGCTTCTTTTTTACCCGTAAAAACGCTTTTGTGGAGGTACATATGATGCAGGAACTGAACTATACCCGTTGTGGTGATTACTATATTCCCGATATTCGCCTACCGGAGGAAAACAGACCCATTGGGCGGTGGGGACGGATGCACAGAGATTATATCAAAGAGAACGACCCCATCCGGTTCAACGATCTTTGTCTCAGCTGTGAATTGTGGACATATCTGGCTGATTTGAACGAGCAGGTACAGAACCGTCTTGAACTTATCATTGAGCAAATGAAAGCTACTGAGGGCGTGACGGAAAGTATGAAGCAGCACGATCCGATGGCATGGGTCGGAGTCATGAACAGCATCCGCAACCGAGCCGAGGAAATCATCCTCCGAGAAATGATCTACGAGGAGGATGCCGTATGAGAATCCTTGAAGAATTTTGGTACGGCAATATTGAGCCAACCGAGTATGACACATCCTCTTGTAAAGAGTATAAGAAACTGTTGGAGCTGATCTGTCGAAACGAAGAAAAGCTCCGAGCAACCATGACCGACGAACAGAAAGAGCTATTTGAGAAGTACGCAGACTGCGTGCGAGAATACCAAACCATCACAGATTGCCTGATATTCCAGAATGGCTTCAAACTGGGCGCCAGGATAATGCTGGAAGTTATGGAAGAATAACTAAATATGCAACAAGAGGACTTAAGCTCAAAATGGGCATAAGTCCTCTTATTTGCTATGCGGATATACTTATTGGTCTTTTAATTTGGATATAACAAAAATCAAATGCTTTATGCACCAGGCAAAAAATACGATTCCGACAATAAGCGTTGTAATCTCTATTTTAACAAGAAGATCATTCGCTTTAGGGCAAATGTTCAGAAAAACCAGCAGGAATGCAACAATGATTGTTGCGACATTCGCAATCATTCCCACAAACGCAGAACGATATAGATTATCCAAATAATTACAATCCCATAAGCGCTTGATTCTGTCCTTGTCTATAACTGAAATAAGAATACTTATTCCGGTAAACAGGAAACCGCCAATAATTGCCGACAAGGAAATTGCGTTATAATGGAAATCCGGTGCCAATTCTTCAAATTTTGAAATATCGAAAAGAGGACTTTTGAATAACACAATAGAAACACCGATTGACAAGAGCAATACGATGCCCAACCATATCCAATTTTTCAGCTTCGTCATTCCTCTCACCACCATTACTTATTATACTCTGCTGTATTTCAAAAGTTCATTCTTGTACAAGGTATATGTTTGTACAAGTGCTTCTTTGAAATCGTCCAGCGTCAACAACCCAGAATCGTCTCTACCCAAGATAACCGTTTTAGTAAAATTATATTGTAGCAGATCGTAAGGTTGAGATTTTTCATTGAAATCCTTTGCATTGGCACTAAGTCCTTTTAGATTGTCACCATATTTCATTTTTATTGACGCAATCATTTCAGCGAGCTTGCCGCTTGAAGAAAAGATATTTTTGTTTCTCCGTCCGACCAATTTGTATGTAACCATTCGAGTTTTAATGTTTCTCACGGAATCGAAACTTTCACGGTCTAAGCCAATATCAGAAAGTATCTGATCTTCCGGAACGGCAACTGTGACAGACAGCTTGCTGATGATATGCTTTTTCACCAGGACATCTAATATATCATTTGTCATAATTGCCGCAAGATGAGCAGAAACGTTTTCCTCTCGGTCAATTCCCTGATCAAAGAGATTTCTTACTGCCGATATTCTTGGAGCACCATTGATTCCGATATAGCTGACAATTCCAGTTTCAAAATCGATCAGGCAGAAAGTGTACAACTCCAAAAGCTGGCTCTCCTTCATAGGTACACTTTCCGTCTCCAATGTCGTTCGATCTCTGAGCGCCACTGTGTTCGAAGGATTCTGCTGACCAATTTTGATAAATGCACGATGATCTTCGTTGGAAATCACTTCGATAACATAGCGGCTACTGGAAACGGTTATATTCATTGCCTTGTGCCCATTTGCAAGAGCCTGCATTTTCTCTGCGCATATCCTTTGGAAATATACTTCGATTTCAGAATCACTTAGCTGCTTTACTTGGACAGTATTTGTTCCCGGAATAGGAGTCTGCTTTTCCAGCGACAGCCGATAGAATGAGACTTTTCTTGTTTTACTTGCCATGTTTTCACCCCACTTCTTTATTCTACATCAAATCCACCCTCAAGAATGAACCTTCTCAAAACCTGATCCAGCTTCATATTGATCTGGAATGGCTTGATAGCGTTTCCTTCGAGTGCTTCTAAAAATGCCTTTGCGGTTGTGCGATCAACGGTCGCTTTCAGCTTGTCGAAACGACCAAATTCATTGATATTAGCTTCCGTGACTTTTAACTGCATAAAGCTACGCAGCATCGCTTCGTTTACTCCGATAGCAGTAGCAAAGCGGTGAATCTGGTCATTTTTTGCACGAGTCATGTATTCTGTGATGTAATCGCGCAGTGTCTTACCCTCATCTACAATCACATCGCCGTTCTGCACGTCGTGCAAGAATATATTGGCATACTTCTGCTCTTCCTGTGTCAGGGTGGCAAACGATTTATGTAGCTCGTCCAGTACCGCGGCAGTCTCAGTTCCATCCTGCAGAGCCTTAATGTACTTCTTGAACCGGGAGTTCATATAGTTGGCATCAATGACACCGGTATTGATTTCCGTCAAATAAGAGTCAATTTCATACGGAACATCATCTCCACCGGGTCCTACACCACCACCGGAAAACAGCTCCTTATAGCGAAGTGCAAGGATAAGATAGGTTGTTTCATCCAAATGGAGCGTAACATTAACCCAACCAGTTTCTGTCTTGATGTCGTATGAGAGCTTCTTCCAATTAAATCCCTGAATCTTTGCGGCTTCAAGATAGTTGTTGAATTGCTTGAACAACTTCGCAAACTGTCCTCGCTCAGCATGATCAACAGGCAATTTCTCAAAATTCTCAATTCCTGCGGAGTGGAAAATTGCAGCAATGTCGTCATATATAGCATTCATCTTGCCAAGGTTAAATTCCAGCTTATCCGCAAACATACCGAGGGGCTTGTCACCGGAATAAGACTTAAACGCAATGTCAATATTTCGCTGCATGGTATACGGCTTTCGATAGTACCGAATTGTACCGAACGGTTTCTCCGGACCGTAAAGACGATTTGTACGAGAAAACGCCTGGATCAGCTTTTCGTAAACCAAAACCTTGTCAAGATAGAGTGTGTTAATCCACTTGGAGTCAAAGCCGGTCAGCATCTGATCCACGACAATCAGCAAATCAATCTGCTGATCGGGTGTGCGTTCGATAGATTTATACTGCTCCTTGTGTGCCAGACGGTAAGAAATATCCTTCTTAAATGCTGCATAGGTAGCCAACTGGAATTTCATGTCATAGCGTGCGTTGTAATCCTCAACGATTTCAACGATGGCATCCTCCTTGAAAGTTGCACCGCCATTGTTATCAATGCTGGGATCAAACAGTGCTGTAACTTTCAAGGTGCTCTTTTCTTTGAACAGCTTATAATACTGTATGGCTTCTACAATGCTGCTGGTAGCAAAAATGGCATGGAACTTGCTGTCATGGCTGAGCGTAACCCAATTATCCAGAATATCGTCCACCACGGCATTTTGATGCTCCTCGCGCTCATACTGAGCCGTTGGAATGTAATCCTCAATGCCCTTCAAATAGCTGCCATCGGCCTGCAGCACGCCTGCCATCGGCACTTTGGTGTGATCCATATTTTCCAGATAAACTTTTTTCTTCTTGGGATCTCCCAACGCCTCGGCTTCGGTTGCTGCCTTGGCTTTTTCAAGAGCAACCGCCTTTCGCAGGTCGCGATCTTTGTATGTCGGCACCATGTATGGGTCAAAGCCCAAAACATTCTTATCGCGGATACCGTCAGCAATGCTATATCTGTGAAGTTCATTGCCGAACACATCAGAAGTAGTGCTCATATTCTTCTGGTTTTCATCGTGAATCGGAGTTCCGGTGAACCCGAAGAACATGGCGTTGGGGAATGTTTCCTTGATGGTACGCAGCATTTCACCAAACACATCACGGTGAGCTTCGTCAATAATAAAGACTACGCGCTTATCTCGGATGATTTCAATGTCACGCGCATTGTAGCCGTTATCTTCCTCGACACGGCTCATTTTTTGAATGGATGTGACAATCAGCGTGTTGGCAGGATCATCGCTTCTCAGCTTGCCCACCAAAATATCCGTATTTTCGGTTGCCTGAACAGACTCAGAATCATCGGCAAAGCCGCGATAGTCTAACAAAGACTGTGTACCAAGTTCTACACGGTCCATCAGAAATACGACCTTATCAGCGTCACGGGATGCTGCAATCAGCTGAGCAGACTTGAAACTGGTCAGAGTTTTACCGGAACCTGTTGTATGCCAAATGTAACCGCCGAGCTGATCCTTGTCAGCCCAACGGCGCATAGCGACACGGCTGGTGATACGCGATGCAGCATAGTATTGATAGCTACGCATAACTTTCAAAATGCCGTCTGTATCATCGGCAACAGTATAGAAACCAATCAGTTGATGTGCCATCGGAATAGAGAGTAAATACTGTGCGATGTCTTTCCAATTATTCAGTGGTTCATTGTTGGCGTCAGCCCAATGGAAGTAGAAATCCTTATTAAACTTACCATCCGGACCGGGGTTTGCAAAGTAAACAGCCTCGTCCGGTTGCATGGCAATAAAAATCTGGACAAGCGCAAATAGTCCGGAGAACACTCCCTCGTGAGAGTATTTCTCGATCTGATTGTAGGCTTGGCTAACGTCCACGCCGCTGCGTTTCAATTCGCAATGGATTAGCGGCATACCGTTGATAAGCAGCATGAAGTCGCCACGGCGATTGGGCAAAACAGAACTTCTCGCCTTAAATACCGGCTGCTGTGCAATCTGATAGCGGCTCTGACCGGCAGCAATTTCCTGTCGATCATAAATTTTCAGGCTGACTTCCTTACCGAAGTGCAGCTCATCTTCGGGATTGTCGCGCTTGATAGCAACGGTTTTGCCGTTGATAAAGCCATTGAGCTTTAACGGTGTGCGCAGACGGGTGATCTGGTCAAGAATCTGCTGCATCTCGCCGTCAGTCAGTGGAACATCATTCAATCTGTCTACTTCACGGTTGTTTTCAAAGAGGATCTGCTTCCAGTTTTGGATCATATCTTCTTCCGTTTTGTAGCGTAGAATTTCCGGTTCCCAACCATATTTTTCTGTTAGTAAGTTAATTAGTGCCGTTTCAAAAGCGGCTTCTTGTTCAAATACCATAGCTTGCCTCCTGTATCAGACAAACATTTTTTCAAGCAAAGCTTTTTTTAGATTCTGGAGTTTACTTATTTCAAACTGAGCAAAAGAGATTTGCTTATCCAACTGCGAAAAATAATCTCCGATCTTTTTCTGTTCCTCAATATCAGGAACCAAAATATCCATTTCGAGAAAAGTGTCTGCGTGAATTCGTTTGGCTTTTCTACTGCCATTTGCAATCATTCCGTTTTTTAAGTAGAAGTTTTCTTGAATGACAGTGTTCATCAAGAAACGGCCATCAATCCCCGAAAGGTCAAATGCGGGAGAATCAAGCGTAGACTCGTATCCATCAAGAGAATCCGGAACAATTCCAAAGGCAGCGTGAAGAAAATCCAATTTTCCATACATGAACTGTCCGGCTTTTCTAACATAATATTGGGTGTGAGTACTCCCACCATAAACATCGGATTTTTCCACTACGCCTTTGCCCCACAGTTTTACCGTTAACTTCTTGGCAGTTAATCCAGTATGACCAATGATACGACTTTCTGTTAGAAAATCACCCACCTTATGCTTTTCCCAAGATCCAGAAAACTCTTGGAATCGCACTTTCGGCACATTTTCGTTGCCTTTGGGAAACATTTTTTCAAGCATGGCTGCCCTTATATTATAAAGTTTATCAAGCTTTTTTTGATTACAAAGTGCCAAATTATCAGCTTGCTGTAGGAAAGTACCAATTTTTGTTTGTTCATCTACTGACGGAACTTTGACAATAATTCTCTCAAAATCGGATTCATGAATACGCCATTGTCCATATATTACACCTTGGCGCCATTTTACCATTTCTCTGATAAAATCACTCCGAACCAATCTTCGACCAAGAAAAGAGGATATACCCAATTCGGTTGGTGCAAAAATGCTATATACCGGAGAAATCGTGGCTTTTCCATAATTATTTAAGCCAATAGAGCCTGATTCAAGATTATTGGAACTATAAATGAAATCTCCCAATTCGGTTTTTTTGTACAGCTTATTTTCGGTGTCTGTTACCAGCGCACTACGGTCATATCTTTCTCCTTTGGGCACTATTCCTTGATTGGCAACAAAAGCCATAAGCGGATATTCATCGCTTTTGGGGCTTAAATCAACTCGCTCTGCCAGCAATTCACCAACAGCGTGTTCTATCCACTTGCTATCAAATTTTGTTAATCTGACATCGGGTACACATTTTTTCTTGTCCATATCATTCACCCATTAAGAGAGATTTGAATTGCTTCAATCCCTTCATGTCAAACTCATTGCCTGTAAGTTCATCAATCATGTCAGAAAGATGCTTTTCAGTTTTTTCGATTTCTTCACCGAGTTCCAAATATGTGACGGCATATTTATCTACTAAAGTTTGTACTGCATTTTCCAGAGAAGTGATAATTGCATCCGGCATAGCACGCAGAGCAGCAGACAAAGGAGCAATCCATTTCAGACGCAACAGATCAAGGACTTGTTCATCGGACAGTCCCTCAATGGTTTCTTTCGTTTTCAGATGCAGGGCATCTGCCATATCCTTGGCTTCCTTTTTGACAGATTTTTCTTCTGCCATCAGCTTGTCAGCTTCAACCATTTTTGCCTCAAAGGAGTCCTCGGGGAATACATAAGTAGCCTGCAACTGCTTCATATAGGCAACGACTTTGCCCTTGGCATACGGAGCATTGCCTTCGATGGCGGCCCAGTTTACAGCGGTATGGTCTGCGATATACTGGAGCTTAGTAGCCTTACCCGCACCGGTTGCAAATAGATCAAGATATCCTTGCAGCTCAGAAAGCTCAGGAGTAGAAATATCCGCATAAATTTCAGTCATCTTCGTCGCAAATTCTTTTGCAACAAATGCGGTATTATCCTCATTCAAGAAATCGCCGCGATCTGCTTCGTCAATAGAATCAATGATTTCTGTCAGCTCTGCGGCGATTTCATCGAGACGTGCTTCTTTTGCTTTGAGTGCGTCGTAGTCTTCTCGCAAAAGGGTGGGTTGTACCAACTCAAACGGAATGACATGACCGACCCAACCGTTCTGAACTTCTTCTTCCTTGTCACCTTTCTTTTTGATAACCATATTGGGATCTACCTGCTTAGTTGCTTCAAAGCCTTCTGTCTGAATAATTTCAAGATCGGTAGCAATTTTGCCCCACTCATTATCAAGCAACTGATATGCCTGGTACTTGTCGATCAACGGAAGAGCAGCAACACGACCAAAGATATTCTGTGTAATGACATCCTCGGTCTGCGACACATTCAGTTCCTGCATTTTAGAGATCAGTTCGCCATCCAGATACGCCTCAAAATCAGCAAATGCGGCTTGATGTGCGGCAACAAATGCCTGTACATCTGCGCTGCTCTCAATGGCCTCCTTGATATTCTCAATAGCCATTGAGGAATACGGTGTTTCATCAGCAAAGAACAGAACATTTTTCAACTGTGGGAATGCATTCCAATACTGCTCCAAAAGGTCAATTTCGTGATTGGGAATACCGCCGAACATCGTGGCGTAAATATCCCATGTTTCAGGAGAGTCAGAGGAATCAATATAGCGAGGAATATTCAGGTTATATCCGTTTTGACGGATTTCTTCCTTAGAAACCAAACGTGCAAACTTCTCGATACTTTCGGGGCGCTCAGCAACAGCGTCCACAATCTTCTTAATATCGGACGCCATAAGTTTATTTGTTTTACCGACTTTGGTAAAGCCCTTGGAAGCGTCGATGAACAAGACATCCGATTCTTCACGCTTCTGGCGCAGAACCATGATAATCGTGGGAATACCAGTGCCAAAGAAGATATTTGCAGGCAGACCAATAATAGCTTCGATGTTGTTATTCTCGATCAGATTGCGGCGAATGCGACCTTCACCTTCACCCTGGCCGTCAGCTCCGCCCAGCGCATCGCCACGAAACAGGACACCATGAGGAAGGACTATGGTCATAATTCCGCTTGGCTTAATATGATACAAGTCATGCAAAAGGAAGGCATAGTCCGCTTTTCCTTTAGGCGCAATACCATAGCGGTAACGAGGATCGGTCTCTTTATGTTTCGGATCCCAACGCTGAGAATAGGGCGGATTGGAAACCACTGCGTCCAGATACAACGGATTATAGGTCTGGGTTGCATCGTCGTACATCGGCCAGTCCTGCTCAAGAGTGTCTCCACAACGGGTAAAGATGTTATCCGGCTTGATACCACGCATGACAAGATTCATACGAGTCAGGTTATAAGTATTCTCCTTCAGTTCCTGTGCATAGTACATGATATCGTCTTTGCTCTTCATGTACTTGGATACACTCTTACCGATAGTAATAAGCAAGGAACCGGAACCGCTGGTCGGGTCGTAAATCTCAATTTTGTCGCGGGCTTTCAAATGGTTTGCCACGATTTCGGACATAAGCTGAGATACTTCGTGCGGCGTGTAAAACTCGCCCGCCTTTTTACCGGCGTTGGCCGCAAAGTTGCTGATGAGGTATTCATAGATGAAGCCAAGAACGTCGTAATCCTGCTTGCCATCCGTAGGAATATCCTTAATCAGCTGAATCAGTTCGCTGATCGCCTTAGTCTGATTGCTGGTGCTGTCACCGAGCTTGCTCAGACCAGTTTCAAGCGTATTGAAAATCTTGCTGAACACCTTTTTCTGTGTTTCGCTGATTAAACGATTGAATGCAGAAAGAGCTGTTCTGACATTATCGACAGTAAAACTGTTACCCTTAGCCAGCCAAGTGGAAAACAAATTGTCGTAGGCGATGAAATAACCGAGGTGCTGTTGGCAATAATCCACCAACTGCTCGTTATTTTCGTGTGCGTGCTCCTGAATATCCGCATCTTCGTAACCGTCTTTTTTGAGAAAAGCGACTTCTTTATCGGACAGGAACTTATAGAAAATGAAACCTAAGATATAGTCCTTATATTCATTTGCTTCAATTTTGGAACGCATTCTGTTCGCGGATTCCCAAATTTTATTTGCAAGCTGTTGTTTGTTCATGAGTGTGTTCTCCGATCTCTGTTATTCCATCAGCGTTTTCAGCACAGTCATGATTTGGCTGTACTCAATGTCTGCAGCATATGCGAATTGCTTGCGGTACTTATCCCACATAGTTTTGAGTTCCGGACTTTCTTCGATGTTGCGAAGAATAGAGGGAACGTCTGCAATCTGCTGAGTAGTGCCACGGTGGTTTGCCGTAGCCTTCAATGCATCTGCAAACACAGCCTTATCGAATTTCTGTGTTGTGGTCAGTATGTAGGCATCATAAAAATCTCTTGGACGGGTATTGAAAACGCCGCGTCGCAAAATGGTTTCTACCTTTTCTGCCATAACGGTTTCAATGTTGTATGCCCACAGCTCGTAGGATTTCTCATCATCAAAAATTTCAGAGAAGTTGTACTGTACCGCATGAGGTGTAATCGCGTCACCGGTGGACACATCAATGCTGAGCGGGGTCAGCAGAGTATCAAACTTGGCATTTAGCATGACGCGGTAGCCGCCATAAATATCATCTTCGCGGATAGGCGAAATTGTTCCAATCTCGAACACAACACCATCGTCAAATCCGATGTCGCAAACATCTTCCAACGCACTGCGAATTGCTTCCGGAGTAAGAGGCAAATTTTTTAGAGTGGTGTCCATATCCATGGTTGCGCGGTTGTCGAGACCAACAATCGCAGCTACCAACATACCGCCCTTTAACACAAACTTCTCTTTGTATTCGGAAGCAGAGAGACGAACGAGCAGTCGCTCAAACATATAGTTTTGCAAAATGACCTGTGCAGGGATATTCTTCTGTTTGGCGATATTGCGAATTCTTGCTTTCAGACTCATTGCTTTACTCACAGAAGCACCTCCAAATACTGACGTAACACTTTTTCAACACGCATCTGTTTTGCATATGTGTTCAGTTGGTTTAGATTTTTCTTAGGGTTTGCAGCATACAGTTTTAATGCCGCGAGGAAAGTTTCTGTTCCCAACTTATTGCGGCTACGAATAACATCACAAATAGTGCGTTCAAGATCATATGCAGGAACATCATTTCCAGCAGGTGTTCTCAGCGTTGTTTTGCCAAGTTCAAACAATTCAGGCTTGATATAATACACTTTGCATTCAGATTTAATTGCCGCAGAAGGAATACAACCAGACGGTGCAGTAACCGTATGCTCAAATGGAGTACGGTCAGAAATTCCGTGAAGGTAAAGAGCTGTTTCGTGAGAAAAAATGATTCTTTCTGAACGGTTACTGATTGCCAATAATTCATCCTGCATATCATCGGGAAGAATGTACTGGCCTTTTACAATACGATGAATTTTATCTTCTTTGCACAACTTATAAAGCATCGCCTTGGAGATGCCGCGTTGCGCTGCTATTTTCGTTTCAATAATTCCGCCATGCGTTTTTGCAATAGCGGTGAGTTCAGTCATGTAATCCATACACTCACCTCAATTATAATAACTCAATAATATTATACTCGTAATTACGATTAAAGTCAACATCTTGTTGGAAACATTCGAAAAATATTCACAATTAAATCACGACCGAAGTAAACAACAATCTAAAGCAAGACATTTACCATACATTAAAAAATGAACAACAGAGGCACTAACCGTAAAAAAGTTAGTGCCTTGCTTTTTGTTTTGATGCAGATTTAACTTCTACACAATCTGAGTAGAAGTTAAATCCAGACTTCTCTGCAAGTTGCGTAGAAGTGATTTTTGACTTCGACACAAGTTGTATCGAATTTAGCTTTTCAACTTCTGTCCAACTTGGACAGAAGTGAGGTTCCAGACTTCCAACCAACTTGGTCGGAAGTGGATTTTGAAAATTCTGCCCAAGTTGGACAGAATTATTTTTTGCCCGTTGATATTTCTCTTGAAAACGTCCTAACAGGTAGAGAGAACTTTTTTGAATTGGTTGAAATTTTCATTTTGAAATTCTGAATATAATGAGAGGGCTTCGCAACCTTGACGGCATAGAACATCATCTGTATAATAATGGCACAGCGGTACACCGCTACATAAACAACTGAATAAAAATGTTCGACCATATTGAATAAGTCGGTTTCATCCGACACGGTATCGGTACACCGGAAGTGCCGAATTGCTCCACCACGCCTTTGGTTCTGTTGGCGGGAGCTGTAGAAAGCAGAACCCGACTTTGAATTTTCAGAGCCGATTACATAGAACATCACTTTGAAGCGAGAGTTATGCTCCCGCCGATTTTTGATGCTCTGTGTAATCGGCTCTTTTTGCTTTTTCTACATCCGACAACTGAATGACCGTCCGAATGGGATATGACTTTGCGATGACATGAGCGAGGCAACGCCGGGGTGAGAGTCCCGGGCAGGAACGACATTCGGGTAGAACGGCGAAAGCGTTTTTAACCCTTAGTTTACTAAGGGCGCACTTCTATACGGGTGTGTTCCACACCTCGTATCGTGCGCAGGGAATCTGCGATTCCCGACGAGGCTGACAGACACCAACTCCGAAGTTGTATCTGTCCTTCCGTCACTTTGTTCCGAACAAGGGGCTGCACCCCTTGCGCTGCTATGCAGCTATCCTGCAGATGCTCCGCATCTGCTGCGCCCATTGTGGGTACGAAACGATTTTGCAAATCATTCCGTACCCACAAGGCTGAAAACACCAACCCACAAAGGAGGTTCTATGGAATACACACCTAACCCTGAACTTGAAAAACTCCGAGCTGAAAAAGAGAAAAACGAAAAGGAGATCGAACAGCTCGATCACAAAATCACCCGACTGGAAAACCGCCAGAAGTATTACCAGGACGGCGAGCGCAAACGCCGCACTCACAGACTTTGCACCATCGCAGGAACCTTGGAAAGCATTGCACCGGAGATCAAGGAATTGGACATCACCGAGGTGATGGAGCTGTTGGAACACATCTTCCACAAAGAAGAAATACAGAAGTTAGTTCACCGCATGAAGATCAACCATGATTCAAAACTTAGACGAGCAAAGGAGGGATAAGTATCGCATTATATCATTTCCATGTAAATCATATCAAACGCAGCGAAGGGCAATCCGTTGTTGCATCCGCTGCCTACCGAGCAGGAGAGAAACTGCACAGCGAATATTACGGCGAGGACAGCGATTACACCAACAAGGGTGGCGTGATTTATACAGAAATCTTACTGCCACCTCATGCACCAGGAGAGTATGCAGACCGAGAAGCTTTGTGGAACGCCGTTGAGAAAGCGGAGAGAGGAAAGAAAGCGCAGCTTGCCTACAGCTTCGATATTTCCTTCCAGAATGAATTTACTCAGGAAGAAAATATTGCCCTTGCCCGACAATTCCTCATCGAGCATTTTGTCAGCCGTGGCATGGTGGTGGACTTTACCGTTCACGAACCGGAGAAAGAAGAAGGTGGCATCAACAATCCTCACTTCCACTTCCTGTGTCCCATCCGACCTATCGAGCAAAACGGCAAATGGGGATTGAAGCAACGACGAGAGTATGTATTTGATGAAAACGGCAACCGCATCCCCGATGGCAAAGGTGATTATGTGTTCAATGCTGTTCCCACAACCGACTGGGGTTCAGCGGAAACCTTGGAGTTCTGGCGTGAGCAATGGGCGGCGATGTGTAACGCCAAGTTTGAAGAAAAGGGCTTGGATGTTCGTATCGACCACCGCAGCTATGAACGACAGGGCATCGAGCTGTTACCCACCGTTCACGAAGGGCCCACCGTCCGAGCCATGGAGAAGAAAGGCATCAAGACCGAAAAGGGTGAGTTCAATCGGTGGATCAGAGCCACCAATGCCTTTATCCGCAATCTGCGTAAAAATCTGTCTATCCTGCTTGAAACTATCAAGGAGATCAAGGCAGAACTGGACAAGCCGCAATTCGATCCGGTCATCATTCCGCTGCAAAGATATTTTGATATGCGTAATGCTAAAGCCTATTCGCAGAAAGCCAGAGTCAGCAATCTGAAGGAACTGAACGAGATGGTCAATTACCTTAAAGCCGGTGAAATCTACACCATCGAGGATTTGGAAAGCCGTGTATCAACTCTCAAAGACACCGTGGACGAATTGAAAATCACCATGGATACGGAAACCGCCCGCATGAAAGAAATGCGTAAGATGCCCGAATACGTTGCTACCTTGCAGGAGTTGAAACCGATTGTGGGCGGATTACAGAAAATCAAATTCGACAAGGCAAAGGCGAAATACAAGGTTGAGCACGAAAAGGAACTGAAGCAGTATTACGCTGTGAGACGAAAGCTATTGGAGATATGTCCCAACGGCAAATACGACCCCAGCCTTCTGGATAAGGAGTATACGGAGCTTGAACAGGCTCATGCAGAAACCTATGCAAAGTTCAAAGCTATCCGTGAAGAACACCAGAAGATTTACCACATTTACTCCTGCGTGGAAAAAGGATGCCATGCCGAGCAGACCAACCAGAAAAAAGATCATCGAAAGCAAGAGGAACGCTGATTCATTCCTTTCCCTTCGATTCATTTCATTCAAAATCAGAAAGGACAATTTTTATGTGCGAACAAAATAAAGCAATAGACATGACACCGGAGGAGCTGAAGCAATGGCTCAGTTCTTTAACCGTACCCGAAGATGACGAGATACCTTGCTACTACTTCTCCGCATCTGACCCGTATCTGAAGCACGAACCGATACCAGAAAATCATCCATGTCGCAACATTCGTTTCGATGAAAACGGCAACATCGTAGTCAAAAACATTTCTGCCTACTGGATTCCGGAGCTAACCGTTACCGAAGAAATCAGCGGCACGATCTACACCGTGACCGGCAGTTACGAGGGCAAGGATAGCTTCATTCGCAAGTTGGAGCGTATCGCATCGAGAATGTTTACAAATCAGTTAGGGGGACATCAATGACAGATATTCAGAAGTTTGATATAATAGAGACAGCCAATCCTGTACTGACAGTTGCTCCGATTGAGGAGGAAATAGAAATGTTAGGAGCAACAGACAAAATTACCGCCCTTTATTGCAGACTGTCTGTTGAGGATATGAAGGAGGGCAAGAACGGCGAAAAGGCTGACGAGTCAAATTCGATCCAGACGCAAAAAATGATCCTGCTTCAATACGCAAAGCAGAATCATTTCCCAAATCCCACATTCTTCGTGGATGACGGTTACAGCGGTGTGGACTTCGATAATCGTCCCGGTTTTCAGCAGATGCTCACAGAGGTCAAAACAGGTCGTGTCGGTACGATCATTACAAAAGACCTGTCGAGACTTGGCCGAAACTCTGCGATGACCAGCCTGTATATCAACATCGTATTCCCAAAGAGCGGTGTTCGATATATCGCCATCAACGACCACTTCGATTCCATCGACATGAACAGCACCGAATGCGATATGGCAGGTATCAAAAACTGGTTCAACGAGTTTTTCGCCAAAGATCCCAGCCGCAAAATCCGTGCTGTGCAGAAAGCAAAGGGTGAACGTGGTGTACCGCTGACCACCAATGTTCCTTACGGCTACATCAAGGACAAGGAGAATCCACAGACTTGGCTGATCGACCCCGAAGCGGCATCCGTTGTGAAACGCATCTTCGATATGTGTATGAATGGACGTGGCCCTTCACAGATCGCCAATCAGCTAAAGGCAGATGGAGTCCTCACCCCTGCCGCCTACAAGGACAGCCAGGGTATCAAAAGTCCCAACACAGCACCCGAAAATCCTTGCGGATGGCATGGCAGCACAGTTGTTGCCATTCTTGAACGCAGAGAGTACACAGGCTGTACGGTCAACTTTAAGACCTACACCAATTCCATTTGGGACAAGAAGCAGAGGGACAATCCCGTTGAAAAGCAGGCGGTCTTTGAGGACACCCACGAAGCCATCATTGAAAACGATGTCTTTGAGAAAGTTCAGATCATTCGCCAACAGAGACAGCGCAAAACCAAGTCTGGATGCACAAGCAACTTTTCAGGTTTGGTGTACTGTGCCGACTGTGGTGAGAAGCTGTACTACGGAGCTACCAACAACGGCAAGCGTGAGGGCGCGTTCTTCGATTGTTCGCTTCATTGGAAGCACAAAGACAAGTGCGGAACACACTTTATCCGTGAGTCGGTTTTGGAGCGAATGGTGCTGAAACACATCCAGTTGGTCATGGGGTATATTCTCAGATACCGTCAGCATTTCATCTTCGTAATGGAGCAGCAACTCCAGTTGGAGTCGGCAGAAAAGTTGCAGACAAGCCGAAAACAGCTTGAACGCAATGAACGCCGAATCACTGAACTGAAAAGACTGTTCATCAAGATCTACGAGGATAACGCCAAGGGCAATCTGAGTGATGAGCGCTACGAGATGATGAGCCAGAACTACGAAGCGGAACAGAAACAGCTTGAAGCAGAGGTTGTCGCTCTGCGACAGGAAATTGAAGTACAGGAAAGACAGAACGAAAATATTGAAAGGTTCATCCGAACGGCAGACAAATACGTGGACATTGAAGAAATCGACCCGTGTATGCTGCGAGAGCTGATAAAGGCGATCTATGTGGAAGCACCCGACAAGTCCAGCGGCAAGCGCAGACAGAAGATCCACATCGAATATGACGGTATCGGCTTTATCCCTTTGGAAGAACTTGCGAAAAAGGAAACGGCGTGACCGAAGTCACGCCGTCCCTTGAAAACAGTCGTTTTCAAGCATTTTTCAAAATAACTGTTTTACGAAGCCCCGCCTAATTCCGCGGCGGTTTTTTGCGTCTTGCAGCATATAAAAAAGAACCATACGCGGCTGATGCAGCTCAGGGTACAATTCCCGTCACGCCAGCCGCTGTATAGCTCTTCTTAAAACAACAGAATAACATATAGATAATTTTATGTCAAGATAGGCGCCGGCACGGTTTTACTGCATAAGCCTTTGCAGATGACGAGCTTCACGAGCCGCTGATGCAGATATTGCGGAAATAATACCGGAAATATTCAAAAAACCAAGGAATATTTATTAAATGGTAAAAATTTTAACTAAAATCATAAAATCATAGCTGAACTTCGTTTTTTATCGTTGACATATACCCCACGGGGGTATATAATCGGGCTATGAAAAGGGGAGGGCAGATGACGATGGACAATAACTGCTGCTGCCAGAAAACGCGCGAGCGCAGCGACGAGGAATATAAGCGCCTTGCAAACCGGCTCAGCCGGATCGAGGGGCAGGTCAAGGGCATCAGGGTCATGCTGGATAAAAGCGCCTACTGCCCGGATATACTAATTCAGGTGTCGGCGGCGACGGCGGCGCTCAACTCCTTTGCGAAGGAGCTTTTGAGCCAGCACATCAAGACCTGCGTTGTCCGCGATATTGAGGCGGGCAAAGCGGAGGAGACGGTGGACGAGCTGCTCAACACTCTGCAAAAGCTGATGCGATAGGGAAGTGATACGATGACTCAATTTGATGTGACGGGCATGAGCTGCGCGGCCTGCTCTGCCAGAGTGGAAAAGGCCGTCTCCGCCGTGGAAGGCGTGAGCGCCTGCTCGGTGAACCTGCTTACAAACTCCATGGGCGTTGAGGGCAGCGCCGATGTGGGCACGGTTATTGCCGCGGTTGAGGCGGCGGGCTACGGCGCGAGCGTCAAGGGCGCCGCGAAGAGCAGCGATACCGGGGAGGACGCGCTCAAGGACAGAGAAACCCCGGTTCTTAAACGGCGGCTTTTCACCTCGCTCGGCTTTCTGATAGTTCTGATGTACATCTCCATGGGGCACAGCATGTGGGGCTGGCCGCTGCCGAAAGCACTCAGCGCAAACCCCGTCGCGCTGGGGCTGAGTGAGCTGCTGCTGACGGCCATCGTGATGGTGATAAACCAGAAGTTTTTCATCAGCGGCTTCAAGGGGCTGATACACCGCACGCCCAATATGGATACGCTTGTGGCCCTCGGCGCGGGCGCTGCGTTTGTGTACAGCACCTACGCTCTCTACGCCATGAGCGCGGCGCAGGCCGCCGGTGATTTGGCCGGGGCCATGAGCTGGATGCACGAGTTTTATTTTGAGTCCGCCGCCATGATACTCACGCTTATCACCGTGGGCAAGATGCTGGAGGCGCGCTCAAAGGGCAAGACCACCGACGCGATAAAGGGCCTGATGAAGATGGCTCCCAAGACCGCCACCATCGAGGTGGACGGCCAGGAGCGCACGGTGCCCACCGAGCAGGTCAAGAAGGGGGACATTTTTATCGTCCGGCCGGGGGAGAACATCCCGGTTGACGGTGTGGTTCTCTCCGGTGTGAGCGCGGTGGACGAATCGGCCCTGACGGGAGAGAGCATCCCCGTTGAAAAGGCCGAGGGGGACAGCGTCTCCGCCGCGACCGTGAACCAGACGGGCTTTATCCGCTGCGAGGCCTCCCGCGTCGGCGAGGATACGACGCTCAGCCAGATAATAAAAATGGTCAGCGACGCGGCGGCCACGAAGGCCCCCATCGCCAAGGTCGCGGACAAGGTCTCCGGCGTGTTCGTACCGGTGGTGATAAGCATCGCGCTAATTACGGCGCTGGTCTGGCTGCTTCTGGGCCGGGGCGTGGGCTTCGCGCTGGCGCGGGGCATCTCTGTGCTGGTGATAAGCTGCCCCTGCGCGCTGGGGCTTGCAACGCCGGTTGCCATCATGGTGGGCAGCGGTGTGGGCGCAAAGCACGGCGTGCTATTTAAGACCGCGACCGCCCTCGAGGAGACGGGGCGCGCCGCCGTTGTGGCGCTGGATAAGACCGGCACCATCACCGCCGGGACGCCCAAAGTCACCGATGTTATACCCAGCGGCATGAGCGAGGATGAGCTGCTGCGCCTCGCGGCGGCATTGGAGCACCGGAGCGAGCATCCGCTGGCAAAAGCCGTGCTGGACTATGCCGCCGAGAAGGGCGTCGGGGTTGGCGAGACGGAGAATTTCCAAGCCATACCCGGCAAGGGCCTGAGCGCGGATATAGGCGGAGTGACCGTCTGCGGCGGAAACGATGCCTACATCGGCAGCCTTGCCGCGATAGATGCAGCTGCCGCGCGAAAGGGCGAGGAGCTGGCCGCGCAGGGAAAGACGCCGCTTTACTTTGCGGCGGGCGGCAAATTCGCGGGAATGATAGCTGTCGCGGATGTGATAAAGCCCGACAGCGCCAAGGCAGTTGAGGAGCTTAAGGGCATGGGACTCAAGGTCGTCATGCTCACGGGAGATAACCAGCGCACCGCCGCCGCCATCGGCGCGCAGGCGGGTGTGGATGAGGTCATCGCCGGTGTTCTGCCCGACGGTAAGGAGAGCGTGATACGAGCGCTTAAGGAGCAGGGCAAGGTCCTCATGGTCGGCGACGGGATAAACGACGCGCCTGCCCTGACCCGGGCCGATGTGGGTATAGCCATCGGTGCGGGGGCGGACATTGCCATTGACGCGGCGGATGTCGTGCTCATAAACGGCAGCCTCTTGGACGCGGCGGCGGCAATACGGCTCAGCAGGGCGACGCTGAGAAACATCCACGAGAACCTCTTCTGGGCGTTTTTCTACAACACCATCGGCATCCCCATCGCGGCGGGCGCGTTTGTCTGGGCGGGACTTACGCTCAACCCCATGCTGGGCGCGGCGGCTATGAGCCTTTCAAGCTTCTGCGTGGTGACAAACGCCCTGCGGCTGAATCTTGTCAATATACGCGACGCATCAAAGGACCGGGCTAAAAAGCCCCATGCGTCGCATAACAATAAAGAATCGGAGGAAAAGAAAATGACAAAAACCATGAAAATCGAAGGCATGATGTGCTCCCACTGCGAGGCGCGGGTCAAGAAGGCGCTCGAGGCGCTCGACGGCGTTGAGAGCGCCGAGGTCAGCCACGTCAGCGGCACCGCCGTTGTCACCGGCAGCGCTGATAACGAGACACTCAAGGCTGCCGTTGAGGCTCAGGACTACAAGGTGCTCGGCATCGAGTAAAAGTAAAATATTCCCTGCACCAACGGTGCAGGGGATTTTTTTAACATAAGTGCTGAAGCAAGCACTGCACTAATCTCGGCGCCCCCATCGGGGGAGCTGGCTTGACGCGAAGCGGCAAGACTGAAGGGGGCTGTCCGGCGTCGGTGTAAGATATTAGCAACGAGTGATATCAACTTTCTCTTGGTGTCAAGAGAAAGTTGCAAAGAGGAACACTCAGGTGGGGAAGATTGCGTCAAAAGGAGCTAATGGTGCTGCTTTTTGACACAAAAACCCGGCCTGCCCAAAGCGGACAGGCCGGGTTTTACTGGTTTTTGGTATTTTTTAATACATTCCGCCCATATCGGGAGCGGCGGGCATGGGAGGATTCTTCTCGGGAATGTCTGCAACGAGGCTCTCGGTGGTGAGGACCATGGAGGCGACGGAGGCGGCGTTCTCAAGCGCGCTGCGGCAGACCTTGGTCGGGTCGACAATGCCCATTTCGATCATGTCGCCATACTTGTCGTTGGCGGCATCGTAGCCGTAGTTGGCCTTCTTGCTGGCGTAGACATTGTTGAGGATGACAGCGCCTTCAAGACCTGCGTTGGCGGCAATCTGCATGATGGGGGCCTTGAGGGCCTTGGCTATGATGGCGGCACCGGTCTTCTCGTCGCCGCTGAGGCTGCTGACGAGCTTATCGGCCGCCTTGGAGGCAACGACATAGGCCGTGCCGCCGCCGGCGACGATACCCTCGGCAACAGCGGCGCGGGTGGCGTTGAGCGCGTCCTCAATGCGCAGCTTCTTTTCCTTCATCTCAGTCTCGGTGGCAGCGCCGACCTTGATAACGGCAACACCGCCGCTGAGCTTTGCAAGGCGCTCCTGAAGCTTCTCGCGGTCATAGTCGGAGGTGGTAGTCTCAATCTGGCGCTGGATCTGAGCGGCGCGGGCCTTGATCTCCTCGGAGGAACCGGCGCCGTCAACAATAACGGTGTTCTCCTTGGTGACCTTGACCTGGTGAGCCTGACCGAGCATGGAGATATCGGTATCCTTGAGCTCCATGCCGAGGTCGCTGGAGATAACCTGACCACCGGTCAGAACGGCGATGTCCTCAAGCATCTCCTTGCGCCTGTCACCGAAGCCGGGGGCTTTGACGCAGACACAGGTGAAGGTGCCGCGCAGACGGTTGAGGATAATGGTGGCAAGAGCCTCGCCCTCAACGTCCTCAGCGATTATCAGCAGCTTTCTGCCGGCCTTGACGATCTGCTCAAGCAGGGGCAGAACATCCTGAATGTTGGAGATTTTCTTATCGGTAATGAGAATCAGAGCGTCATCAAGGACGGCCTCCATCTTCTCGGTATCGGTGGCCATGTAGGGGGAGAGGTAGCCGCGGTCAAACTGCATACCCTCAACCACATCGCTGTAAGTCTCGGCGGTCTTGGACTCTTCAATGGTGATAACACCGTTCTGGCTGACCTTCTCCATGGCGTCAGCAATCAGAGAGCCGATGACCTCATCCCCGGAGGAGATGGTGCCGACACGGGCGATGTCCTTGGAGCCGGAAACGGGCTGGGACACGGCCTTGACAGCCTCAACAGCGGCGGTGGTGGCCTTCTGGATGCCGCGCTTCATGGTCATGGGGTTGGCACCGGCGGCCAGGTTCTTAAGACCCTCGCTGATCATGGCCTGGGCCAGAACAGTGGCGGAGGTGGTGCCGTCACCGGCGACGTCGTTGGTCTTGGTGGAGACTTCCTTGATGAGCTGGGCGCCCATGTTCTCAAAAGCGTCCTCCAGCTCGATCTCCTTGGCGATGGTCACGCCGTCATTGGTGATGAGCGGGGTGCCGAACTTCTTGTCCAGAACCACGTTGCGGCCCTTGGGGCCGAGGGTTATTTTAACAGTGTCAGCCAGCTGGTTGACGCCGCGCTCTATTGCTTTTCTTGCTTCTTCGCCGTAAATGATCTGTTTTGCCATAGTGATTTCCTCCTTACTCTATAACAGCCAGAATATCAGACTGGCGGACAATGGTGTACTCCTCATCGTCGAGCTTCACCTTGGTGCCGCTGTACTTGCCGACGAGCACATTCTCACCGGCCTTGACTATCATCTTCACTTCGTTGCCGTCCACCAGACCGCCGGGGCCGACTTCAACAACCTGATACACCTCGGGCTTTTCCTGGGCGGAAGAGGTGAGGAAGATGCCGCTCTGGGTGCGCTCCTCAGCCGCGTTCTGCTTGAGAACGACTCTGTCTGCCAAAGGTTTAAGTTTCATTCTTATATACCTCCAATTAAGTTTTTACAAAATTCAGCACCGTTAGCACTCTTTACCTCTGAGTGCTAACGGTGCTAATGATACCACACTTTTAAGAATTTTCAAGCCCTATCAGCAAAAAAATCCGGTGGAAATTTTAAATTTTTTGTTAAGCGAGTTTTGCCTGGCTTATTCCGCCATGGCGGGAGTTTTTATCGCGGAGCTGACGTTGCCGAAAAAGCGCATCCCGGCGGGGACGATGAGCCGCAGAGCCTTGGGCAGCAGCTTCATACGGACGCTGTTTGAAAACAGAGCCTCGCCGTCAACATTGATGACGTTCTCCTCGTCAAAGTCGATCTCTATCTCCCGGCCGCGCAGATGCGTTATGTACTGGGGGTATTCGTCGCTCTTGCCGGCGGCATATTTTCCAACCAGCCCCGCGAGCTTGAGCAGGGACACACCCTTTACGATAAAAAAGTCCAGCAGGCCGTCATCAGGCCGGGCGTCAAGGCTGGGGTTGAAGCCGCCGCCGTAATACCGGCCATTGCAGGCGCAGACCAGCGCGTGCTTCCCGTCGGAGATAAAATCCCCGCATCGGACGCGCATGTGGGAGTTGATGCCCTTGAGAACATTGACAATCAGGGAGACGACATAGCCGCCCGCGCCGCCGATTATGGGGAGCTTGCTGTATTTATGGACGCTGGTACCAATGCGCGCGTCTATGCCAACGGAGCAGATGTTGGCGCTGTACCGGCCGTTGCAGTCGATAAGGTCGATGGGCACCTCGCCCCCGTCAATCACAGCGTCGAGATCCCGGAACAGATCCTTCTCCTCGCCGAACATGCGGCAGAAGTCGTTGCCGGTGCCGGTCGGGAAGGGGCAGACCGCCACATTCGGCAGCTCCGCCGCGCCGCAGACGCACTCGTTGAAGGTCCCGTCCCCGCCGCAGGCATAGACACGCAGATGCTCCTCCGCCTCGGCGGCGGCCTTTATTTTCCCCGGTGCGTCCATGGGTGCCTTGGTCACATACACCTCGTAATCACCGCCGCGCTTGGAGAAGGCCTTCTCGACCCTGGCCCTTATCTCCGAGCTGTGGTCCTTCCCCCCGGCGGTGGGGTTGACTATGAACAGATGCTTCATTTCCGTTTCCCCTTTTCCCTCAACTTTATCTATACATATATAAGTCACATTTTATCATGCCGTTGTAGAGCTTGCGCTTTTTGTCGGCGGGCTTGCCGAAGCAGCGCTCAAATTCCGTGTGCGACGAGAGCAGATACAGCTGCCAGCCGGAGCATTTTTCGAGCGCCTGACCAAAGCCGCGGTAAAGCTCCTGCGCCTGCTCCTTTTCCATGATGCGCTCACCATAGGGGGGATTAGTAACTATTACGCCCCGCTCGGTGCTGCGATTAAACTTCGTCGCGTCCGCAAGCTCAAAACGCACCACATCGTCAACCCCCGCGCGGCGGGCGTTGGCCTTGGCAAGCTCCAGCGCGTCCGGGTCAATATCCGAGCCGAGGATGCTGTACTCCCCATGAAATTCCCTCGCGATGGCGGCGCTTCTCGCCTCCTGCCAGAGCTTTTCCGGCACGGCCTGCCAGTGCGCGGCGGCAAAATCCCGCCTCAGCCCCGGGGCGCGGTTCTTGGCGATGAGCGCGGCCTCGATGGGAATCGTCCCGCTGCCGCAGAAGGGGTCGCAGAAATCGCCCCGGCCGCGATAACGGGCCAGATGCACCATGGCGGCGGCCATAGTCTCCCGCAAAGGTGCGGTGTTATGCGCCGGGCGGTAGCCCCGCTTGTGCAGCGCGGCGCCGGTGGTGTCAAGGCAGAGAGAGGCCCTGTCCTTCATTATAGAAAATCGAATTTGATACATTTCACCGCTCTCGGGCATGCGATTTAGCCCGTAGGCTCTGCCGAGGCGCACGGCCACGGCCTTTTTTATGATGCTCTGGCAGTCCGAGACGGAGAAGAGCTTGGAATTTAAGCTGTGCCCCTTGACGGGGAAGGCGCCGTCGCGCGGAATAATGCTCTCCCAGGGCAGAGCCTTTGTGCCCTCAAAAAGCTCATCAAAGCTCTCGGCCTTGAAGCTGCCCAACTCGATGAGCACGCGCTCACCCATGCGCAGGCAGATGTTCGCCACGGCAACGGCATCCGCCCCGCCGGAGAAGTAGACGCGCCCGTTCTCGGCCTGAACATCCCTCATGTCCAGTTTTTTAAGCTCATCAGATATCGGCCCCTCCAGCCCCAAAAGGCAGGGGACGCAAAGCCGCAGCTGCATATGTATAAATCCTCATCTTTCTTATTCAGTCAAACGACAGGAAAGGGCGACGCCTTCTCCTGCCGGTAGATACTTTGCGACCATAATACAACAAATTTTTTAAGTTGTAAATGCGTATAACGAAGATTTCATAAAAAAGCCAAAATATAATGAAAAAAGTGAACAAATCATAAAAAGCAAAACGGAGAACTTGGGAGCAAATGTCGCCGGGACGAAAATACTTTAACATTTTGTGAATTTGTGGAAAATTGCCTATTGATATTTTGCGCAAATGGTATTATATTATGCTCATGTAACAGTTTGTTCATTATTTTGGGGGAGTAGCATGGCTATCCAGCGCAGCGTGTTCGAGGAGGTCCTGAAGGACTCCTACGGCGCGTATTACAATATCATCGAGCCGGAGCTTGCCCAGAACGAATGCCCCGAGGATCTGCCCCTGGCGTTCAGAGCGGATTATTTTTCCCGCGCGGAAAAGTATTGGCTGAGCAAGAACATTCCCATCTGGGGCAATGAAAAGAACGAGTTT
Source organism: uncultured Eubacteriales bacterium (assembly GCA_900549545.1). Taxonomy (GTDB): domain Bacteria; phylum Bacillota; class Clostridia; order Oscillospirales; family Oscillospiraceae; genus Limivicinus. The sequence continues at coordinate 32,864 of URPA01000009.1, forward strand.
GCGTACATATTTTCCGCCCCGGAGTTTACAGAGGAGCTTGCCGAGCGCTGCGTCACCTTTGCGCTTGAGGATGGCCTTCCGAGAGTCAGACCCCATAAGGAGCACCAGTACACCAATATTCAGGTGGTGCTTCTGGCGGACGGATTTAGTGATAATGTCATAAAGGCTGTCAATAAGCGCAGCTTTTCCAAGAGCTACAAGTTCTCTCTCCACGGTTATTCAACGCTGCTCTTAGCGGCGGTGGATGTGGGCAAAGGCAAGGCCTACACCAACAAGGCCGGCAGGGACCTTGTGAAATATTTTAAGAAGCTGTTTGCACTCAGGGCGGATTGATCCTGAGGCAAATGCTTGATAAATTTTATACTTTTTATTTAAGGAGTGAAAAGTGTGAGCGCAATTCTTATTCTCATCATCGCGATCGTCGTGCTTGCTCTCGGCTACATTTTCTATGGTAGCTGGCTTGCCAAGCAGTGGGGCGTCGACCCCAATCGCGAGACCCCCGCACACACCAGCTACGACGGAAAGGACTTCGTTCCTGCTAACCCCGCCGTTCTGATGGGCCACCATTTCTCATCCATCGCCGGTGCAGGCCCCATTAACGGACCTATCCAGGCCGCAGTTTTCGGCTGGGTTCCCGTTTTCCTGTGGATCATCATCGGCGGCATCTTCTTCGGTGCCATGCATGACTTCGGTGCTCTGTTCGCCTCCATCCGCCACAACGGCGGCTCCGTCGGCGAGGTTATCAAGCACAACATGGGCGTGCGCGCGCAGAGACTGTTCACCATCTTTGCCCTGCTCGTTCTGATCCTGGTCATCGCTTCCTTCACCGCAGTTGTTGCCGGCACCTTCGTGTCCGTTGCCCCCGAAGGAGAGCCTGCTCTGCCCTTCTTCACCACCGGTATGGCCAATGTCAGTGACCACGCTGCCACCGCCACTACCTCCCTGCTGTTCATCGTCATCGCCTTCATCTTCGGTTTCTTCGTGTACCGCAAGAACTGCAAGATAGGCCCCGCCACCATCGTCGGCATCATCGGCATTGTCGCCATCGTTGTCGCCGGTCTGAACCTCGGTATCAACATGAGCCGCACCGCATGGGTCATCTTCATTGCTGTCTATGTTATGCTGGCTTCCCTGCTGCCTGTCTGGATGCTGCTCCAGCCCCGTGACTACCTGAGCTCCTTCCTGCTCTATGGTATGATGATCGTGGCTATTGTCGGTATCTTCGGCTCCAACATGAGCGTTGAGCTGCCTGCCTTCACCTCCTTCAAGCTCGCCAACGGCAATATGCTCTTCCCGACCCTGTTCATCACCGTTGCTTGCGGCGCTGTCTCCGGCTTCCACTCCCTGATTGGTTCCGGTACCACCTCCAAGCAGCTCAACTCCGAGAAGGACGCTAAGGTCATCGGCTACGGCGCCATGATCGTTGAGTCCGCTCTGGCAGTTATCGCCCTGATCGCAGTCGGCGTTGTGTGGTCTCAGACCAGCGCTGGCGGCGGCGATAAGTTCCAGATCTCCGCTCCTCCCACCATCTTCGCCGGTGGTATTGCAACCATGGTCTCCTCCTTCGCTGGCGAGGCTTCCTACAAGGTTGTCTACACTCTGCTGACCCTGGCCGTCTCCGTCTTCGCTCTGACCTCTCTTGACTCCGGTACTCGTCTGGCCCGCTACATGTTTGCTGAGCTGTTCGTTCCCGAAGGAAAGACCCGCGATGAGCTGACCGGCGCTGCCAAGTTCTTCTCTCATCCCTTTGTCGCCACCCTGATCATGGTCATCATCGGCTGCGGCATGGGCTTCATGGGCCTGAGCCAGATCTGGGGCGTGTTCGGCGCTGCCAACCAGCTGCTCGCCGGTATCGCTATGCTTGCTGTCGCCACCTGGCTCGGCAACATCGGCAAGAACAACAAGATGTTCTTCGTTCCTATGATCTTCATGCTCGCTGCTACCGGTACTTCTCTGGTTCTCACCATTATCGCCAAGATCAAGCTCATCGCCGGCATGATCCCCGATGCGGCTGCCAACTGGGGCGACTGGTTCCAGATGATCTGGTCCATCGGTCTTGTGGTTCTGGCTGTCCTGCTCGTCATCGAAGGCGTGCAGACCATGGTCAAGAAGGGCAAGAAGGCCGAGGCCTGAGTCTTAGCTACATAGCAATTAACCTTAGCATTATTAAGAAAGGGCAGCAGAGCTGCCCTTTCTTTCTGACTATGGAGAACTGAGATGTATATTGACCCTGTTTTGCACTATGGCGCGGCGGCCGGGCGCGTGGAAAAAGAAGCGCGCTGCTATGAGCTGCTGGAGAGCCTCAATATCGAATATCGCCGCGCAGACCATGACCCGGCGGATACCATCGCCGACTGTGAGCTTGTGGAAAAGCTGCTGGGGGCGAAGATATGCAAAAACCTTTTTCTCACAAACCGGCAGGGGAGCGAGTTTTATCTGCTGCTCATGCCCGGTGAGAAGCCGTTTAAGACCAAGTTTCTCTCAAAGCAGATAGGCTCTGCCCGCCTTTCCTTTGCCGGGGCGGCGGATATGGAGAAGCATCTCAATATTACCCCCGGCTCGGTCAGTGTCCTGGGCCTGATGAACGACAGGGAGGGCGCTGTGCATCTTTTGATGGACAGAGAGCTTCTCAGCGAGGAGTATTTTGCCTGCCACCCCTGCCTGAATACCTCCACCGTGGCCTTCAGGACCGATGAGCTTATGAACAAGCTCATCCCCGCAATGGGGCACGAACCCACGTTTGTCGATTTAAGCTGGACGGTTGACGAATAAAAAATTGAGGGAAGATGAATCTTCCCTCATTTTTTTGTTACAGCTGATAATTCTTGCGCGTAAAGACTTTGCCTTCAGACACGTTTGTGATTGCTTGTTTTCAAATTTGCACAATCCAAAGGCTCCCTTGTGTAAAGGGAGCTGTCAGCGTTAGCTGACTGAGGGATTGTAAACGTAAGACTTCTGAGCGCTAACGCTAATCGAAAAGCAGATAACGACCCCTCAGTCACGGCTGCGCCGTGCCAGCTCCCCTTACGCAGGGGAGCCTTTTTGAACTGTATTTTCTACTCCGTATACACCCTCGGCACCCGCTTGGACACAGAGCAGAGCAGCTCATATGGGATGGTCTGCGCGGCATCGGAGAGCTTATAAATGTCGCTCTGCTCACCGAAAATCTCAACCTCCATGCCGACATCGGCCAAGGGGAGCTCGCTCAGATCGACCATGCACATATCCATGCAGATGCTGCCGCGTTGCGGGGCGAAGCCGCCCGCCACGGCGAAGCTGCACTTGTTGGAGATTAGCCGCGGCAGACCGTCAGCGTAACCAATTGCGAGCACGCCCATGCGGCTGCGCCTGTCGGTGATGTAGCGCCGCCCATAGCTGACAGAGGTGCCCGGCTCGTAAAACTTAATAGTGCTGACGGTGGTGACAAGGCGCATGCAGGGCTTGAGGCCGAGCTTGCCGCCGTCCCCATAGCCATAGAGCAGCAGGCCGGGGCGAACCATATCCAGCGCCATCTCGGGGTAATTCATCGTCGCGCCGCTGTTGGCACAGTGGCGCAGCTTAAACTCAATGCCGCCGCGCTCCTTCACCGCCGCGATAACCGCCATGAACAGCTCAAACTGCTTGAGCGTATATTCCCGGCTCTCCTCGTCCGGCTCGTCGGAGACGGAGAAATGGGTGTAAATCCCCTCCGGCTCGAGGGCGGGCAGGCGGCAGCTCTGAATGACGTTGTCAACGCCCTCATCGAACATTCCGCCCGCGCAGAGAAAGCCGAGGCGGGACATGCCGGTGTCGAGCTTTATATGTATCTTGAGGGTTTTGCCCAGCGCGTCTGCCGCGGCGGAGTATTCAAGAGCCTTGGCAAGGCAGGTGACAGTCTGGGTGAGGCGCTCATCAATGAGCGTCTCGGTATACTCGGCGGGTGTGTGCCCAAGAATCAGGATGGGCATGGTTATGCCGCCGCGCCGCAGCTCCAGCGCCTCATCAAGGCAGGAGACGGCGAGATAGTCCGCCCCGGCGTCCTGAAGCAGGCGGGAGACCTGAAGCGACCCGTGCCCGTAAGCGTCCGCCTTTACAACGCCTAAAAAGCGGCAACCCTCCGGCAGGGAGGCGCGGATGGCCTTGTAATTGTGCAAAATATTGGGCAGGCTTATCTCCGCCCAGGTTCTCTTTTGTAAATCGTTCATTATTTCCAGTCCTTTATATCGCAGCTGACGGTGACCCGCCCTTCGCTTATGAGCTCCGCCTTGACCGGCACGCCCGCGTCAAACCACACAACAGCGCTGAGCGTGTCACTCGGCAGAAGCTTCACGGCGTTGAGGCCGCCCTCCTCCCAGAAGCTGTCCGCGTGGGCGGTGGTCATTGCCTCCACCAGCATGGGCAGCGCCGTCATGGGGCTGAGGCCGTAGTCGTCAAGCCGTCCGGTGTCGAGCATTATGCCCTCATACTCAACGGCTGTGCCCCCACCGGTGACGCGGGCGCGGATGCCCTCGACCATCTTCGGCTCAAGCACCGTGACAAGGCAGCCGTCCCCGTCCTTTTCATAGGCGAGGGTGAAGTCCACATTCTTATCCTCGTATATGGCGGTGAGCTCCGCCGTAAATTCAAGGCTCGTGCGCTCTGACAGCTCACTCGAAAACGCCTCAAACTCCTTTTTGGCTGAGCCGCTGCCGCAGGCGGTGAGCAGCAGGGACAGCGCGGCTATGAGCAAAAGACAGACACGCTTCTTAAAACGCTTCATGGTATACCTCCAAATTTCTCATTTGCAGCATACCATATGCGCGCTGATGCCTTTTCATTATTATAATCACCGCGCCGCGAATAGTCAAATCAGAATTTTGTAACAAAATACAAAAAAGCGCTTGAAAATTTGTGTATTATGTGATAGCATAAGTGCGCTGTGAACGGGAAAATAGCGTTTATACGTACTCAGCGGCTTTTAGAGAACGGGGGCCACCGGCTGTAAGCCTCCCAAGCCGCAGGCGCTTGGTTCGCCCGGGAGCTCCGGCCAATCCCCGGCGTCAGGGCGCGTTAAGCCCAAAGAGTGCGGCGCTTGCGCCGAATCCGGGTGGTACCGCGGAAGTTTTGCTTTCGTCCCTTTTTGAAGGTGACGGGGGCATTTTTTTATTTTGTCAGAGTAGAGGAGAAGTGTATGAAAGAGCTTATGCAGGGGCTGAGAGAGGCCTCAATCAAGGCAATTGTCGAGTGTGACAATGCCGAGCTGCTTGAAAATCTGAGAGTCAAATATCTGGGCAAAAAGGGTGAGCTGACGGCGATTTTGCGCCAGATGGGCAAGCTCTCCGCTGAGGAGCGCCCCGCCATGGGTCAGCTTGCAAACCAGCTGCGCGCGGACATTGAAAACGCTATCGAGCGCCGCCGTGAGGAGCTCTCCGCCGCGATGCTGGAGATGAAGCTCCAGCGGGAGACGGTTGACGTGACCATGCCGGGCGTCAAAAGCGCCGTCGGGCACAAGCACCCGATGTACAACGTCCTTGACCAGATTAAGGACATTTTTGTGGGCATGGGCTTTGAGATAGTGGACGGGCCGGAGGTTGAGCTTGCCGACTATAACTTCACAAAGCTGAACATTGACGAGGGCCATCCCTCCCGCGAGTGGACGGACACCTTTTATTTCAAGGACGACAGCAGCATCCTCCTGCGCACGCAGACCTCTCCCATGCAGATACACGCCATGGAGACGCGCGAGCTGCCGATCCGCATCATCGCCCCGGGCCGCGTCTACCGCAAGGACGAGGTTGACGCTACCCATTCCCCGATGTTCCACCAGATAGAGGGCATGGTCATCGACAAGGGCGTCACCATGGCCGATTTGAAGGCAACGCTGAACCTTGTTGTTGAAAAAATCTACGGCAAGGGCACAGTGACGCGCTTCCGCCCGCACCATTTCCCCTTCACCGAGCCGAGCTGCGAGATGGACATTCAGTGCCACAAGTGCGGCGGCAAGGGCTGCCCCACCTGCAAGGGCGAGGGCTGGATTGAGGTGCTGGGCGCCGGTATGGTGCACCCCAAGGTGCTGGCCGGCTGCGGCATTGACCCGGACGTATACTCCGGCTGGGCCTTCGGCATGGGCCTTGAGCGCCTTGCCATGGGCGAGTATAAGATAACCGACCTGCGCCTGATTTTCGAGAACGATGTCAGGTTCCTTGAGCAGTTTTGATAAGGGGAGGTAGAGTGAAATGAAGCTTTCAAGAAAATGGCTGAACGAATATGTTGACCTGCCTCTCAGCGAGTGCGACGACAGAACATTTGCCGAGGCAATGACCATCTCCGGCTCCAAGGTCGAGATTACGGAGGATTTGAGTAAGAGCCTTTCCGGTGTCAAGGTGGGCAGGATCCTCTCCATCGAGAAGCACCCCAACTCCGACCATATGCTGGTGCTGCAAATCGACGCGGGGCTGGGTGAGAGCGTCCAGATCTGCACCGGGGCGTGGAATGTCCACGTGGGCGACCTTGTGCCCGCCGCGCTTGACGGGGCGAAGCTCCCGACCGGCGCTGAGATAAAGGCCGGGAAGCTCCGCGGCGAGGTTTCAAACGGTATGCTCTGCTCCCTCAAGGAGCTGGGCCTGACCGCGCACGACTACCCCTACGCCGAAATAAAGCCCGCCGCGATTTTGGGTGATTATCACGCCATCGACCCCGCTAAGCCCTCCATCTCTGCCGACATCAAGGCCGGGGACAGGATTTTCGGCAAGGTCGTTGCGGCGGAGGTTCAGAGCGTTGAGCCCGCGGGCATGAACCTCTGGAAGTGCGCGCTGAATATCGGCGGCGAGAGCGCCGAGTGCGTTAGCGACTGCCAGAACATCCACGCTGGGGATTTGGTCGCCTACGACACCGGCAAGGGCAGCATCTGCTCGCTTGAGGACCTGCACGCAAAGCAGGAGGAGTTCCCCCACTGCCTTGACGACGGCATTTTCATCCTCCATGAGGACGTCAAGCCCGGGGACGATGTGGCCGCGATGACAGGCTGTGACGACCACGTGGTGGAGTTTGAGATCACCCCCAACAGGCCGGACTGCCTGTGCGTTACCGGTCTTGCGCGCGAGGCCGCCGTCACCTTCGGCAAGGAGCTGAAGCTCCATGAGCCTGTTGTCAAGGCTCTGGCCGGCGGCAATATAAACGACCATGCCAAAATCATAGTCGAGGAGCCGAAGCTCTGCCCGCGTTACACCGCGCGCATGGTGAAAAACGTCAAGATCGCCCCGTCCCCCGCCTGGATGCGTGAGCGCATCCGCAACGCCGGGATGCGGCCTATAAACAATATTGTCGACATCACAAACTATGTCATGCTCGAGCTTGGCCAGCCCATGCACGCTTTTGATTTCAGCTGCGTGAACAAGGGCGAGATTCATGTCCGCCTTGCAAAAGAGGGCGAGACTATCCGCACGCTCGACGGCACCGAGCGTAAGCTCAGCCCCAATATGCTCTGCATCTGCGACACGGATAAGCCCGTGGGCGTGGCGGGCGTTATGGGCGGCGAAAACAGCGAGATAGTCGGCGACACGGCCATGGTTCTCTTTGAAAGCGCGAACTTCAACGGCACCTCCATCCGCCGCACCGCCACCGCGCTCGGTATGCGCACCGACGCCTCCTCCCGCTACGAGAAGGGCCTTGACCCGCAGAACACCTACAAGGCTGTTCAGCGCGCCTGCGAGCTTATTGAGCAGCTCGGCGCGGGCGAGGTGCTCGAGGGTGTTATCGACGTCTACCCCGAGGGCTTCACCCCCGCTGTTGTGAAGCTTGAGCCGGAGAAGATAAACGCCCTGCTCGGCACCGATATTTCCGAGGAAACCATGCGCAAGATCCTCCTCGACCTCGGCTTTGAGCTTGAAGGGGACAATATAATCGTCCCGTCCTGGCGCGGCGATGTGGAGCATTACTCCGATATAGCCGAGGAGGTTGCCCGCTTCTATGGGTACAACAACATTCCGACAAGCTTCTCCGGCGGCATCACCACCTGCGGCGGCTTCAACGCCGAGCAGCAGTGTGAGCGGCGCATAGGCGAGATTCTGCGCGGCATGGGCATGGACGAGATAATCACCTATTCCTTCATAAGCCCCACTTATTATGACAAGATCCGCCTGCCGAAGGACTCTGCCCTGAGAGACAGCCTTCGCATCCTAAACCCCCTGGGCGAGGATACCTCCATCATGCGCACCACGATTCTCCCCTCCATGCTGGAGATAGTCTCCCGCAACTACAACTACCGCAACAAGAGCGCGGCGCTGTATGAGATTGGCAGAGTGTACTTCAAGCGCCCCGACGGGCTTGCCGACGAGCCGAAGATAGTCTCCATGGGCGCATATGGCAGCGGCATGAGCTTTTTTGTGATGAAGGGCTGGGTCGAGGCCCTGCTTGAGAGCCTTGACGCGCCGAAGCCCCGCTTCGTCGCCGTGAAGGATAACCCGTCCTACCACCCCGGCCGCTGCGCGGAGCTCTTCTGCGGCGATAAGCGCATCGGCGTTCTGGGCCAGATTCATCCGGCTGTCGCTGAAAATTACGGCGTGGATACCGAGGTCTACTGTGCGGAGCTGAGCTTTGACGCTATCTTCGCCGTAAAGGGCGATATCCCGGTGTATAAGCCCCTGCCCCGCTTCCCGGCCGCAACGAGAGACATCGCCATCGTGTGCGATGAGGCTATTCCCGTGGGCGAGCTTGAGGAGTGCATCATGGCAAACGGCGGGGAGTACCTGCGCGGCTGCGAGCTGTTTGATGTCTATGTCGGCAGCCACATCGCAAGCGGCAAAAAGTCCGTTGCCTTCTCGCTGACAATGCGGGCCGACGACCAGACCCTGACCGATGAGCACGCCGAGGAGACTGTCAGCGCGGTTTTGAAGGCGCTGGGTGACAGGTTCGGCGCTGTAATCAGATAAAAACGTCTATATCTTGGGGAAAATAGGGAAAATTTAATAATTCTTAACTATTTTCCCCCATTTTTCGACTTTACTTGACAGCGCATTATGTTATAATAAGGACATAAAGTAAAGATCATCAGATAAAAAATGTAAGCGCCGAGGCGCTTACATAGAAAAGAAGGAGGGAAAATCATGGAAGATAAGACAAGGAAATTCACCGCCCTTGACAGCAAGACCGAGATGAAAGAGATACTCTGCTCCGTGTATAACTCCCTCATGGTCAAGGGCTACAACCCAATTAACCAGATCGTGGGCTATATACTCTCGGAAGATCCGACCTATATCACCAACTATAACAACGCCCGCACGCTTATCTGCCGCATCGACAGAGACGAGCTTATGCAGGAGCTGCTGAAAAACTATCTGGACAAATAATACGCGCAGAAAATACACTTCGGCTTCCATCCGCTTTGCGGACGGAAGCCGAAGCTATATGGGTGAACTTATGACAGAAAGAGAGATAAAAACTCTGCGCCTCTGCGCGGAGGATGAGCTGGACATTGTGAAAACCTTCGAGTGCGGCCAGTGCTTTCGCTGGAACCGGGACGAGAAGGGTGTTTATACCGGCGTCGCGCTGGGTTATCCCGCCCGCGTCTGGGCCGAGGAGGGGAATGTTTACATCCGCTCCGCCGCGCCCGAGGAGCTCTGGAGCGATTATTTTGACCTTGAGCGGGATTATGCCGCCGCAAGCTGCTTTCAGGGCGGGGAGTATCTCGACGAGTGCGTCCGCTACGGGCTGGGCATCCGCATCCTGCGGCAGGACCCGTGGGAGGCGCTGTGCTCGTTTATAATTTCCCAGTGCAACAACATCAGCCGCATAAAGGGCATTGTCGAGCGCCTGTGCGCCCTGTACGGGGAGGAGCTTTCCTTCGAGGGCGAGCGCTTTTATGCCTTCCCACCGGCGGAGAAGCTTGCCCTGCTTGAGGAGAGCGACCTCGCTCCACTGCGCAGCGGCTACCGCGCGGCGTACATAATCAGCGCCGCCCGGGCGGTGAGCGCGGGGAATATTAAGCTTGAGGAGCTTATCGACTGCGACGGCGCGGCGGCTAAGAAAGCGCTTTTGAGCTTAAACGGCGTCGGGGACAAGGTCGCCAACTGCGTGGTGCTCTTCGGTCTGCGGCATATGGAGGCGTTTCCCATCGATGTGTGGATAAAGCGCGCGCTTAAGGAGCATTTCGCGCCGGATTTTGACCCTAAGACGCTCGGCGAGTACGCCGGCCTTGCCCAGCAGTACATTTTCTATTACGCCCGCAGCGAGGGCAGGGGGGAATTGAGATAGAAAGTTATACAGCTTGCGCCAGACCCACACTTGCTTCCCCCACGGGGGGGAAGTGGCGCGCAGCGCCGATAGGGGCCTCGGAGCGCAGGGGGTAAGATAGGTGCAATACAGCCCCCCTTCAGTCTTGCCGCTTCGCGTCAAGCCAGCTCCCCCTCAGGGGGCGCCAAGATTGCTGCGGCACCTGTATATACGCTGTTGCCGCAGATTCACGTCGCACCAACGCCTCCCCCTGTGTAAGGGGAGGTGGCAAAAATCGTAGATTTTTGACGGAGGGGTTGTTGACGAAATGTTGCGGGTTTGCACTATTTTTAGACTTGTACAAACTTTTTCCAGCGAAACAATCCCTCAGTCAGCTAACGCTGACAGCTCCCTTTACACAAGGGAGCCATTGAATTAAGCAAATTTATAGCACCTGCGCTCCGAAACGCGCCTGCAGGCGCAGCCAGAGGGAGAGCCAAGGAGCTGCGGCGTAGTTTAAAATAACTCTGCTGAAAAGAAAAAAACTGTTGACAAAGAGAAAATTTATGCTAAAATAATTGAAAATTTATATATTATCGCGGCGGGATCTCTGCCGCGATAATAATATTTTTTGAAGCTGGAAAAATAAAATTTTATGGAGAGGGGTAATTTCATATGCAGCTTAATAATGAGTATTCCAACCGTTTTGTGGGCGAGGGCCTGACCTTTGACGATGTGCTTCTTGTGCCCGCGGAGAGCGACGTGCTCCCGGCCGATGTTGACCTCGGCACGCAGCTGACCAAAAAGCTCAGGCTCAACGTCCCTGTCATGAGCGCCGCCATGGACACCGTTACCGAGTACCGCATGGCGATCGCCATTGCCCGCGAGGGCGGCATCGGTGTTATTCATAAGAATATGCCGATTGACGCGCAGGCTGAGCAGGTTGACATGGTCAAGCGCTCCGAAAACGGCGTTATCACCAACCCCTTCTTCCTTAAATCCGGGCACACTCTTGGTGACGCGGACGCGCTTATGGGCAAGTTCCGCATCTCCGGCGTGCCTATCGTCGATGATGACGGCAGGCTCATCGGCATCATCACCAACCGCGACATGAAGTTTGAGACCGATATGAACCGCCGCATTGAGGAGGTCATGACCTCCGAGGGGCTTATCACCGGTCTTGAGGGCACCACCCTTGACGAGGCCAAGGAGATCCTGCGCAGAAACCGCATAGAGAAGCTGCCTATTGTGGACAAGGATTACAAGCTCAAGGGACTTATCACCATAAAGGACATCGAAAAGGTCATGAAGTACCCCAACTCCGCCAAGGACGACAACGGCCGCCTGCTCTGCGCCGCCGCCATTGGTGTGACCAACGATGTGCTTGACAGAGCCGGTGCGCTCATTGACGTCGGCGTTGACGCGCTGGTGCTTGACAGCGCCCACGGCCATTCCGCGAACATCATGCGCTGCGTGCGTCTGGTGAAGGAGAAGTACCCCGATATCCAGCTTATCGCGGGCAACGTCGCCACCGCCGAGGCCACCGAGGCCCTCATCAAAGCCGGCGCCGACTGCGTGAAGGTCGGCATCGGCCCCGGCTCCATCTGCACCACGCGCGTTGTCGCCGGTATCGGTGTGCCGCAGGTCACGGCGATTTTGCAGTGCGCCGAGATGGGCGACAAGTACGGCATCCCCGTCATCGCCGACGGCGGCATCAAGTACTCCGGCGATATAGTCAAGGCCATTGCGGCCGGCGGCAGCGTTGTCATGATGGGCAGCATGCTCGCAGGCTGCGAGGAGGCCCCCGGCGAGACCGAGGTCTACCAGGGCAGACAGTTCAAGGTCTACCGCGGCATGGGCAGCCTCGGCGCCATGGCCAAGGGCTCCAAGGACAGATACTTCCAGCAGAACAACAAGAAGCTCGTCCCCGAAGGCGTAGAGGGCCGTGTGCCCTTCCGCGGCGCCGTGTCCGAGACGATATACCAGATGATGGGCGGCCTGCGCTCCGGCATGGGCTACTGCGGCGCGCACAACATTCAGGAGCTGCGCACCAAGAGCAAGTTCGTGCGTATAACCAGCGCCGGCCTCAAGGAGAGCCACCCGCACGATATATACATCACCAAGGAAGCCCCCAACTACACCATGAACCCGTGATTAATGAAGCTCCCGCCAGATTTTCTGGCGGGAGCTTTTTCTTCAAGGCTCCCCTTACGCAGGGGAGCCTTGAACTGGTGCAGTTTTCGCAATTCATCCAAACTGCTCCGCGAGGTAGATGCTCGCGCGGGACTGGATGCTCTTTGCGGCATCTTCGGCGGTTTTTCCGCCGCCGAGGAATTTGTTCGTTTCCTCGAGGGCGATATCATAGACTGCGCCGCCGTTTAAAAAGCCGTTGCAGCTCATTATCAGAGCTTTGTATTTGTCTATATCCGCCTGCGTGATGGCTTCATCCTGACTCATGTAACGCTCAAGCTTGTTGTCAAGGCAGCTTTCGATGACAGGCTGACCAAAGGCGTTTATATCGCCGTTCTGGAGCTGGGGCAGGAAGAGAATACGGACAAACTGCCACGCGGCGTCCTTGTTTTCGCTTGATGCCATGATGGAAAACGGGCCGATGCTCTGGAAGAAAACGTTCTGCCCGCCGTCAGCCGAGGGGTAGCCGAGGTACTCAAATTTGCCGTTCATGAGCTCCTTGAAGTAGCTGAAGTTAATGCTCGCCGTGCCGATGCTCAGGGCGCAGCCGTCACTCGTGGAGTAGTCATAGGGCGCGGCCTCAGCGCACAGCTGCAAGAGCTGTACAAATTCCTCGCAGTCAAAATTACAGGCGGCGCTGCCGGTGTCGACAAAGCGGCAGCAGGCATATTTAAGCAGGCTATCAATCGAAAATTCCATGCGCATATTGAACAGACCGTAGCCTTCCGGCAGCTCGGAATTAAGCTTTAAGATTGCCTCCGTATCCCACGGGACATAGTCCTCGGCTATCGCTTCGGGGGCGATGATCGTGGCGGGCACGACGCTGGGGACAATGCCATAGAGATGGCCGTTTTGCATGGAGGCCTCAAGCACGCCGGGAATGAAGTCCTCGCGGGAAAGCTCGGGGTCGGCGTCAAGATAGGGGAGCAGGTCCTCAAACAGCGTGTTTTTGAGCGGGACGCTGCGGAAGGCGCTCTCAGCGTCGGCGCTGCCGCCTAAAAAGAGGACGTCAACATCATTGCTGTTGGCAAGCTCAGCGGGAATCTTGGCTGCGTCCTCCATCGGGAAATACTTTCTGACAGCCTTGTAATCGGGGTTTGTCATGTTGAAAATCGCAATGGCGCGGGAGATGTATGTCCCCTCAACGCCTACACCCACGCCGATGGTCAGCTCCTTGCGGTTGTCGGGCGTGTCGCTCTGGCTCAGGCGGTAGATCTCACCATCGGAGGGGTCGGCAAAGATGAAATCTTCGGCGGGGGTGAGGGTGAGGCCGATGGGCGGCCAGACCGCAAAGCTGAAGCCAATGTCAAGCCAGTTAAAAACAGGCTCCGCAAAGCCGCTCTCCGCATCCAGCAGGGAGAGGCTTTTGTTCGTGATGCAGAGCAGCGCCGAGGGGCTGGCATAGGAGAAATAGTTGACATACTCCTGACCCGTGGGGAACATGGCCGTCAGCTCAAGGCTGTCAATATTCAGGGCGTACACCGCATCACCCGTGCCGTCATTGGCGGTGAGATAGGGCTTGCCGTCCACAATGGCGACAGAGCTTGCATAAGTGCCCTCGGGGGTGCAGGCGTCGATATATTCGCCCTCGGCGGTGTAGGCGTACAGGCCGCCAAAGTCTGAGTGGATAAGGAGCCTGTCCTGAATGTAAAAAATGCCTCTGGGGCTGCCGCCGTCAAGCATGGGCTCCTTTTCAACGACCTGGGCGGTCTGTCCGGTGAGGTCGTAAATGACAAGATAGCAGTCGTCCTCATAGCGGATGTTGGCCCTGCTCACAAGCAGGTAGAGCCGCCCTCCGCCGGAAGCTATGGCTCTGGGAGCGCCATCAAGCTCGCCGGGGTCAAGCTCCGTCCAGCTCAGACTGTCAAGCTCAGCGGAAAACAGGGAGAGATTTTCGTCAGCGGCATAGAGCGTGCCGCCGTCCAGCGTGAGGGCGGTGACCTTGCCCATGCCGTCCGGCTTTGAAAGCGGGGAGGAGATAAACCTCATGCCGGACTTGAAATGCTCGGAAGAGAGTGCGGACTCGGCAGGAGCGGGAGCTTCAGGCGAAGCGGCGGGCTCGGCGGCCCTTCCGCAGGCGGCAAGGCTCAGCAGCATCGCAAGGCACAGCGCAAGCGAGGCAAGCCTTTTCAAAATACGCATATTACACCTCCAAAATATGAGATAAGTATATCATACAACGCTGTTGTATACTTTCTGCCAATTTTTTGTATCGTTTTTGTATAGTTGTGGATTTTTTTCAAAAAAATCCACGCCGGGCATCCCCGGAGCGGGTGGCATGGAGTGCTTTATAGTGAAAAAGGCTCCCCTTTCACAATGAACTGCCCCAATTTGTGCGGACAGCACAAAAAGGCATTCCTGCGTAGGAAAATAAAATTTTAAGCAACATACTGGCACCGAAATTCCATCGGTGTCAGTTTTGTTTTCGTCTGGATACGCTGGTTGTTGTAGAAAT
>URPA01000010.1 GCA_900549545.1 uncultured Eubacteriales bacterium
TCAAAAAGCGCAGCACGTCGCCGGAGGCCAGACCCCAATAGGGGACGATCCTGTTCAGCGCATCGTTCCCGCCCCAGCCGAGCAGCCCGTGCACAAACACGCTGGGCCAGCGCGCCGGAGCGCCGGGCCGCCTGCCGCCGGGCAGGATGCATTCGCCCACGTCGAGCACGCTGCGCAAAAGCGCTTCCGGGTCTTTCATGCCGCACCTCCGTTCCTGAATCTGTCTGCCATCAATATAGCATTCTCCGGCCCATTCGTCAACGGCGCGGCAGCGGCAGCAGCGCAGAAACCGATCAATATTTGATTTAAATGGCTAAAAAACGGCGTCAAAATCGTGCATTTTCCCGAAAATTCCGAATTCCGCCAAACCCGCCATTGACTTTTGCTGTGCAGGGTAGTAAAGTGTAGGCAGTCACCGAGGGAGATGCTGAAATGAAACACATCCGCTTTGCATCTGCATACCGCTTCCGCTATTACTTTAGACTGAAGTAATGGTTGTTTGTGCTGCAGGGACAAGCGGAGCGACATTCCGGATGAAATAGCTTCAAGCAGGCTGCACAGACAATCGCTTCTGTGCAGCTTTTTTTGTTGCGCGCCCGGCGTGACTCCCGCCATCGGGAAACCATGAACGAAAATGGAGGACTACAAAATGAAAAAGATCACCGCACTTCTGTGCGCCGTACTGATGCTGCTGTCTCTGGCAGCGTGCGGCCAGAAGCAAGAATCCACCCCCAGCGACAATGCAAGCGAAAAGTACGTTGTCGGCATCTGCCAGCTCGTGCAGCACGAAGCGCTGGACGCCGCGACGCAGGGCTTTAAGGACGTTCTGGTCGAGACCTTCGGCGAAGACGGCGTCGAGTTCCAGGAAGGCAACGCCTCCGGCGACAGCGCCAACTGCGCCACCATCGTGGACGGCTTCGTCTCCAGCGGCGTGGATCTGATCCTCGCCAACGCCACCGCCTCCCTGCAGGCTGCGGCCGCCGCCACGAATGAGATTCCGGTTCTCGGCACTTCCATCACCGAATACGGCGTCGCGCTTGAGATCGACGGCTTCAACGGCACCGTCGGCGGCAACATCTCCGGCACCTCCGACCTCGCCCCGCTGGATCAGCAGGCCGCGATGATTCAGGAGCTGTTCCCGGACGCCAAGAACATCGGTATCCTCTACTGCTCCGGCGAGCCGAACTCCGTCTACCAGGCGGACGTGGTCAAGGCTGAGCTGGAAAAGGCTGACCTGACCGTGAAGATCTACACCTTCGCAGACTCCAACGACGTTGCCGCCGTCACCAAGACCGCGTGCGACGAAAACGACGTGCTCTACATCCCCACCGATAACACCGCCGCCTCCTGCACCGAAGCCATCAACAACGTCGCACAGCCCGCGGGCGTGCCGATCGTGGCCGGTGAAGAGGGCATCTGCAAGGGCTGCGGCGTGGCCACCCTGTCCATCAGCTACTACGAGCTCGGCCGCACCACCGGTGAGATGGCCGTGAAGATCCTGAAGGGCGAGGCCGACATTTCCACCATGCCGATCGAGTACTACCCGAACCCGGTCAAGAAGTACAACGCCACGCTGGCCCAGGCGCTGAACGTCACCATCCCCGACGGCTACGAGGCCATCGAGGGCTAATATCTCCAATTTCCGCACCAAAGGGGGAGCCGTATCACGCGGCTCCCTTGGTGTATTCCTGATTTCTGCTTGCGTTGCTGCGCAAAAGCGATTACAATAGGCGTTGTCCGCTGCGGCGGAGCTCCGCGTGGGGCGCGGAGGAACGGCTGAGGAAGCGCCGTTCCCCTGCGCCCGACGCTACAGATTAGAAAAAGCGAGGAATCCCATTATGAACATTGCGGCATACTTTGCCTCTCTGAGCCTGCCGAATCTCGTATCCCGGCTGCCGGGCGGCGTGGCGCAGGGCATCATCTGGGGCATTATGGCTCTGGGCGTATATATCACCTTCCGCCTGCTGGACGTGGCCGATCTGACGGTAGACGGTTCGTTCACCACCGGCGGCGCCGTGACCGCCATGCTGATTCTGGCGGGTTGGCCGGCGTGGGCTGCGCTGCTCGTCGCCGTTCTGGCCGGGCTTCTGGCCGGTCTGGTCACCGGCCTGCTGCACACCAAGCTCGGCATTCCGGCCATTCTGGCCGGTATCCTGACGCAGTTTGCGCTGTATTCCATCAACCTGCGCATCATGGGAATGTCAGCCAACAAACCTGTAAACCCCGACCGCTATCGTCTGCTTTTGACACTGCGCCACATTCCCTCCGCGATTCTGGTTGGGCTGATTCTCGCAGCGGCGCTGATCGCCATTTTGTATTGGTACTTCGGCACCGAGCAGGGCAGCGCACTGCGCGCCACCGGCTCGAACCCCGCCATGAGCCGCGCGCAGGGCATCAACATCAACTCCATGAAAGTGCTGGGTCTGTCGCTCTCGAACGGCGTGGTCGCCCTCTCCGGCGGACTGATGGCGCAGTATCAGGGCTTTGCCGATATCAACATGGGCCGCGGCGCGATCGTCATCGGCCTCGCTGCCGTCATCATCGGCGAGGTGCTGTGCGACGCGATCTTCCGCAAGGGCTGCAGCTTCCACACACGGCTGAGCTTCGTAGTGCTCGGCGGCGTCGTGTACTATATCGTCATGGTCATCATCCTGTGGCTGCGGCTCGACTCGAACGATCTGAAGCTGTTCACCGCCGTGCTCGTGGCCGTGTTCCTCGCCGTGCCGTATCTGCAAGCGCAGCGGCGCAGCTCGTTCAAGCTGGCGGGCAAGCGCAGCGCGCTGACGCAGGGCGGGCAGAAAGGAGCGCAGTGACATGCTGGTTCTCAATCAAATTTCCAAAACGTTCAACCCCGGCACCATCAACGAAAAGAAGGCGCTGCGGGAGATCGACCTGCACCTGAAGCCCGGCGATTTCGTCACCGTCATCGGCGGCAACGGCGCGGGCAAGTCCACCATGCTCAACGCCGTGGCCGGCGTCTGGCCCGTGGACAACGGCTCCATCTTGATTGACGGCGTGAACGTCACCGGCATGCCGGAGCATCAGCGCGCGCAGTTTATCGGCCGCGTGTTCCAGGACCCGATGACCGGCACCGCGCCGAACATGCAGATCATTGAAAACCTCGCACTGGCCACGCGCCGGGGCAAGAAGCGCGGCCTGCGCTGGGGCGTCACCAAGACCGAACGCGAGGAATTCGGCGAAAAGCTGAAAATTCTCGGTCTCGGCCTGGAAGACCGCATGACCGCAAAGGTCGGTTTGCTCTCCGGCGGCCAGCGCCAGGCGCTGACGCTGCTGATGGCCTCCCTGCAGAAGCCGAAGCTCCTGCTGCTCGACGAGCACACCGCCGCGCTCGACCCCGCCACCGCCGCGAAGGTTCTGGAGCTGTCCGACCAGATCGTGCGGGAAAACAACCTCACCGCCATGATGATCACCCACAACATGAAGGACGCCATCGAGCATGGCAGCCGCCTCATCATGATGAACGAGGGCAAGATCATCTTCGACGTGGAGGGCGAGGCCAAAAAGAAGCTGACGAAAAAAGATCTGATGGACAAATTCGCCGAGATTGCCGGCATGCAGCTGGAGTCCGACGAGATCCTGCTGTCCTGAAACAAGACCGAAACCGGGCGCGCCCAATTGGGCGCGCCCGGATTTTTGTTGGTTTAAAACCCATTCCACGTGGGGAGAATTGCGGCAAGGGAGATGATACCATTGCAGGAATCCAAACAGCCGCAATTTGAGGGCTGGTATTTCAAACACCAGTGCGCAGGCGAGACCGTGGCGCTGATTCCGGGGCGCGCCGAAAGCGGCTCGTTTGTACAGGTGGTCACAAACGACCGGTCGTGGAATTTTTCCGTACCGGCGCTGCACGTCGGGGCGGACATTCAGGCCGGGTCGTGCCTGTTTTCGCGGTCGGGCGTCATCGTAGACCTGCCCGGCATCCACGGCCAGATTCAATACGGCTCGTGGACGCCGCTGCGCTCGGACATCATGGGGCCGTTCCGCTATCTGCCCATGGAGTGCCGCCACGGTATTCTCAGTATGCGGCACACGCTGTCCGGCTCGCTGGAGCTGGAGGGGCACACGGTCGCGTTCGACGGCGGTCTCGGCTACATCGAGAAGGACGCCGGCACGTCGTTCCCGTCGCGCTATCTGTGGCTGCATGCCAACGACTTTCCCGCGCCGTGCAGCATCTCGCTCGCCGTGGCGCGCATCCCGCGCCCGCGGCCGTTCAACGGCTGCATCTGCGCCATCGTCTACGGCGGGCAGGAATACCGGCTTGCAACCTACCGGGGCGTGCGCGTGCTCGCCGCCACGCCGGAGCACATCCGGCTCGCGCAGGGGAGTCTGCTGCTGGAGGCCGATCTGGAGCGCCGCGACGACGGTCCGACGCTGCGCGCGCCCGACGATGGACGCATGACGGCCATCATCCGCGAATCGAGCGCCGTCACCGCGCACTTCCGCTTCTGGCAGCGCGGACAGCTCGTCTTTGCGCTCACCAGCACCGCCGCGAGCTTTGAATGCCGAGACAAACCATAAAACCGGGCGGCGCGAAATCATAGGTTTCGCGCCGCCCGGTCTTTTTTAAATTCTGTTGGTTCAAATGTCCTGCCGTTGAATTGCCACAACGCCGTAAAGCCGCAGCGGCGGGCGAGGGCCTCCGCCTGCGGAAAGCCGAACGCAATCTGATCCGCCGCATGCGCGTCGGAGCTGATCGTGATCTTTCCGCCCATCTCGCGCAGCGCGCGCAGCAGCGGTTCGCTTGGATAAAACGCCGTGCGGTAGCCCTTGGCGGCCGCGCCGGTGTTGATCTCAAAAATCTTGCCCGCGCGTACCAGCCGCTCCATCGCGTCCAGCGCCGCCGCCCGATACACGCGGCTGTCCGTGTGATACAGCGGCTCCGGCTCGTCGAACTTCGTGAGCAGGTCAAAGTGCCCGACGACGTCTGCCTCCGGCAGCGCCGCGATGCGTGCAACCGCCGCAAAATACGCCTGCGCCGCCGCGTCGCCGTCTCCGCCGAAGGCTCCGTCGATCAGCTCCTTCGCGCGCGCACGCGTATCGTCCACCGACCAGCGGCGGCCGTCCGCCACCAGCTCGTGCACGGACGCGATGACATAGGCAAAGCCCCCAAAATCCGGCTCAGAGCAGAGGTCATATTCCAAACCGCAGTATACCGCGATCTCGTCTCGATACACGGCCGCGAGCCGGTGGATTTCGGCCTGAAATTCCGGTATGTTCTCCGGGCGCGCGCACCAGTCCTCCTCGCCGGGAATCGGGCTGTGCAGGCTGAGACCGACGGCGCCGAGCCCCGCGCCGATCGCTGCGCGCACCATCTGTTCCGGCGTGGCCGCGCCGTCGTCAAACGTGCAGTGCGCGTGCAGGCTCTGGCGCGTCATTTGACCATCTTCTCCTGCTTGACCTTGTGGTCGATCACGTGGCGCGAGGCCATCTCGCGGCGCAGATCGTCCAGACTGATGCCCATATCCAGCATGAGCACCATGGCGTGATACATCAGGTCGCACAGCTCATACACCGTGTTCGGCACGTCGCGGTCCTTTGCGGCGATGATGACCTCGGTGGACTCCTCACCGATTTTTTTGAGGATTTTGTCCGTGCCCTTTTCGAACAGGTACGACGTATATGAACCCTCGACCGGGTTTTTCTTTCTTGCGCGGAGCATCTCCAACAGCGCCTCGTAGGAAAACGCGGGCGGCTCCGCGCCGGTGTAAACCGGCTCGAAGAAGCACGACTCCGCGCCCGTGTGGCACGCGGGCCCCTCCTTGCGAACCTCGACGACGAGCGCGTCCCGGTCGCAGTCGGCCGTGATGGAGACGATGTGCTGCACGTTGCCCGAAGTCTCGCCCTTGCGCCAGAGTTCCTGCCGGCTGCGGCTCCAGAAGCAGGTGCGCCCCTCGGCCATCGAAATGCGCAGGCTCTCCGCGTTCATGTACGCGAGCGTGAGCACCTGCTTGGTCTCGGTATCGACCACGATCGCGGGGATCAGCCCCCGGTCGTCAAATTTCAAAGCTGACATATCAAACATATTGTTGCCTCCTCAGCGTTTCAAAAGCCTCGCAGAGTTTCGCGGCTCGCAAGCCGCGAAAGAAATTTCAATCGTTTTTCCCGGCGGCGTGTACGGCGGGAAAAACTCTTTTCGCGGAGGGAACGTGCGCGCCGCAGGCGCGTGCGCTGAGCGGAGCGCTATCCCTTCTGTCGAAAAACCTGTTTTTCGACAGGCTTTGTTACCTCCTGACCACAATGCCGTTTTCGGCGAGCGCCTGCTTGAGCGCGGGGATCGTGACCTCGCCAAAGTGGAAGATCGACGCGGCAAGCCCGGCGTCCACCTTCGGCAGCGCCTGAAACAGCGCGATGAAATCTTGAATGCCGCCCGCGCCGCCGGACGCGATGACCGGCACGTTCACCACGCTGCACACCGCGTCGAGCATCTCCAGATCGAACCCGGACTTCACGCCGTCGGTATCGATGGAGTTGAGCACGATTTCGCCCGCGCCGGAATCCACACCGCGGCGGATCCACTCGATGGCATCCATGCCGGTGTTCTCGCGCCCGCCCTTGGCGAACACGCAGAACTTCCCGTCCACGCGCTTCGCGTCCACGGACAGCACCACGCACTGATCGCCGTAGCGCTTGGCAGCCTCGCCGATCAGCGCGGGGTTGCGGATCGCGCCGGAGTTGACGCTGACCTTGTCCGCGCCGCACTTGAGCACGCGGTCAAAGTCTGCCACGGTGTTGATGCCGCCGCCGACCGTGAGCGGGATGAAGATCGTCTCCGCCACGCGGGTGAGGATATCGGTAAAGAGCGCGCGCCCCTCGGCGGAGGCGGTGATGTCGTAAAACACCAGCTCGTCCGCGCCGGATTCGGAATAATACTGCGCGAGCTTCACGGGGTCGGACACATCGTTCAGCCCCAGAAAGTTCACGCCCTTGACCACCCGGCCGTCCTTCACGTCCAGGCAGGGGATGATGCGTTTCGTAATCATTTCGCCACCTCCAGCGCCTGTTTCAAATCCACCGCGCCGGTGTAATACGCCTTGCCGAGGATCGCTCCGTACAGCCCCGCTTCCCGCAGCGCGCGTACATCCTCCAGCGAGGACACGCCGCCGGATGCGATGAAATTCAGCGAAAAGCGCTCGTTCAGCGCCTGATACAGCGCGCGGTTCGCGCCGCGCATTGCGCCGTCGCGCGCGATGTCCGTGCAGACGACGGTCTGCACACCGATGCGCTCCAGCTCCGCGCAAAACGCCTCGCAGGAAACGCTGCTCGTCTCCGTCCAGCCGTGGGTGGCGATCTGCTT
The DNA here is from genome assembly GCA_900549545.1 of uncultured Eubacteriales bacterium. GTDB lineage: Bacteria > Bacillota > Clostridia > Oscillospirales > Oscillospiraceae > Limivicinus. The sequence goes on from URPA01000010.1 coordinate 7,316, forward strand.
GTAGGGGGCCACGCCGTTCACAGCGATAGAGGTGAGCATGCTCGACTGGAACCAGCCGCGGTACTGGTCGCCGCCCTCCATGTACATGGTGGAGGGCCAGAAGCCCTGATCGCGCTTCATGGCGCAGTAATGGGTGGAGCCGGAGTCAAACCAGCCGTCGAGGGTGTCGGTCTCCTTGGTGAAGTGGATGCCGCCGCAGTGGGGGCACTTGAAGGCGTGGGGCAGCAGCTCCGCCGCTTCCATATCAAACCAGGCATTGCTGCCCTTCTCCTCGAAGATAGCGGCAACGGACTCGATAGTCTCGTCGGTGCAGACGGGCTTGTGGCAATCCTCGCAGTAGAACACGGGGATGGGCAGACCCCAGCGGCGCTGACGGGAGATGCACCAGTCGCTGCGCTCGCGGATCATCGCGCCCATGCGGTCCTTGCCCCATGCGGGCAGCCAGCGCACGTCCTCGCAGGCGGCCACGGCCTCATCCTTGAAGGAATCGACCGAGCAGAACCACTGAGGCGTGGCGCGGAAGATGATGGGGCTCTTGCAGCGCCAGCAGTGGGGGTAGCTGTGGATGATATCCTCGCTGGCAAAGAGCATGCCGCTCTCCTTCATGTCATTGAGGATGACGGGGTTGGATTCCTCGGTGCTCAGCCCGGCGTACTTGCCGGCGTAATCGGTGTGGCGGCCCTGGTCGTCCACAGGGACGACCATCTCCATGCCGTAGCGCATGCAGGTCTGATAGTCATCCGCGCCGAAGCCGGGGGCGGTGTGGACGCAGCCCGTGCCGGAATCCATGGTGACATAGTCCGCCAGCAGCAGGCGGGAGGTCTTGTCAATAAAGGGGTGCTGGGCCAGCATATTCTCATAGAAGCTGCCCTCGTGCGTCTCGACGATCTCATACTCATTAAAGCCGCCGATATTCATGACCTTCTCGACCAGATCCTCAGCCATGATATACATCTCACCGTTGGGGGCCTTGACAACGGCGTAGGAAGCGGTGGGGTGCAGCGCGATGGCGAGGTTTCCGGGCAGGGTCCAGATGGTGGTTGTCCAGATAACGAAGAAGAGCTTGGAGTGGTCGAGATGGGAGAGCTTGCCCAGATCGTCCTTCATCGGGAACTTGACGTACACGGTGGTGCAGGGGTCATCCTGATACTCGATCTCGGCCTCGGCAAGGGCCGTCTCGTCCTTGGCGCACCAGTACACGGGCTTGAGGCCCTTGTAGATGTGCCCGTTTTTATACATCATCCCGAAGATGCGCACCTCGTCCGCCTCAAAGCCCTTGTCCATCGTGCGGTAAGGGTGCTCCCAGTCGCCGATGACGCCCAGGCGCTTGAAGCCGGCCATCTGCCGCTGAACGTACTTCTCGGCGTACTCATGGCAGGCGGTGCGGAAATCGGCCACCGACATGGCCTTGTGGTTGAGCTTCTGCTCCTTGATGATGGCGCTCTCAATGGGCATGCCGTGGTTATCCCAGCCGGGGATGTAGGGGGTGTAGTACCCACGCATGGCGGCGGAGCGGGTGATGAAGTCCTTTATGGACTTGTTGAGCGCGTGGCCCATGTGGATATCGCCGTTGGAGAACGGAGGGCCGTCGTGCAGATTGAAGAGGGGCTTGCCCTCATTCTTCTTGAGAAGCTCGTTGTAGATGTCCTGCTCCTCCCACTTTTTGAGCATATCGGGCTCACGCTTGGGCAGGCCAGCGCGCATGGGAAAGTCGGTCTTCGGCAGATTGAGTGTTGCGTTAAAATCCTGTGACATATTTGGTCTCTCCTGTTAAATCTTCCTATAAAATATCAAGCAACGGGGCGCACGCTTTCCGCGCCCGCCCCGTAAAAATCAAAGCAATGCCCGCGCTCCTTTTAGAAGGAGAAGGGCTGAGTGCTGCCGAGCTTATCGGCAGGCGCGGCAGAGCTTTCCGCCGGGGTAATGTCGATGTTGAGTTGAGCCTCGGGACGTATTCGCGCCACGGACTCCTCAATGCTGCGCACCGTGTCCTCAACGCCGGACACGCCGGCGGCCTCGGGAGCCTCCGGCTGGGGAATAATGCCGCTTGCAATGGCATCGATCTTTTTGACCTGCGCGTTGCAGAGCGCGCGGATTTTATCAAAAAATTCGCCGGAAGCGGCCTTTGCCTCGGCAAGGCGGCGCTCCTGCTTCTTGGTCTCGTCCTCAATGGCGCCGACTCTCGCGCGGACCTGACGCTCCGCGTCGGCGAGCATGGCGGCGGCGCGCTGGCGGGCCTCGTTCTCAATCTGAACGGCCAGCTTCTGGGCGGAGATAACCGCCATGTTCAGCGCCTCCTCGTTGCTGCGGTATTCTTCTATTTTGTCCACGAGGACTTTCATCTTGCTCTTGAGGACGGCGTTCTCCTTCTGGGATGCTGTCACATCGTCCGCCAGCTCCTCCAGAAAATCATCAACGGAGGCCATGTCGTATCCGTTGAATTTAGACTTTTCAAAGGTTTTTTCCCGAATGTCCTGTGCGGTAATCATATATTTATCCACCTTTCTCTGTTTGCTGCCGTGCTTTTCACACATCCAGCGAGGCTGTTTTGCGCTGCTTCAGTCTGCCCTCAAGAGTCTCTATCTCTCTTTTGAGGGTGTCGATTTCTTCCTGATAGGCGGCAACATCTTCGGCCAGCTCGTCCAGAAATTTGTCAACGGACGCAATATCGTATCCGCCGAGCCTTGGCTTAAAGGTTTTTTCGTGGATGTCCTGTGCGGTTATCATGTGCCATCCGCCGCCTTTCCGTCAGGGATGAAATCAGAAATACTGCCCGTCGCTCTCTGGCTGACCGGCCTGCGTCCCTAAAATGTCAACATTCGCCGGGGTCACAAAGTAGGTCTTTGCGGAGATGGGGGTTATCTTGCCCTCGAGGGCATAGGTGATGCCGGACAAAAAGTCCAGCAGCCTGCGGGCCGTGTCGGTCGGCAGACCCTCCAGCGTCATCACAACCGAGCGCCCCTGATGGAGGTGGCTTACAAGCTCGCCCGCCTCGTCAAAGGACTTGGGGTTGAAGAGAATGACCTGCGTCTCGTTGCCGCCGAAGTTGACCACGCGCTCTCTCTGCGGGGCCTTGGGCTTGGGGTTCTTCTTGCCGAAGCCGCTCCAGAATCCGCCGCCCTCACCGCCGGACTTTGCCGCCTTGCGGGGAGAGGCCGCCTCCGGCTCATCATCAAAGCCGTCGTCAACCGGGCTTTCCGCCGGGCTGGTTTTGGCGGGCTTTCTCAGGCTGGTGTCCGCGCCGTCGAAAAAATCCTCGTCATCGTCATATGGTTGGGTGAGCTTGCGAAATTCATCCATGAAACCCATGGCCTTGCCTCCAGTGAGAAATGCTATTTATAGACTCGGGCCCCAAAAATGGCGGCACCGACTCTGACCATGGTTGCTCCGCAGGCGACAGCCTCAGTGTAATCGCCCGACATACCCATGGACAGAAAATCCATAGATACATTATCGTATTTTTTTTGCCAATTGTCAATAAAAAGCTGTTTCATAACTGTAAAATAAGGGCGATTTTCTTCAGGCAAAGTGCAAATTGGGGGTATCGCCATCAATCCGCGCACCCAAATGGAGGAAAATTCCCCACATTTTGCCAAAACCGCGCCGATCTCCTCCGCCCTGAAGCCGGACTTCGACTGCTCGTTTCCGACGTTCACCTCCAGCAAAACCTGCTGCCGGACGCCCTTGGCCCTGGCCGCCGCGTCTATCGCCGAGAGCAGCGGGAGGCTGTCTACGCTGTGGATAAGCTCCGCCGCGCCGACGACCTGCTTTACCTTGTTGCGCTGAAGGTGGCCGATAAAGTGCAGCGGGCAGCCCTCGTAAGCGCCCTGGGCGTTTTTCTCAACCAGCTCCTGCACGCGGTTTTCGCCGCAGGCGTCCACCCCAGCCGCGATGGCCTGCCGCACGCGGTCGGCGTCGTTCATCTTGCTTGCCGCCACAAGGAGGATATCCTTCGGGTCGCGCCCGGCGGCAATGGCGGCTCTGGCGATGTTCTCACGCACCAGCGCCACATTTTCTGCAATGCTCATTTATCCCACCTCAATGTTTAATCCGTCAGCACCTTATCCCCCGCGCACAGAGCCTCCGCCCCGACAGGGGAGACGATGCTGACACCGTCCTGAGTGTATAATATTTCCACCTCCCGCCGCTCTGTCCTTCCGGCGGTGAGGATATAGACAAATTCTGCCCCGCCCTCACTGTGAACAGCCCCGGCGGGAATTTCGAGCCCCGTGTACTCGGCGATTATAAGCTCGCCCGCGCACCTTCTAAGGCACAGACAGTCCGGGCTCATCGTGCCTGCGCGCAGCAACAATGCGGTGCTGCTGTCGCTTTTGTCAACGGCGCAGAGCTGCGCCGGGATTGGCCCATCTATGCCCTCAAGCGACAGCTCAACACGCGCCGGAGCATCAAGCGGGCAGGGCCCGGCGGTAGTAGCGGCATAGTACCAGCAAAAATCATAGACCAGCCGGCAGCCCGCCGCCGTCTCGCTCTCGCGCTCCAGAAGCGCCTCCACCCGCTCAAGGGAAAACGGCTGTAAGCTCTCCGGCGACAAATCCTCGCAGCCGTCCCCGCCGGAAAAGCAGAGCGCCGATTCCGGCGCGAACACCGCCTGAGCATCGCCCAGAGCGGTTTGAGCGGGAACGCGCTCGCCATCTGTAATTCCCGGCGGCATCTCACAGGGGAAAAGCGCCTCCCGGCGCAGGGCTATGCCTGTCAGCGGGACGCTCTCTCTGATGCTGCCGGCGCAGACCGTCACCGTGCGCGGCCCGGAGGCGGAGCCGAATAGCCCCGCCCCCAGGTACGCGCAGGCGGCCAGAAACAGCACCGCCGCCACGGCGCGCAGATACGGCGCGTTATGTATCCGCTCCAAGATCCAGCGGCCGAGGCGGGACGATGGTGGATATCGCGTGCTTGTAGATAAGCTGCTGCTTGCCGTCGGAATCGAGGATCACGGTGAAGCCGTCAAAGCCCTTGACCACTCCGTGAAGCTGGAAGCCGTTCATCAAAAACATGGTGACATTGAGCCTGTCCCTTCGGGCGATGTTCAGGAAGCCATCCTGGAGATTTTGCGTTTTCTGCATTTTTCAGCCACTCCTTCATTTAAGGCAATCGCTGAACAAATCACCCTCGGCTATTTGCGGACAATTTGCGCCCTGATTTTGTCGGCCTTTCTTGCCATACACAAAGTATTGTCTGCGAAAGGCCGCCTTCATCAGAACACAAATTTTCTCGCAAATCACTCTCGGCAATTTGCTCATCGCTTGCCTCGGCGGCCTATTATCAGCCGCTCATTTTAGTATATTGCTCGTTATATGAGCGAGCTTATAATATACCGCGGCTGTGCAAAAACTCTGTCGAAAGCCGTCGCGCCCGCGCAAAGTCGGGCAAGGCTTCCCAATTTATTCTCAGCGCTCCCTCCCAGCGGCGAAACCAGGTCATCTGCCGTTTGGAGTAGCGGCGGCTGTTTTGCTTTATCGCGTCTATGGCCTCCTGCCGGGAGCAGTCCCCGCGCAGGGCGGCGGCTGCCTCCTTGTAGCCTATGGCCTGCATCGCCGTGCAGTCGGGGGGGACACCCTCGCGCAGCAGGCCCGCGACCTCCTCAAAAAGCCCGGCGGCGGCCATCTCGTCCACCCGGCTGTCGATGCGGCTGTACAGCGCCATGCGGTCAGCGTAGTTTAATACTATCCGCGCCGCGTCATACCGGGGCGGCAGGGCCTGCGTGCGCCGGTCATGCTCCGTCGCGGTGACGCCGGTGAGGGTGAAGATCTCTATCGCCCGCACTATGCGGCGCTTATCCGAGGGGTGAAGCTTATCTGCCCGCTCCGGGTCGAAGGCGCGGAGCTTACTGAGCATCGCGTCCCCGCCGATTTTGTCATATTCGGCGTTTAACTGTTCGCGCAGGCTCTCGTCCCCCTCGCCGCGCGCGGCAAAGTCTCGCCCGGAGAGCAGAGAGTCGATATAAAGCCCCGTGCCGCCCACGATGATGGGCAGTTTCCCGCGCGAGAGAATATCCTCGCAGCAGGCGGCAGCATCGTCCACATAGCGGGAGACGGAATAATCCTCCCAAGGCTCGGCAACGTTCAGCATATGGTGCGGCGCCTGACGCTGCTCCTCCGCACTTGCCTTGGCGGTGCCGATGTCCATACGGCGGTAGATCTGCATGGAGTCGGCGGAGACTATCTCCCCGTTAAATTCGCGCGCAAGCTCTATGCCGAGGCGCGTCTTGCCGGAGGCCGTCGGCCCGGCGATAACAACAACCTTTTCCATGGCTCAGACTATGCGCTTGAAGCGCTTGTCGAGGTCGCGCCGCGTTACCACAACGCTGACGGGCCGCCCGTGTGGGCAGTATTTTATCCTGCCGGACATGACCTCCTCCACCAACCGCTCAAGCTCCTTTTTATCGCTGTCCCAGCCCGCCTTTATCGCGGCCTTGCAGGCCACCGTGTGCAGGATCTCATCTCTCGCGGCGGCGGGGTCGGGCGTCTTGTGGCCGCGGAGCTTTTCGCATATCTCCTCCACGGCGGCGGCAGCCTCCGGTGCGTCCATGTCCGCCGGTAGCGCACGGATTATATACTCCCGCTCACCGAAGGGCTCGATCTCAAAGCCGAGCGCCGAGAGCAGTTCCCCGTTATTTTGGAGCAGGTCCCCGTCCTCCGGGCTGAGCTTAACAGTCACCGGGCAGAGCAGCGTCTGGGCCATGATCTCGCGCTCCTGAGCCCTCAGGCGGTCAAAAATCATGCGCTCGTGGGCGGCGTGCTTGTCTATCAAAATAAGCTCCTGCTCACGCTCGACGATGATGTAGGTTTTGAGCGCCTCACCCACTATCTTGTGGTTTGGAGCCTGCAAACTTTCAACATTTTGAACAGGTTTTTCAACAATCGGAGCGGTGAAAACCGGCTCGAAGCCTGTCGTTTCGGGCATTTTTGGCTCATTTTTTGTCGAAAAAAGGGGCGGCGGGGAGAAAGCGGCGGGGCGATATGAAACCGAGGGGCTTTTGAAGCTCAATTTCCCGCCGGAGGGCGCAGCCGGAGCGGATGTGAACGTACGTTCCGGTGCGGGTGCATATTTCGGTGCCGCTGCCGGTTCATCCTTCTCCTCCGGGGCGCTGCGGTCTTCGTTTTCAAGCGCGGAGAGCACCGCGCGGTACACAAGGTCAAAGACCTGCTTCTCGCTTGAAAACTTCACCTCTGTCTTTGCCGGGTGGACATTTACATCCACATTCCCAAGCCCGATATCCAGATACAGCACGCAGGCGGGGAAGCGCCCGGTGAGCATCGTGTTCTTATACGCCTGCTCCACCGCGCTCTGCAAAAGGGCAGAGCGGATGTAGCGGCCGTTGCAGAAGAAATACTGCGCGGCGCGGTTGCCGCGGCAAAGCGCCGGGGAGGACACAAGCCCGCTCACGCGCATGCCGTTCTCCTCGCTTCGGCAGGGGAGCATCGCGGCGGAAATGTCCCGCCCCAAGAGAGCATACACGCAGGATTCGACCCTCCCGTCGCCGGTGGAGAAAAATTCCTCCCGCCCATCGCGAATAAAGCGCAGGGACACATCGGGCCGCCCCAGGGCGCAGCGTAGCGCTGCCTGTATGCAGGCGGTGGCCTCGCTCCGGTCGGATTTTAGAAATTTCAGCCTCGCGGGGGTGTTGAAGAAGATATCCTCCACCGTCATCACCGTCCCGACGGGGCAGCCGCAGGCGGACATGTCCTGTATATCCCCGGCGTTAAGGCTCATCACCGTGCCGTCATTGCCCTCCCTGCGGGTGCGCAGCTCAATGTGCGACACGGCGGAGATTGCCGCCAGCGCCTCACCGCGAAAGCCCATGGTGCCTATGGCCTCAAGGCCCTTTTCATCGTGAAGCTTGGAGGTTGCGTGCCGCAGGAAGGCGACGCCCGCGTCCTCGGGTGCCATGCCGCAGCCGTCATCCGTCACGCGGATGAAGGTCGCGCCGCCGTCCTTTATCTCAACGCAGACGTTTTTTGCCCCGGCGTCAAAGGCGTTTTCCACCAGCTCCTTCACAACGGAGGCCGGCCGCTCCACCACCTCACCGGCGGCTATCATATCCGCCACATGGGGAGCGAGTATATTTATAACAGGCATAGTGTTCCTCCTGATGTCCAGATTTATGCCGTTCCAAAGCCGCCCCTGTGTAAGGGGAGGTGGCAAAAATCTATGATTTTTGACGGAGGGGTTGTTGCGGAAGTATAGATTTAATATAGTGCAAATTTTTGCTCTTACGACCCCTCAGGCGCTGTGCGCCAGCTCCCCTTACGCAGGGGAGCCTTGGATTAATGCAAAACACAGGCAGAAGCGAATGTTTTTATCATGTCCGCCGTTATTATACAGGATTATTGTTGAAAATTCCACCCGGTTTATGTTAATATTATCTGTAAACTTTTTATAAGGAACTGAGCCATGAAATACGAAAGAAAGACAATTGATATATCTCAGATACAGGCGCAGGAGGCCATCTGCGCCAGAATAAACCAGCGCGTCACGCAGGACGGAAAGCAGCCCCTCGCCATGGTCGATACCTACGGCTGCCAGCAGAACGAGGCCGACAGCGAAAAAATCCGCGGCTACCTCGCCGAAATGGGCTACGGCTTCACGCAGGACGAGTTTGAGGCGGACGTCATCGTCGTCAACACCTGCGCCGTGCGCGAGCACGCGGAGATGCGCGTTCTGGGCAACGTCGGCGCTCTCAACCACACGAAGAAGAATAAGCCCGGCCAGATTGTCGCCGTCTGCGGCTGCATGGTGCAGCAGGCGCACATGGCCGAGAAGATAAAGCTCTCCTACCCGGTGGTCGACCTTGTCTTCGGCCCGCATGAGCTCTGGCGTTTTCCCGAGCTTCTGGAGCGGGTGATGCTGGGGAAAAAGCGCGTCTTTGCCGCCGATAAGTCAGACGGCGTCATGGCCGAGGGCATCCCCCAAAAGCGCGACGGGACGGTCAAGGCCTGGCTCTCCATCATGTACGGCTGCAATAACTTCTGCTCCTACTGTGTTGTCCCCTATGTCAGGGGCCGTGAGCGCTCCCGGAGGCCCGAGGATGTGCTCAATGAGGCGCGGGAGCTGGTGCGCCAGGGCTATAAGGACATTACGCTCCTTGGCCAGAATGTCAACTCCTACGGCAAGGACCTTGACTGCGGCGTGGATTTTTCCGACCTTATCCGCATGATAAACGACATCCCCGGCGATTTTCTCATCCGCTTCATGACCAGCCACCCGAAGGACGCCACCGAGAAGCTCTTCAGGACCATGGCCGAGTGCAAAAAGTGCGCCCACCAGCTGCATCTGCCCGTCCAGTCCGGCAGCGACAGGGTCTTAAAGCGCATGAACCGCAGCTACACACGGGAAAAATACCTCTCCCTTGTCGCCCTTGCCCGCAGCTATATGCCCGACCTTGTTTTGACAACGGACATTATAGTCGGCTTCCCCGACGAGACGGAGCAGGATTTTGAGGACACCATCACCCTCTGTGAGCAGGTGCGCTATGACGCGATGTTCACCTTTATCTACTCCAAGCGCGTCGGCACCCCCGCCGCCGTCATGCCCGACCCATATACGAGGGAGGACAAGCAGCGCCGCTTTGACAGGCTCATTGAGGTCTCCAACCGCATCTCCGGCGAGAAACACCAGGAATATGTCGGCAAAACGGAGCTTGTGCTTGTCGACGGGGAGACCGGCAAGGAGGAGTATAACCTCTCCGCGCGCACAAACGGCGGAAGACTCGTCCACCTCAGGGGCGACCCCTCGCTTGTTGGGCAGTTTATTAAGGCCAAAATCAGCGCCGGGAACACCTGGGCGCTGTATGGGGAGATAGAAAATGGCTGAGCTTACGCCGATGAAGCGGCAATATCTTGAAATAAAGGAGCAGCATCAGGACTGTCTGCTGTTTTTCCGCCTGGGCGATTTTTATGAGCTCTTTGATGACGACGCGAAGCTCGCCTCCAAGGAGCTTGACCTGGCTTTGACCACCAGGGACAGAACAGTCGAGAACCCCGAGGAGCGCACGCCCATGTGCGGCGTGCCCTATCACAGCGCGGAGGCATATATCGCGCGGCTCATCGCCAAGGGCTATAAGGTCGCCATCTGTGAGCAGACCGAGGACCCTGCCCTGGCCAAGGGCCTTGTCCGGCGGGAGGTCATCCGCGTCATCACCCCCGGCACGGTGACGGAGAGCTCCATGCTTGTTGACGAGCGCAGCAACTACCTCTGCGCGGTGTACTATAACGCCGGGCGGGGCGCTGCCGCCTTCTGCGATATCTCCACCGGTGAATTTTGCTGCGCCGATTTCCCGGAGGACGCGCTCAACCACATTTTAAACGAGCTGGGCCGCTTTTCCCCGCGCGAGGCCGTGCTGGATTTCGGCGCGGAGCGGGAGAGCGCGGTTACGGAGTTTCTCACAAAGAAGCTCAACGCAATGATAGAGCACGGCGGGGATATGTTCGAGTTCATGCCCGCCGCCGCGCGTATCTGCGCCCGCTTCGGCTTTGCCGATGTGGACGAGAGCGGCCTTGGCGGGAGCGAAGCGGCGGTCTGCGCCGCGGGCGCGCTGCTTAAATACATCGCCGATACCCAGAAGTTTGACATGAGCCACATAAACCGCCTCGACGTGTTCTACGGCGGCAGATATATGGAGCTTGACTGGGCCACCCGCCGCAGCCTTGAGCTTACAGAATCCCAGCGCACCGGCGAAAAGCGCGGGTCGCTGCTGTGGGTGCTGGATAAGACCCGCACCCCCATGGGCAGCCGCCTTCTGCGCTCCTGGGTGGAGCGGCCGCTTCTGAGCGTAGTGGAGATAAAGCGCCGCCACGCCGCCGTGAATGAGCTTTTTAAGGATAACGTTGCCCGTGGTGAGCTGATGCTCACCCTGCGGGATATAAGTGATATGCAGCGCCTTGTGGGCCGGGCGGTGTACGGCACCGCCGGAGGGCGCGACCTGCGCTCGCTTGCAAACTGCGCGGCGCTGCTGCCCCGGCTCAAGGAGCTGCTCGGCAATTTCAAGAGCGCGGAGCTTTCGGATATCCGCGGCATGGACATTCTTGAGGATATGCGCACCGAGGTCGATAAGGCCATCTGCGACGATCCCCCCTTCTCCGTGCGCGAGGGCGGGATAATCCGCGCGGGCTTCAGCGAGGAGCTGGACGGGCTGCGCAATATCCGCGATAACGGCGCGCAGGTTTTAAAGGAGCTTGAAGCGCGCGAGCGGGAGCGCACCGGCATCAAGAAGCTCAAGCTCGGCTATAACAAGGTCTTTGGCTATTATATCGACATTCCCCGCTCCGCCGGGCTTGAAGAGCCGCCGGAGGGCTATATCAGAAAGCAGACCCTTGTCTCCAGTGAGCGCTATTTCACGCAGGAGCTCAAGGAGCTTGAAAACACCCTGCTCACTGCCAGAGAGCGGATAAACGAGCTTGAGTATAACTACTTCTGCACCGTGCGCGACACCGTCGCCGCGATGGTTGACCGCATACAGGCCAGCGCCGGGGCGGTTGCCCGGCTGGACGCGCTCTGCTCCCTTGCTGAGGTCGCTGTCCGCAACGGGTACACCATGCCCGAGATGGACGCCTCCAGGGAGCTGAGCATTGTCGGCGGGCGGCACCCGGTCGTGGAGCAGTCCATGCGCGATGTGCTCTTTGTCCCGAACGACACCTATCTCAACTGCGGTGATGACCGTGTCGCCATAATCACAGGCCCGAATATGGCCGGTAAATCCACCTATATGCGCCAGACCGCGCTCATCGTCATCATGGCGCAGATAGGCTCCTTCGTCCCGGCAAAGAGCGCCACCTTGGGCGTTGTGGACAGGGTCTTTACCCGCATCGGCGCGTCAGACGATCTTGCCTCCGGCCAGTCCACCTTCATGGTGGAGATGACCGAGATGGCAAACATCCTCCGCCACGCGACCCGCAGCTCCCTGCTTATTCTTGACGAGATCGGCCGAGGCACTTCCACCTTTGACGGCATGGCGATAGCCCGCGCGGTGCTCGAATACTGCGCGGATAAGAAAAAGCTCGGCGCCAAGACCATGTTTGCCACGCACTATCACGAGCTCTCCGCCCTCGAGGGGGAGATAAGCGGCGTGCGCAACTATAACATCACCGCCAAAAAGCAGGGCGGGAACCTGGTATTTCTGCGCAAGATAGTCCGCGGCAGCGCGGACGACAGCTACGGCATCGAGGTCGCGAAATTAGCGGGCCTGCCGGAGGGCGTTCTCAGCCGGGCGAAGGCCTGTCTCAGGGAGCTTGAAGCCGGAAACTCCCTGCTCTCCGCCGCGGAGCATGCCCCCGTGGAGACTGACCAGCTCAGCCTTGCCCAGCTCGGCGCGGACGAGGTGAGCCAGATTCTGCGGGATACCGACCTCAACACCCTCACGCCCATCGAGGCCATGAACCTGCTCTTTGAGCTGCAAAGAAAGGCGCGCGGCTGATGAAAAACGCGCCGGAATTTACAAGCCGCATGAGCCGGGGCGAGACCGCCGCCGCGCTCATCTACCTGCCCATACACGCGGCGATTCTGCCCATAGTGCTGGTGCTTCTGCTCATCGGGCGCATGGACACGGCGGATATAAACTTCATCGCCTATGCCATCGGCTTTGTGTATATGCTGCTCTTTGAGTGGAAATTTCTCCGGCGGGAGTTTAACTCCCTCTGCGACAGACCGCTCGACTGCTTCGTGCAGGTGCTGATATGCTATGGCCTCATGCTGGGGCTGGGCCTTTGCGTGAACAGCCTGATGCTGCTCCTGGGCTTTGACTCAAATCCGAACAATACCGCCGTCATTGATATTGCGGAGGTGAAAATGGGCGCCACCACCGCCTTGGCGGTCTTCCTTGCCCCGATGGTGGAAGAGCTTATTTTCCGCGGCGGCCTGTTTTCTCTGCTGCGGCGCTATAACAGGCTGCTTGCCTATGTGGTGAACATTCTCATTTTCGGGCTTTACCATATCTGGAGCAGTGTTATCGACAGCCCCATAAATCTTATCTACATCATCCAGTACATTCCCGCCACATACGCCCTCTGCCGCTGCTACGAGCGGACAAATTCCATCTGGGCCGGCATATTCCTGCATATGCTGAATAATGGCATGTCGCTGCTGATGCTCAACCTTCTCGGAGGGGTTTGACCATGGAGTACACGATAAAGCCCATCGCGTATATGCACAGCGATTATAAAACCAAGTTCGGCATCCCGCGTCAGGCGGGGATAGTGGACGCGGTGGAGAGCCGCATTGTCTTTGAGCCGGAATACCGCAGCAGGGAGGCTCTGCGCGGCATTGAGGACTATTCCCATCTCTGGCTCATCTGGCGCTTCTCCGCTGCCGAGCGGGAGGACTGGTCCCCCACGGTGCGCCCGCCCCGGCTGGGCGGCAATGTGCGCATGGGCGTTTTCGCCACGCGCTCACCCTTTCGCCCGAACTCTCTGGGGCTCTCATGCGTGCGGCTTGTCGCCGTGGAGGAGGCTGGAGAGAGCGGCCTTGTGCTGCGCGTCGCCGGGGCTGACCTAATGGACGGCACACCCATTTTTGATATCAAGCCCTATGTCCCCTATGCCGACAGCCACCCCGACGCAAACCCCGGCATCGCCCCCGACTCCGGGAAAACCCTCCCCGTGGAGTACAGCGCCGCAGCCCGCGCCGCCGTGCCGGAGGAGAAGCTCGCGGGGCTTACGGGCGTGCTTGCCAATGACCCCCGCCCCCGCTATCAGCGGGATGGGCAGCGGGTCTATGCCCTTGAATTTGCCGATATGGAGATAAAATTCTCCGTTGAAAACGGCGTTGTGAAGGTTCTCGGCGCCGCGAAAATATAAAATTTGGAGGAAAGAAAATGAAGAGGTTTGTTGCAATGCTGCTCGCTCTGTGCATGGTGTTCTGCCTGTGCGCCTGCGGCGGCGAAAAGGAAGCGGAGGTCCAGACCGGTACCGTCAATGGCTACACCTATGAAAACGCCTTTCTTGGCATCGGCTGTGAGCTTGACGAGAACTGGACCTATGCCACTCAGGATGAGCTTGCCCAGATGATCGGTCAAACTGCGGAGATGTTTGACGATGATTATGCCGAGAAGCTCAAGAACGCGGATATGTTCTATGACATGATGGCCGTCGCCGCGGAGGGCCTGGTCAGCATCAACATTGTCATCCAGAACGTCGGCCTTATCTATGGCACGGCCATGTCCGAGGATAAGTACCTCGAGGTCGCCGAGGAGCAGATGGCGGAGCAGCTTGGCAATGCCGGCATGGAAAATGTCCAGTCTGAGCGCATCACCGCAAACTTCGCGGGCGCTGAGCATGGCGGCCTTCATATCGCCTGCACCATCTCCGGCGTGCCCTATTACTGCACTCAGATGTGCATCAAGCAGGGCAAGTACATCGCCTCCATCTCCCTGTGCAGCTTCAGCGAGGATCTTGGCAATGACATGATGGATTACTTCTACGGCCTTGAGGCGTAAATGCCCAAATATATCCCGAGTAATGACAAAAAAGCTCCGCAGAAGCGGAGCTTTTTTGTTGCGCTGGGAGAAATTTTGCTGTAAAATGTCACACGCGCCAATTCAGGGCGCTGAAAGACAGGAGCTGATAAAATGGATGCCGGAAAGGAACAAAAGACATATTTTCTCACCTGCGAGCGCAAGTGGGTCTTTTACCTGCTGATGGTCGTGGCGGGCTTTTTTGGCGCATATACGTACTCCATCCGCGGCAATGTCTTCTGTAACGCCCAGACGGGCAATGTCGTGCTGCTGGGACTCGCGCTGGGTGCCGGGGAGTGGAGCAGGGCGCTTTATTACCTCATTCCCATCTCCGCCTACCTCGCCGGGGCGTTTTTCTCAGAGCTGCTGCCAAACCCCGTCAAGCGCAGGCTGCCCCTGCGCTGGGACACGCTGTTTATCGGCATTGAAATGCTTGTGGTGCTGGCGCTGGGGCTTGTGCCGGAGTCCGCCCCGGTGCAGATCTCTCAGGTGGCGATAAACTTCATCGCCTCCATGCAGTACAACACCTTCCGTCAGGCGGAGGGTGTGCCCATGGCCACCACCTTTGCCACAAACCACATCCGGCAGATTGGTGTCAGCCTCGCCAAGGAGGTCAAGCACCGCCGCAGCGGTCTGGAAGCCGACCGGAAAAAGCTGATGCTGCACCTTCAAATGCTCACCTTCTTTTTCTCGGGTGCCGTTGTCGGCACAGTGTGCTGCCGTCTGCTTGTGGGCCGCGCCATCTGGGTGACGCTGCTTCCCCTGGGCTTTATCCTCGCCCGGTTTGTCTATGCCGATTTGGTTCTCGAAAAGGATTTGAAGGAAATGAAGCCCCTGGGACATTGAAAATTGATAATTGAAAGGATAAACTATATGAATCTGATAAAAACCGAATATAACGGCCTCGTCTGTGCCGAGGTGGAGAGCGACTGCAAGGTGATAACCGATGCGCAGTCCGCCATTGACCTTCTGATGAGCGCCAAGTACGAGCTCGGCACGAAGAACCTTCTCATCGCGAAGCGCCTTGTCGCAGAGGAGTTTTTTATCCTCAGCAGCGGCCTTGCCGGGGAAATTTTGCAAAAGCTTATTAATTACGGCGGCCGCATCGCCATTTACGGGGACTATTCCCGCTACACCAGTAAGCCCCTGAAGGATTTTATTTTTGAGAGCAACAAGGGCAGGGATGTCTTTTTTGCCGCCACCCGCGATGAGGCCCTCACCCTGCTCTGCAAACAAGTCTGATGACTATACGAAGATACAAATCCACCGACTGCGCGGCACTGGCGGAGCTTTTTTACGACACCGTCCACAGCGTCAACGCCCGGGACTATACCGCGCGCCAGCTTAACGCGTGGGCAAGCGGCACGGTAGATTTGCGGCAGTGGGACAGATCCCTGTCTCAGCATTTTTCCCTCGTCGCCGAGGAAGATGGACGCATCATCGGTTTTGGGGACATGGACGCGAGCGGCTATCTTGACCGGCTCTATGTCCATAAGGACTGCCAGCGCCGGGGCGTTGCCGCCGCCATCTGTGACAGATTAGAGCGCGCCTTCCCCGTGGAGAAAATCATCACCCACGCCTCCATCACCGCAAAGCCCTTCTTCCTCGCCCGGGGCTATGAGGTAATAAAGGAGCAGCAGGTGTCCCGCGCGGGCGTCCTGCTCACAAATTTTGTTATGGAAAAACAGCTTTAGTTTTTAAAAATAACGGAAAGGCAGGTGCCATATGGCATCGAGCAAAGAATTTGTGGCTTTCGTGGCCGAGCAGCTTTCGGATTTGGGGGAAATCAAAACCCGGCCGATGATGGGGGAGTATTTGCTCTATTATCGCGGGAAGTTAGCGGGCGATATCTGCGATAACCGCCTGCTTGTCAAGCCCGTGCCGGCGGCGCTTGAGCTGCTGCCCAACGCCCCGCATGAGCCGCCCTACCCGGGGGCGAAGGACATGCTGCTGGTGGAGGAGCTTGACGACAGGGAATTTCTCTGTAAGCTTCTTCTCGCCATGTATGACCAGCTCCCCGAGCCGAAGAAAAAGAAGCCTAAAAAATAAGCAGAAGGGACTTTTGCAGAATGAAAATTTTGCAAAAGTCCCAATTTTGTTTTATATGGAGAGAGTAAGCGCTCTGCGCTTTCCAGCGCGAAACCGCCGCAAATCTGCGCCGCATCAAGGCTCCCCTTGCCGCAGCAAGGGGAGCTGTCAGCGAAGCTGACTGAGAGGATTACCTTAAGCGCGAGGTTTGCACCGGCGATAAATTTGACCGTGTACGGCTTATCCTCTCCGGCTTGCCGCTCCGCGCCAAGCCACCTCCCCTTTGGCAAAAAGGGGAGGCTTTGATGCTGCACAGCTTTGCAACAGCCTCTTTGTTCTGCTTAAAGCTCCAATTCCATTTTTATCTCGTACAGCAGCTCCCCGTCAAGGCTCCACTCGGTGTTCTCCACCCGCTCGGTCTGTTCGAAGCCCAGCTTTTCATACTGATGGATCGCGGCGGTCAGGGGGCTCGCCGTCCAGAGCACGAGCCGCTTATAGCCGACCTCACGCGCCCTTTGCAGCAACGCCTCCGTCAGCGCCCTGCCCACGCCCTGCCCGCGGCACTCCTTGTCCACAAGAAACAGCCGCAGCTGTCCCGCGTCCGGGTCGTCGCTCCGACAGAGCATGATGCAGCCCAGCAGCTGCCCCTGTGCCTCGGCCACCCAAAGCTCCTCCCCCTCGTCCTTGCCCCGCGCGGGAAAGCTCAGCGCGAGTTTCTCCGCATAGCTGATGAAGGATTCGCCCCAGTGATACTCAGCAGAGTACACCTCGCGGTGCGCCCGCGCGACATATTCCTCTTCCCCCGCACGGTAGGGCCTGATGCAGTAGTCCATGTGTGATCTCCTTGGTAGATTATATAGAACTTACGGCACCTACATTGCTTCAACCGTGTAGCCGAGTGCTGTCAACCGGTTTATTACTCCATCTTCGCCCATTACATGGGCAGCACCAAATAGAATAAAGCTGGGTTCGTCAATGTCTAACTGCCGGATTATGCTATCAAGCATATGTTCGTTTCTTATGAGGAAATTTTCATACTGTACATGCATAAACGAATCTGCGTCTGCTTGCCTTAGCTGGTCTAATTCAGTGTGTTCCAGCGTTTCCGCGTCCCCTCTGCACCACATTTCAAATTGGACTTCCAGAGCTTCAGCCGTGCCATCCACATCAATAGACTCAGTAAGAATTGCCTTGTACGCCTCCGGCGGCAGATTATATGTCAGTTTATACTGCTCCTCCCAGCTTTCGGCCCCGATGATGTTCTTTTTGTCTCTGCGTGCATAGCCTAAAAACGTCTGGTCCAGGCCGCAATCTGTTCTTAATTGGGCTTTTTCGCAGGCGGCAAGAGAGAGCAAGCCTTGCAGAGTGTGAAAGCCCGCCTGCTCTATATTCGCCATATTAACAGACGGATATAATTTCTGCGCCCGGCGCTTCATATCGGGATAATACGCCTTTATCGCCGAAACTGCTTGTTCAACGGTTTCGGTCCCTGCCATAGCCTCAGTTTCAGCTCTGGGAATTTCATAGCCATACTCCGGCATGGTACTGAAATCAAGCTCAAACACCACCGTGCCACACTCCTCATAAGCACTCATGATTTTCGCCGGTAAGGGGTATATATCCATGCTGCCAACATGGATTGAGCCCAAAATATAGACCGAAGAATTTTCATCCGAGACTTTGTAGAAAAGCGGCGAAACAGGAACAGGAGCCTCTTTCCGACAGCCCGTCAATGAAAACAAGAAAGTCAGGAACAAAAATACTGAGATAGTTTTTTTAAGCTTCATTTCCTATCACCTATCACTTGCCCACGGCAAAGCTATATAACCCCCAGCTTGATCAGCGCTTTTTCGACCCCGTCATCATCGACCGAGTCCGTCACGAAATCCGCCTGCCGCTTCACGGCGTCGATGGCGTTGCCCATGGCGATGCCGGTTTGGGCGAATTGCAGCATCTCAATGTCGTTCTCCCCGTCGCCGAAGGCCATGGTTTCCGCGCGGTCAATGTTATTTCGGCGCAGAAACTCCGCAATTCCGTCTGCCTTTCCGCCGGGGCAGGGGATGATGTCCACGGCGTGCTCGTTCCACCTTGCGATTTTGCAGGCGGTCAGCCGCTCAGAAACCCGGCTCTCCTTCTCCTTTTCCACGTAGAAAACGGCCTGATAAATCTCGCCGCCCGTGTACTCGCGCACGGCGGGTATCGGCGTGGAAATCGCCCGCTGCGCGGCAACTATGCTTTCATCGACAAAATTGCAGTACATCGCGTCCTTTTCGACGAGCTGAACCGGCATGGCTTTTTCCCTGAACGAGCGGAGAATGCTTTCCCTGTCCGCCCCGGTGATGGGCTTGCCGAAAAGCACGTTTTTCTCCGCGTCAAGGCAGAGCTGCCCGTTTAGCGTGATGTAAGCGTCAAAATCAAGGTCATTGCCCGGCAGCATCGCCAGCTCCAGCATATGCCGCCCGGTGGCGAGGACACGTTTTATCCCTTTTTCTCGCAGCCTATCCAGCGCCCGCCGTGTGCTGGGCGGCACCATTTTCTGCGCGTGTGAGAGCAAAGTGCCGTCAAAATCGAAAAAAATCGCCCGAATCATAGTCCCTCCAACAGCAGCGTTGTTTATTAGTATTGTATCAGATAAAGCCCCCGCGGACAAGAAAAACCCGGAGGATATCCTCCGGGGTGGCAGTTTACACAATTTTCGGGGCTGATTTTTGTCATACATTTCCCTATTGACATTTTTGCGACAATGGAACATTCTTTTAACAGAACATATTCGTCGAATATATTCTATGAATTTATTCTGTGAAAGGGGCAAAAATCTATGTCAATCCACTACAAAAAACTGTTTGAGCCGATAAAGATTGGCTCGGTCGAAATCAAGAACCGCATTTTCATGTCTCCCATGGGCCCGGTCGGCTTTGCGGAGGGTAACGGCGCGTTCACCAAAGCAGGGCAGGAATATTACATTGAGCGTGCCCGCGGCGGCACCGGCCTCATCATGACCGGCACGGTAAATGTTGATTACAACGAGATTCTTCCGGGCGGACTGCCCTGCCCTACGGTGAACCCGGTTGCATTTACACAGTCCGCCTTGGATATGCTCAATTCTGTTCACTCCCTCGGCGCGAAATTCTTCCTCCAGCTATCGGGCGGCCTTGGGCGCAGTGCCTTCCCCGGCGCAACATCTCAGCATATTGCACCCTCTCCGGCTTTGAACCGTTTTGATCCACGGATCCAGCACCGTGAGATGACGCATGAGGAAATCCAGACCCTTATTGCAAACTTCGTAAAAGCTGCCGTCATCGCTAAAGGTGCCGGATTTGACGGTATAGAAATTCATGCTGTCCACGAAGGCTATCTGCTTGACCAGTTTGGCCTCTCTTTCTTCAATCAGCGGACTGATGAATACGGTGGCAGCCTTGAAAACCGCCTGCGCATAGCCACACAGATTGTACAGGGAATCAAACAGGCCTGCGGCAAGGACTTCCCCGTTGGTCTGCGCTTCAGCCCCAAGAGCTTTCTGAAGGGCTATGCTCAGGGCGCTGTGCCCGGTGAGGAGTTCGAGGAGAAAGGGCGCGATTATGAAGAGGGCATCGAAGCCGCCAAGCTGCTGGTGGCTGCCGGTTACGACGAGCTTAATGTAGATGCCGGAACATATGACTCCTGGTATTGGAATCATCCGCCCATGTATTTCGGCTATAAGGGCATCTACCGCGAATTTGGCCGTATTGTGAAGCAGAATGTTGATGTTCCCGTTCTCATTTCCGGGCGCATGGATGATCCGCAGATGGCTTGTGACTCCATTGATGAGTGCTGCGACATGGTCGGCTTCGGTCGTCCGCTGCTTGCAGACCCCTACCTGCCCCAGAAAATCGCCGACGGTCAGCTGGACGAAATTCGCCCCTGCCTGAGCTGCCATGAGGCCTGCATGGGCCGCTGCTCCAAGTTCGTCCACCTCTCCTGTGCTGTCAACCCGCAGTGCGGCTTTGAAATTGACAAGCCGGTAATCCCCACCTGCACGCCGAAGACTGTGCTTGTTGCCGGCGGCGGTGTTGCCGGTATGGAATGCGCAATGATTCTGCGCCAGCGCGGGCACAATGTGGTTTTGGTCGAAAAGAGCGGTCGGCTCGGCGGTCTGCTCAACATCGGCGGCGTACCCAAATTTAAGCATGACGACCTCCAGTTTATTGCATGGCTGGAGCGTCAGGTGCGCAAGCTCGGCGTTGATATCCGCCTCAACACCGCCGCAACACCTGAGCTGGTTGATGAGCTCGGTGCCGATGCTGTTGTCACCGCGACCGGCAGCCGCCCCATAAAGCTCAACATCCCCGGCGACGGCAGCTATGTGATGGCCGATGAGGTTCTCAGCGGCGCAGTAGAGGCCGGCAAACATGTTGCTATAATCGGCGGTGGTCAGGTTGGCTGTGAGCTGGCTTTACATCTGTTGCAGAACGGCCATGATGTGGCTATTTTTGAGCTTACCGGTGCTCTTCTCGGAGGTATGCACGGCGATATGCCGTTCATGAACCGTTGCATGCTGGAAGACCTGCTCAAATTCCACAAGGCAGACATTCACACCGATTCGGCTGTCAGCAGCATAGATGTAAACGGCCTTAGCTACGAGTGCGGCGGTGAAAAGCACAGCTGCACAGTTGACACCGTGGTCATGGCCGCAGGCTACACCCCCGTGCACGATCTTTACGACAGCCTCAAGGACTGCGGCAAGCCCGTGTACAACATCGGTGACTCCCGCAAGGTTCACAACATCATGCAGGCCGTCTGGGATGGCTTTGAAGTTGGCCGTTCCATCTGAAAGGAGAGCAAAATGGAAAACAACGCTATTTTCAAAAAGGCTCAGGATGCCGCGCGGATATTTGATGATGTCTGCGACCGTCTTGGCATAGAGCCGATACCGACCACTTTCGCCGGCGACGAGAGCAAACGCGAGATGTTCCAGCGCGCGGCCGGTGAGTATAACCCCTTTCCCGGCCCGGTAGCCGACACTCTCAAGGGTATGCGCATACCCGCTATGCAAAAGCTCTTTGAAGCGGAGGTTATTCCCCAGACCGCTGCCATGGCCGCCGTACTCTCCGCGTGCAGCTCCGTTGCCACCGAGATTGGCCGGCTGCGCGGCGCGGACACCCCGGATGCCGCAACTGTTTGTGATGTCGCCTTCGCCGGCCTGCAGGCGAACCGTGTGTTCATGTCATATTACACCGAGCCCAAGTTCCAGATGGCGCGCATGATGAACGGGGCAAGCATCACCAACGCGATAGCCGGCGAGTGGCACAAGTATCCCTGCAAGGACGGCAGACTCATCTCCATGCACGCCTATCGTCAGGAGAAGTTTGCAAAGCTCGTCAATGCGCTGGGGCTTTCTAAACCCGCTAAGGACTATAACCTCATGAGTACTGAGCAGGATGTTCCCGAGGTGGCCTCGGCGGCCGCTAAGTGGAATGCCCAAGAGCTTGAGGAGTGGATTTTTAAGAATGACGCTTCGGCTGTCGTCGTGCGCTCCCGTGAAGAGTTTGAAGAGAGCGAGCTCGGCAAGGCTGTCATGTCCATGCCCATCGTAAAGGTTGGCAAAACCGGAGGCGACGAGAAAGCGGCTTGGGGTGCGCCCAACGAGCGCGGCCCGCTCTCCGGAATCAAGGTGCTCGACCTCACCCATATTATAGCCGGGCCTGCCTGCTCCCGCATATTGGCTGAATACGGCGCGGATGTTCTGCTCGTGCGCCGCAGCGGTGGTTTTGCCGAACAGGAATCGTGCATGAACGAGTTTGACGGCTGGGCGGGCAAGCGGCTCATTAACCTTGATTTCAACGACGCAGAGCAGCTCGCGCGTGTTAAAGAGCTCATACGCGAGGCCGATGTTGTCACCTATACTTATCGTGATGGCATTCTGGACAAATTCGGCCTTTCCGAAGCCGGCATCCGCGCCCTCAACCCCAATGTCGTATATAGCAATCTTAACTGCTTCTCCGACACTGTGTGGCGCAACCGTCCCGGCTGGGCACCTTGCGCGGAGGATATATCCGGCATTTCTATCCGCAATGGCAGTGAGGAACACCCCCAAAACCTGAGCGGCGTCCCCATGGATTACTTCCCTGGCTTCCTTCTTGCCATCGGCACTCTGCTTGCCTTACGCAACCGCCTGACCATCGGCGGAGGCTGGAAGGTGACAACCTCCCTGACCCGTGGCGCTATGTATCTGCATGAGTGTGCCGACCTCTGCGCAAGTGCCGGGCATGAAGGCTCTGCAACGGTCAGCGAGCGTGTTGACGCACCTGTCTGGGACAGCATTCTTCAGTTCACAGAAGGCTGCGCAATACCGGGCACAAATGGCTTCCCAAGCCCGGGTGCAATAAATACCGCATGGCCCTTCCGACCCGAAAACCTCGTCTTTACCGAAGGCGATAATTGGTCGCAGGTCTGATAAACGCAAATTAATTACTGAGCGGGCAGGGATTTACCTGCCCGCATTTTATTTAACCCTTGCAATTTGTGCGGTGAATGCGTTACAATAGCTCATACTCTGCAAAGGAGAAGTCCGATTTGGAGAAGATGACAAAGCGCAAGCAGCAGGCGCTTGCGACAAAGACACATATTTTGGAAACCGCCTTCTCACTCAATGAGCATGAGGGCTTTGAAAATATTACAGTACAGGAAATCTGCCAAGCCGCCGGTGTTTCGGTAGGCGCTTTTTACCACTATTTCAGCAGCAAGGAATCCATGATTCTTGAGTGGTATAAGTTGGTCGATGAAATCTTTGACCGAGAGGTAATGCCGGAGCTTCGTGTCTCCGAAATGGACTCCATTCAAAAGATTTCGCGTTTTGCCGAGCACCTTATCAATCAAGCGTGTACATATGGCAAAGAATCTTTGGCGCAGCTATACCGCGCGCAGCTGGCTCATAACGGTGCGGGCTTTTTCTCTGATGAGCGCGCCTTGCTGTCCTATCTGGTTGAACTTGTTTCAGCGGGCCAGTCTGATGGGGAAATCATTTGCGAGGTTCCGGCAGAGCAAATTGCGCGAGAGCTTCTCATCGTCATGCGCGGTGCCATTCTTGACTACATCTGCGGCGGAAGCGCCGAGCCGGTTGACCAGATAACCCGAATGGCAGCTCATTATCTCAATTCCTATCGGACGCAAAAATAGCAGAGCATTCCAACGGCAGATTTACTGCCACGCAGTAAGCTGAAAAAAGCAGACATGTTTGTTATGGAACATGTCTGCTTTTTTGTTGGTTGATTTCGCGCGCTCAGGCCCAGCCGGTGCTGCTGTCCACGTCATAATAGCGCTTGCCCTTGTCGTCCACGGCGCTCCGGTAGGTGGTGCTGCTCCAGAAGCTTGAGTCCCGCCCCTCGATGTCAGCGATAATCGAGGCGTAAATGTTCAAGTCAGGCGAGAGCGCCAGCAGCTTATCCAGCAGGGCGTCCGCTTGTTCGTCCGGCAGCGCGATGGTGTACTTCGCGCTCGTGCGGTCATACTCTCTTTTCATTATGGCCGCCCCGGCCTCCAAATGATTCTCCACATAGTCGCGCGCGGCTTCCAAAACCTCAGGCTTGCCGCTGGATAAACGTAGCTGCATAGTTGTCGTCTCCCTCTGTGAAATGCGGGATCATTCCCATTCGATAGTCCCGCAGGGCTTGGGGGTGAGGTCGTACACAACGCGGTTGACGCCGGGGACCTCGCTGGTGATGCGCTCGGTGATGTGCTTGAGGAGCGCGTAGGGGATCTCCTCGATGGTGGCGGTCATGGCGTCGGTAGTGTTGACGGCGCGGATGATGACGGGGTACTCAAAGGTGCGCTTGCCGTCCTTCACGCCGACGGACTTGAAGTCGGGCACGGCGGTGAAATACTGCCACACCTTGCCCGCAAGGCCGTTCTTTGCAAACTCCTCGCGCAAAATAGCGTCCGACTCGCGCACGGCCTCGAGCCTGTCACGGGTGATGGCGCCGAGGCAGCGCACGCCGAGACCGGGGCCGGGGAAGGGCTGACGGTAGACCATGTTGTCGGGCAGGCCGAGGGCCTTGCCCACCACGCGCACCTCGTCCTTATAAAGGAACTTCAGCGGCTCGACCAGCTCAAAATTCAAATCCTCCGGCAGGCCGCCGACGTTGTGGTGCGCCTTCACGCCCTTTTCGGACTCGAGAATGTCGGGATAAATGGTGCCCTGCGCCAAGAACTCAATGCCCTCCAGCTTCTTTGCCTCCTCGGCAAAGACCTGGATGAACTCAGCGCCGATGATCTTGCGCTTCTGCTCGGGCTCGGCCACACCCGCGAGCTTATCAAGAAAGCGGTCAACCGCGTCAACATAGATGAGGTTTGCGTCCATCTCGCTGCGGAACACCTTGATGACCTGCTCCGGCTCACCCTTGCGCAGCAGCCCGTGGTTAACGTGCACGCAGACAAGCTGCCTGCCGATAGCCTTGATGAGCAGCGCCGCAACGACGGACGAATCCACGCCGCCGGAGAGCGCCAGCAGCACCTTTTTGCCCCCGACCTGGGTCTTGACCGCCGCGACCTGCTCGGCGATAAACGCCTCGGCAAGCTCCGGGGTATTGATACGCGCCATGGAATCCGGGCGCTTGTTGTTATCCATAAAAATCCCTCCAGTTTTTATCGTAAGCGCTGAGCAAACCGCCTTCGGTGCTTTGCGGACAATTTGCGCCCTGACTTCGTCACTTTTTCTTGAAATACACAAAGTATGTCTGCGAAAAAGAGCCATCGCCAGAACACAAATTCTCTCGCAAATCACTCTTGGCGTTTTATTCATCACTTACTTTTTTGTCGGTTAATCATACCATGAAATACGCGGGATTTCCATATATTTATAAAAATAGTTGCAGGGAGCTTTTAATCGTCAAGAAGCTCCTCATAGCTGACCCCCAGCACTCTTGCAATGGCCTTCAGCTCAATATCTGTGACAAAACGCTTTCCGCATTCAATTCTCTGCACGGCGTTTTTGTCCAAATCAAGCCCCTCAATTTGCAGTAATTCTGCAAACCTCCGCTGTGAAGTTTTAACCGGGAGCTGCTCTCGAAGTTCTTTGATTTTTCGCCCGCATATGTTATTTTCACCGTCTTCTGCCTTGTTTTTATACATAGAACTCTCCCTTGCTGACATTCAGTGATTGTCATTTTGTACATTCTATGCTAAAATACAGGGAAGATTGACATTCACTAAATGTCAAAGGGAGGAAAAGGTGAAAAGTATTATGAAAAGTGTGCTGATGGAGCTGTATGACGGCAGGGTTTATCCGGCGGAGCAGTTTTTCCCGCGAAGTAAGGAACACAAAGCGCTGCTCGATAGATACTGCTGGCACGCAGATGAATTTACGGAGAAGCTCAGCCGCCTGTCCCCGCCGCTCGACGAGGAGTTCACCGCGGTGATGAACGAATATATGGACGTGACCTCCGATGACCTTGCGGAAATGTTCGCCGACGGCTTCCGCCTCGGGGCAAGGCTCATGATTGAGGTTTTCCAGAGCGAGCTTTTGAATGGGGAATAGGCGCACTAACTTTCTCCCGGCTTGAAAGCAAATCCCCCTATCGTCAAGCCGCTTCGCTGCTTGACACTTCATCTCCGCGCTAAGAGCCGCCTTACGGCGGTTGCGCTCCGAAACGCGCCTGCGGGCGCAGCCCCGGCGGTGGAAGCAAGTAGGTGCAGTGTAGCTTTTCACGTTGTGCTAAATTTGCGCCATCCCCTTGGCTCGCCTTGTCGCAACAAGGAGAGCTCTCAGCGCAGCTGACTGAGAGGATAGCCTTAGCGAAGTTTTAAGCCGTCCAATGCAAAGCTTAACTCCGCATGAGATACCTCTCCGTCTTGCCGCTTTGCGTCAAGCCACCTCCCCTACTGCGGTAGGGGAGGCAAGGGGTTTGGAGCAGCTTTGCGGCGCTCCCGCTTCAAACGCGCCGAGCGCGACACAAGATAGCTTTATTATATATCACATTCCCTCTTTTGCGCAAGCGCTTGTAATATTGCACACAGTCGTGATATAATACACACAGATTAAACCGCAAAAAATTAAGGAGAAGGATTATGATACAGCCCGATGATGTTTTGAAAGTCGAAAATGAGGACTGGGAGGAGTTTAAGAAAACCGCCGCCAAGGATGAGCTCTATTACTCCGGCGAGGGCGATCTGCTGGACACTCCCGAGGGCCGCGCCAAGTTCTGCCGCCTGAATGAGACGGGTGTTTTCCGCAAGGATGACCCCGCGTTTCCCAAGTATAAGATTTGGGTGTTCAACAATCAGGGGCAGGGCATGGTCGTCAAAAGGCGCAGTCGCGTTGACCCCACGGTCATGGAGGATGTGGAGTACGGCGCGGACGGCAACGAGCTCAGCCGCTCCTACGAACCGGCATGACAATAAAAATCCCACCCATGCAAAGCATGGGTGGGATTTTTATTGTTATTTCATCAGCCACACGTGGTCTGTGCGGAACTTGCCGTCGTCATAGGCCATCGCGCCGGACTCAAACAGCACCAGCACATTGCCCTCGCCGTCGTCGCACAGTGCCTCGGTCATGGGCATGGCGGTGACAGCCTCCGTCTGGCAGCGGCTGTCAAGGATGCAGGCCTTCACCTGCTGCCCGTCAAGCTCCACAGTCTCCTCCGCCGCGGCGGCAAGGTCGTAGCAGAAAATGGTGGAGTTATTCTTGCGCCCATAGGACTGGCTGAGGAACACACGGCCATCCTCGAGCATGACCGCCCCCTGTACCCTGTCCGGGGCGACCAGCACCATCTCCGGCGCGGCAAAGGCGTCCTCCCGGCTAAGGTCATAGCAGAGGATATAGCAGCCGCTCTCCCCGTCCGCCGTCTGGGTGGTGAACTCCATGCCCTTTGAAAGGCCGTAGTCCGCCGAGGGGTGATAGAAATTGCCCACCATGAGAAGGCCCTTTGAATAGCTCATGAACGAGGGAGATACCGGCAGAGTTATCGTCTCGTCAATGCTCACATCCGCAGTGCCGGATGCCGGCAGCTTATCCAGCGCGATGGTGGCAATGCTGTAACTGCCGTCGTTATCGAGCTTTGCCGAGACAAAGAGCTTGTCCCCAGCGGCGGCAAGACCGCCCACGTGGCTCACAAAGGGCGTGCCGTCGGCATTAAAGAGCCGGCAGGCGGCTGCAAGCTCCCCGCTCTGGGCGTCGACCGCCATGATGACCGAGGGGACACCGTCTCCCTTATAATAGCCGGAGATATACAGCAGCCCTCTCTCCCTGCTCAGGCTCATGCCCTGGGGAATGACGGCCTCGTTCAGGCCGGGAATGAGATATTTTTTCTCGCTGCGGCCAAGAAAAGCTTCAAAATCGGCTTCATCAATGTACTTTTCCCGCTTGACGCTCTCGCTCTGGGTGATTTTCAGCTCGCTTGCCGCCTCAGCCGGGGCGGATTCCTCCGGGGATGCGGGCTGCTCGGCTTTGCCGCAGCCGCAGAGCAGGCACAGGCAGAGGCAGGCTGATATTAAAAGGCTTTTTTTCATGATTTCTCCTCCCGCTCAAATCCCCAGCTCTTCGCGGGTAAAGGCTCTTGTGTGCGCGGTTTTGCCGTCGGCGGTCATAACCGTGAAATACACATAGGGCGCGTAGTCGGGAATCTCAAAGTGCGCCTCGTTGATAACGCCGCCCGGCTCGGCGCAGACATTCAGCGCCCGCTTTGGGCTGATGTTCAGAATGACACGCTGTGCGTCGCTGCACCGGAGCAGGACCTTCTTGCCCTCAAAGGAGAGCTCGCTTATCTCCGGGCCGGTGCTGGCGTAGAAATCGCCCTTCTCCAGCGCCGCGATAACGGAGGGATAGCTCAGGTCCTTGGCCATTATCATTGTCCATGCGCCGAAGGAGTCATTGAGCACATGGTCAAAGGGGTGCTTGTTGTGGTTATCGTCCGCCCCGTGGACAAAGGGGCGCATACCGTGCCGCAGAAGGCGGTCATACAGGCCGATATTCGACTCGTGCCCGTTTATGGTCTGGGAGCCGGTGTTGAAAATCTCAAGGCTGAAAAAGCCGTCATAGTGCAAAATCTCCTCCGGCTCCTCCATGGACCAGTTGGGGTGGTTATAGGTGACGAGGTACCCCGCCTTCACGGCCTCACGGATGACGCTGCGGATATACTCCCGCTCATATCTGCGCGGGCCGATATTGCCGAGCTTCTCCCGCTCCGCGGCAACCTTTGCGGGCATATACTTGCAGAAATTGGGGTCATATGCCACAAAGGCGGTGTTGTGCGGCTGCTTTGCCAGAAGATTAATGTGTATCTCCGGCTTAAAAGCGTCAAACTCGCACTTGGGCGAGGGGCGGACATATATCTCATAGCCTGTGAGCAGCAGGAAATCATCACTGCTCAAATCGCTGTGGTCATAGGGCGCCTCATGGTCGGTAATGGCGAGGATGGAATAGCCCCGCTCCTTATAGGCGCTGACCATAGCCTCCGGCGTGAGCACCCCGTCGGACAAGCAGGAATGGCTGTGCAAATTGGCCTTGAATTGTCTGGCATCTGGTGAAATGTACTGCATGATTTTTCCCTCTCGTGTGTAAAGATTTTCGGGCTTGGCAGAGCTTACTCTTCCGGCTTATTGCCAAAAGTGTCTGCGGCTGGTATAATGATAAAAATGATTGCGTATTGAAAGAGGTGAATCCCTTGCGTGAGCAGCGGCTCGTGGATATAATGGCCATTGTGAAAAAAAGCGGATATGTCAGCTTGCAGGAGCTTGCGGAGCAGCTCGGGGTCAGCCTTTCAACCGTGCGGCGGGACATTGCGAGGCTCCGCAGCAGCGGCGTTGTCACCATGGGCAAAAACGGAGTTATCCCCGTGGCTGAGGGCATTGTGGACACGCCGGTGAGCTTTCGCTCCAACGTCAACGCCAACGCCAAGGCTAATATCGCTCAGGACGCGCTCCGCCTTGTCACGCCGGGCAGCACCGTGTTTCTCGACTCTTCATCGACGGTGCTCAAGATGGCGGACGGGCTGCGCAATATGCGCGACAATGTTATAGTAACAAACAGTCTGCACGTCGTCAAGCGTCTTAAAGACGGCGCGGCAGCCGTGCGCCTTATCGGTGGCGAAATTTCGCCCGCGTCCCATGGGTTTTTCGGCCCGGCGGCGGAGCAGGCTGTGCGCCGGTATAACTTTGACCTGGCCTTTTTCTCCCCTGTCGCCGTTACGCCGCAGGGCTTTGCCGCGGAGACTATTGAGCCGGCGGCGGCGCTGCGCCGGGCGGCATTGGAGCAGGCGCACAGCAGCGTTCTGCTCTTTGACAGCAGCAAGATTGGCCTGACGCGGCCATATAACATCGCGCCGCTGGAGGATTTCAAATACCTCATTACCGACGATGAAAAGCACAGTTTTGCCCCCGGCCCGGTTATCCGCCGGGTGCAGGTATAAAGGGAGGCCAAAATGGCTGAGGAACGCCTTCAAAAAATGCTGCGCCTCATTGAGAGCAGCGGCAGCATATCCGCAAAGGAGCTGGAAAAGCAGCTCTATGTAAGCGCGGCGACAGTGCGCCGTGATTTGTCGGTTCTGGCCGGGCGCGGGCTCATCGTCCGCGGTCACGGCAAAGCCATGGCTGTGACGCGCATCGCGCAGTCGGCAAGGCATGACTCCGGTCATGTTCCGTTTGCCCCGATCGGCGCGGCAGCGGCAAGGCTCATAAAGCCGCACAGCACGGTGTTTATCGGCTCCGGGGACATCGGGCTTTCTCTGGCGCAGGCCGCAAGCTGGATAGAGGACCTGACCGTCGTGACGGACAGTCTGTCCATCGCTGAGGTCCTCTGTGGGCACGCAAAGCGCCTTTACTGCACCGGCGGCTGCCCCCTCGGGCAGGACGCGCTTGTCGGCGGCGCGGCAGCGGACATTGCGGGCCTTTTCCGCTATAACAACGCTTTTTTCTGCTGCGACAGCCTCTTTGACGGCAGCCTCTGCTACAACGGGCTTGACAGGATGCCCATTCTGCACGCGGCGGCGCGGCAGGCCGAGAGAAAGGTCCTGCTGTTTTCGGGAAAGCAGCTCGACACAGAGCCGGGCAGCCCCCTGCTGAGGCTCAACGATATGGACTGCATCGTCACCGACATTCCGGGGCACTTTGGCTCCCCCGCTCACTGCATGATTATCGGCGCTTAAAGCCAAAGCCCATATTTTTTGAAAAAATAACAACTTTTTTACAGTCTTAACCCCCCGCCGTATGGCGGGGGGGTCATTCGTTTTGCTAAGCAGCCGGCAATTACTTCATCGCGGCCTTGGAGTAACCGGTCATCATGTACTTCTGGAAAATCAGGAACAGGATGATCAGCGGCACAACAGCCAGCACCGCGCCCGCCATGATTTCATGGTAGTTGGAGACAGCCTGTCCGGCGAAGGTATTCTTGAGCTGGGCAAGGCCGACGGTCAGCACGCGGCGAACCTCGTTCTTTGCAATGATTTTGGGCCAGAAGTAGGCGTTCCAGCCGTTGGAGAAGGTCACCAGAGTGACGGTGAAGATGGTGGCCTTGCTCATGGGTACGAGCACGTTCCAGATGATGCCGAAGCGGCCGAGCCCGTCAATTCGGCCGGCATCAATATAGCTTTGGTCTATCGCAAGGAAGGAGTTTCGCATCATGAAGATGTAGTAGGCCGAAACAGCCTCCGGCAGGATAAGGCCCAGGAACGTATCGGTCAGATTCCAGTTTGCGCACATGATATAGATAGGAATAAATGTGACCTGAAGAGGAATCATCAGCGCGCCAAGCACCAGATAGAACAGCACATTGCGGCCCTTGAAGTTGCCGCAGGCAAAGCCGTAAGCCGCCAGAGTGCCGGTGCCGACCTGAAGGACGAGGATACCGGCGGTCATGACGATGGTGTTCCAGTAGTACTTGAGGAAGTTTGCGCGTGTGAGAACGTTGAGATAGTTCTCAGGATGGAAGCTGTGAGGGAAGAGCGTCGGGATAATGAGCTGAACCTCTTCCGCGGACTTGACGGAGGTAGCCAGCATCCAGTAGAGCGGGAAGAGCATTATGATAGTGATGATAACGGCGACTACCGTATTGACATGGTAGCCAACGCTGTGCTTTTTCTTGCGAATAGCAGTTTCCGGATTCATAACTTTCTCCCTCCCTTATGCGTCGTAGTTGACGGAGTTGTTGGAGTACTTCATGGTAGCGATGGTGATGGCCAGCAGTATCACGAAGAACATGACAGCGGAGGTCGCCGCGCGGTCCATACGGAAGTCGACCATTGCGTACTTGTAAATCAGGTACACAAACACTTCGGTGGAACGGGCAGGGCCGCCGGAGGTCAGAATATCGACAGACTGGAACACCTTCATAGAGCTGAGGAAGGTGGTGACCAGCAAAAACAGCGTAGTTGGTGAAAGCAGGGGCAGGGTGATTTTGAAAAACTGCTGCCTGCTGTTGGCGCCATCGAGAGACGCGGCCTCATAGTACTGGGGCGAGATGCCCATCATAGCCGACAGGTAGATCATCATGCCGTAACCAAAGACACGCCAGCAGGTCGTCATCAGGACGGACAGCAGAGCTGTCGATTCCTGGTTGAGCCAGTCCACAGGCTGAAGGCCGACGACCTTGAGCAGATAGTTGAGAACACCGTAATCAGTGTTGAGTATCCACAAAAAGACAACGGCGCAGGAGGACATTGCAACATATTTGGGGACAAACAGGATAGCGCGCATTGCGCTGAAGCCACGGGTCATGCGCTTGAAGAGCAGGGCGAGGCAGATACCGCCGACCATGGTCGCGGCGATCTCACCGAGCGAATAGAGGAAGGTGACCTTCAGCGAGTTCCAGAGGTATTTGGCGCCGGAACCGGCAAAGAGCCATTTCCAGTTCTTCAGGCCCACGAACTCCCACTCGGGCTTGAGCAGGTTCCAGTCGGTCAGGCTGATTTGAAACAGCTTTGCCACGGGATAGTATGTAAAAACCGCGAGCAGCACCAGGGCCGGCAGCACGAAAAGGAAGTCCACTATCTTGGACTTCTGCCGGCTGGTCAGCCGGCTCCTCTTCTGCTCAACCGGAGCCGGAGCCGCGGTCTCCACGGGGACATTGCTCATAGTAACAAATCCTTTCTCTCCGATAGTAAACAATGAACAACTCGTTATTCAGCGTTTACTCAAATGTGCGATAAGCAGGGCTGCCCCAAGCCCTGCCGGAGCAAGGCTTGAGGCTTTAGTTGGTTCATTCAGAGAATTTCTCCTGAATTTATAACTCAGGCGTGGTCTTCAAGAATCTCGTCGATCTCGACGACCATCTGAGCGGACTCGGTATCAACATCGGCACCCTGGTTGATCATAACATCCATATAGTTCTTCCAGGTGGTGGCCAGCTCGCTCCAGGCAGCGCTCTGGATACGGGGGTTGATGAGGTTGAGGTTATCGAAGATGCACTGGAATGCGGGCTTCTTCTCGAGGAATGCAACACCCTCGTCAGTGCTCAGAACGGAGTTACGGGTGGGCAGGTAGCCAGTGCCCTCAGCCCACTTCATGTTGACTTCCTTGCCACAGAGGTACTGAAGGAAGACCCATGCAGCGTTCTTGGTGGCCTGGTCGTTGCCGGCGGGGATACCCAGGACGCAGCCGCCGACCTCGGAGTACATGTCACCGGTGGTGGCAGCGGGGTACCATGCCATGCCGACTTCAAAGTCGCACTTGTCAACATACTGGTTGTAGAGGGAAGAGGTGTGCATGACGGAGAAGGCCTTGCCGTCATAGAAGTTCTGGCGCATACCGGCAGAAGCGTCGGTACCGGTGGCGAGGTAAGCAAGACCGTCATCGCACCAGCCCTTGATCATGTTGGTCACACCCAGAGCGGCATCGCTGTTGAGGTCGCAGGTGTTGTCGTCGGTGATGATGTCAACGCCCTCGTTGAGGTACAGGGTCTCGAAGTACCACTGGTCCCAGCCGGGGACAACAGTGCCGTAACCGCCGCAGGCGGCAGCACCGGCCTTAAGGAACTCCTCAAAGTCCTCGATCTTGGTGGGGACGGTGATGTTGTTCTCATCGGCGAGGGTCTTGTTGTAGTAGATAACCTGAGTGGAGTGCAGGAAAGGCATTGCAACCTGCTTGCCGTCAAACTGGGAGCTGTGCAGAAGACCGGTGGAGAAGTCATCCACATCGTAGCCGGTAGCGGCTATGTAGGGATCCAGGTTCTCAAACACACCGCCGTCGCCGTAAGAGGCAACATAGTCAGTGTTGGCAACGCAGACTGCGGGCAGGCCGGTGCCGGCAGCGTGGGCGGCAACCAGAGCCTCATTGACATCCTTGTACGCGCCCATGTACTGGGCCTCGACAGTGATGAGATCCTGAGAGTTGTTGAAGTCGTCAACAACTTCCTTTACCAGATCGCTGTACTGATCCTCCAGAGCGTGCCACCAGACAATGGTGATAGGCTCGGTCACATCGTACATGGAGCCATCGGCTTCGGCGGGCTGCTCTGCATCGGCAGGAGCCTCAGACGCTGCGGGAGCGCCGGTGGAGCCGCCGCAGGCGCACAGGGCAAAAACCATGCACAGCGCCAGCACAAGTGCCAGAATCTTTTTCATTTCGTTTTCCTCCTTAGAATTTAGAAAAGAATTTGCGTGTCACAGCCTCTCGCTGTGAGCTTGGTCAAAGTATACCATTTTGCCCCCGAATTTACAACCTCTTGTAAGCCATTTTCGTAAAATTGCGCAAAAACGGTTTTTGACCAAAACTCGCTCAATTTATTGTGAGAAAGGGAAAAATTTACACGGTGCTTTTGTTGAGCTTCACCAAAAGTTTGAGTTTTTGTGCCGTCGGCCTGCGCGATTGTTGCAATGGCGTGAGCAAAATGATATACTGAACGACACGACAAAGTCACTTTTTGTCGGCGCAGAACCGGCTTTTTGCCAAAATCGCAGCGACAGGGACGCAGCCCTGCCCTATATTTATAGGAGATTCGCCATGAACACAATTAAAATTGACAAAAAAAACGTTAAAATGATCGCTCACCGCGGGCTGAGCGGTCTTGAAAAGGAAAACACCTGCTCCGCCTTTGTCGCCGCAGGCAACCGCGAGGCTTATTTTGGCATCGAAACTGATGTCCACGTGACGGCTGACGGGAAATATGTTATAATCCACGATGACAACACCGCCCGCGTGGGCATTGACGGGCTGAACGTGGAGGAGAGCACCTTTGACACCCTCCGCAAGCTCCAGCTCGCGGATATTGACGGCAAGCGCGGCCGCAATGATTTGTGCATCCCCACGCTTGAGGAGTATATCGGCATCTGCAAAAAGTACGAAAAGCACTGCGTGCTGGAATTTAAAAATCAGTTCCGCGCATCGGATATATATAAAATAGTAGCTTCCATTGAAAAAATGGGCTATCTTGACCATATAACCTTCATCTCCTTCGAGCTTAAAAACCTCATTTACCTGCGCCGCCGCTATCCCCAGGTCCCGGCCCAGTACCTGCTGCGGCAGTTTACGGACAAGGACCTTGAAAACCTCAAAAAATATAACCTCGGTCTTGATATGAAGTATATAAACCTCACAAAGGAAATTGTTGATAAGGTTCACACCGCCGGGCTTGAGGTCAACTGCTGGACGGTCAACACCAAGGAAGAGGGCGAGGCCATGGTGGCCATGGGCGTGGACTACATTACTACCAATATTCTTGAGTGACATTTCCCCATAGGAGAGGCACATGATTCAACTATTCAACCCCGAAAACAAATTCTGGAACTTCGTGGCAAAGCTCACCGATGCCGCCCTCATGAGCATACTGTGGGCCATTATCAGCCTGCCCATAATCACCTGCGGCGCGGCGACCACCGCCTTTTACGATTTCTGCCTGCATCAGGTGACCGACCGGGAGGGCAAGATTTTCAGGAGCTTTTTCACTTCCTTCAAGGCTCATTTCGGGCGGGCGACCCTGCTCTGGCTCATCCAGCTTTTCGGCACGGCCTTTTTCGCGCTTGACCTCTGGGCGGCCTGGAACTACTATCTGGTCAACGGCGGGGTTTTCGGCATCGCGCTGCTGGGTGTGTGCGGCTGCCTTGCGATTATCTTCCTCTCCTGCTGCATGTACGCCTACCCCATTCTCGCGACCTTTGACTTCAAAATCGGCAAGATTCTCCGCGACAGCTTCATCATGGCCATGGGCAACCTCCACGTGACCGTCACCTTCTTTGTGATGACGGCGCTGGTCTGCGTGCTTATCTACAATGTCAGCGGCCTGTTCTTCTTCTGGATAGGGCTTTATATCTTCTTTGCCTCATATTTTCTCACCGGCGTTTTCCTCAAATACACCGGCAAGGATGACGAGGACGGAAAGGAGCTGCCGGAGGAATGATAGGCGGGGTTGGACTGAGCTTCAGGGAAAAAGTGAAGCTCTGGCGGGCAACGGAGTCCGCAAAGCTGCGCAAAATGAGCTTCGGGAAAAAGCTGAGCTATATTTTTACCTACTATTGGAAATGGATGCTGCTGTTTCTCGTCGTGCTGATGTTCTGCGGCTATGTCGCCGATGTTATCGTGCAGGCCGGGAAGGAGACCGTGCTTGAGGGCTTTTTCACCAATGACGATTATAATTTCTTCCCCGCGGATAAGATTCAGGACGAATTTTCGCAGCGTCTCGGGCTGGGCAAGGACGAAAAGCTGGTTTTTGATGACAGCCTGTACGTAAGTCTCGACGGCGGAGCTACCGAGTACAGCGCCGCCAGCAACGGAAAGATCATTGCCTACATGGCGGCACAGGAGCTGGACTTCATCGTCTCCACCGAGACGGTTTTTGACTACTATACGGGTGACGTGCCCATGCTCGACCTGAAGGAGCTGCTCTCGCCGGAGCTGTATGCGCGGCTTGAGCCGTATATGACAGAGGGTCTGGACGTTGACGGGAACCCCTGCTATGCCGGCATCGACATGACGCACAGCCGCTACATATCCGGCTCCGAAAACGCGCAGTACGCCGAAGAGACTTATGTTATGTTTTTCCCTTACAGCGCCCCGCACCGTGAGCTGCTGAACACCTATATTGAGTTTTGCTTTGAAAATTAATGCACCAAAAATGCCGCCCTGCCGGGCGGCATTTTTTATAAAGCATCACACTGTTTTAACAGTTTTTTTCATGTTTGGCAGCACCAGCAGGCTCTGGATTGCCGCGAAAATCATCACGCCGATGGCGGAATAGCTGCTGCCCCTGCCAAGGGCAAGGCAGATTATCTCTGCCGCCGCGGCACATACAAGGCATATCACCGGCGGCAGCACCAGCATGGCGCGCTTCTTGGTCTTTTCAAAGGCGGCCGGGATACCTATAAAGCCCGCTATCGCGCCAATCACCATCAGGCTGTACGCAGCGGCTCTGCCCCGGAAGCTGCGCTGGTTCTCCGCGCGCTGAGCATTGAGGTACTCATTCGCGGCCGCTGAGAGCTCCATGCCCTCAGCGGCGCGGCGGCTTATCCCGTCCCTGTCCAGGAGCACCGCGCGCAGATAGCTGCGCTGCTGCTCCAGCTCAAGCTTAGCCTCGGCGGCTTGTTTGTCCCTGTCAAGATTAGCCCGGTTTTCCTCCAGCTCAAGCTTTTCCTGCTCAAGCTCCGCCTGCGTGTCCTTGAGCTTTGCCTGCTGCGTCCATATTGCGGCGCGCCCGTCGTTGAGGGCCTTTTCGCCCTGCTCCATCTGTGCCTTTATGGCGTCCATCTGTGCTCTGCCGAGCTCGATGCTCTTTTTGCCCTCCTCCATAATGGGGGCCATCTTATCTATCTCCGCCTGTGCGGCGTCCATCTGCTCCTTCATCGCCACAAGCTGGGCCTTATAATTGTCCACCTGGGCCTGAGCGGCGGCAGCCTCGAGCCGGTCCTTATTCTGCGCGTACTGCTCCTTGAGCTGCTCATACTGCTCATCGCTTATCACATCGTCCGGATCGGCGTTTGCCATCTCATCCCGTGTCTGCTGGGCGGCAGTGCGCATCTCCTCCGGGCTCATGCCGGTGGCGGCAGTTATCGCTTCGGTAAACTGCTTGAGCTGCTCCTCGGTGATTACTCCCTGCTGGGCGAGGTCATTCACATAGCCCGCCGCCTGATCATAGGCCGCGAGCGCATTGTCCATCTGCTCAACGCCTTTTTCCAAGATATCCGCCTTGTCGCCGTTTTCCATCAGCTCGCCCATCTCAGATATTCTTGCCAGCTCCTGCTCAGCGGCCTCGAGCATTGCGGAGGTGGCGGTGTATAGCTGCTGCATCTGCTCAAGCTGCTGCACCCCCTGCTGATACTGCTCATAGCCCTCGTTGAAGGCGGCCTCCTGAGCCTCAAACTCCTTGAGCCCCGCCTCGAACTGGCTCTTACCCTGCGCGAAGGCGGCGTCCGCCTCATCCAGCGCGGCCGCGCCCTGAATAAGCCCGCCTCTTGTGGCAGTGTACTCGGCGAGGGCGCGGCGATGCCCGGAGACGTTTTCCGCGTGGGCATCCTCCTTCCGGTCAAGGGTGGCCTGCTGCTGTTGGTAGGTCTTCTTCCCGGCGAGCGAGTTTTCAAGCTCCGTATATTCATCTATTCTGGCCTCAAGCCGCCGCATGTCCTCATCATCGGCCTGCCTGTCGCCTGCCGCCTTGCCGAGGCCTATTCCGCCCGCCAGCAGCATTACCAGGCACATCACGGCCAGCGCCGCGGCAAAAGCCCTTGTCAACGCGGGATGCTTCAATCCGATTCATCCTTTCACACAGTTCTTAACGGAAGTATTGTAACAAGTAATTATTAAGATTTCATGTCCGCAGAGGAAGTTCAGGCTTGATTTTTCAAAAAAATATCGTATTATCAAATAGTCGCAGCAACTGGATTGCTAAGCAGCCTGGACAGGAATGGTCGTGCCAAGGGCTTAAAAAGGCAATTTTATCACGCCCCCGTGTTCCGGCTTTTCAAAAAAACGGCGTCTGAAACGTGATGTTCAACCGCCGCTGCATCTCAAGCGCAGGATTGCTGCCGCAGACAACGCTTTTGCGTTTGAGGTGTTGATATAAAATGGGGAGCAAGTTAATTTTTATTATGTGGAGAATACCGGCGTTTTTCATCACAGTGCGGAGAAGCCCTTCGGCAATAGCATCGGTTATTTCCATGTTACCGCCATTGGTGAAATATCGCTCCATTGTGTGCATCATAATATCCACACATCCGGACTCCGTTTGGTAGTCCGGCAGAGATTGGGTATAGGTCGGGTTCATCATGGCGAATTTTGGCCGGGCCAGATTGTCATCATAAGCCCGCTTGCTTCCGGTTCGCTCATTGGTGATCACGCATCCCTTTGAAGTCTCGCTGCCGGAGGCTGCAATGGTCAGGACGCTGGCAACCGGGAGGCAGCCCTTCGCCGTCCGTGTGTGTTCAAAAAGCTCCCATACATCCCGCTCAGGCTCTGCCAGGCCATAGGCGATAGCTTTCGCTGTATCAATGACACTGCCGCCGCCGACCGCCAGCAAGAAGTCAATCTGATCTCTAATGCCAATGCGAATACCCTCATAAACCTTATCCAGTCGGGGATTTGGAACAACGCCGCCCAATTCGACATATGCCAAGGACTCCGCTTCCATGGAACGCCGCAGGACATCCAGAAGCCCAGAGCGTTGGGCGCTTTGACCGCCATAGACGATCAGCACCTTAGATGCACCCAATTCACGAATTTCTTTTCCCGTTTGTGCTTCAACATTTTTTCCGAAGAAGACCTTCGTGGGGGAATAGTAGGTAAAATTATTTGACATGACCGTGTTTTCCTTTCCTTGTACAGATGGTGCTCATATCATATGATTTTACCTCAAAATTTTCTATGTATATGACGACTAAATATAGAAATATTCGGACTGATAGTGTATAATATTTCTAATATTTCAGCAATAGGGGTCTTAATATGCAGATATTTCAGACAGATGAAAATCAAGTTGAGCAAATTGACGGGATGACAACAGAATATCCCTACTGCTTACATAAAAGAGATTTGACAGACTTCGTAATCCCATGGCACTGGCATGAGGAGCTTGAACTTGGATATATTGAGGACGGCACCAGTAAAATCACAACAGTTGGAGCGGAATATATCATCCATCAAGGTGACGGTTTCTTTGTAAACAGCAATGTGATGCTCACGAAGGAAAACGCCAATCCCGGCAGTAATGCTCATGTACGGTAAAGTATCACAAGAAAATTATGTCGAATTGACAGCCGCCTCCGCTATACCGAATAAGGAAATAAAGAGTCCTCAAATTTTGCGCTACTAAATGAAGACGAGCGGAAGTAATCTCCCGCTCGTCAGTAAACTTAACTATGCC
>URPA01000011.1 GCA_900549545.1 uncultured Eubacteriales bacterium
CTGCTGCAGGCTGCGCAAGCTGCTCCGCCATCGCCGCGGCGGAGGTCACCTCCACCCGGTTCGACGCGGCAAACGCGCCTGGCGCAAGCGTCAGCAGCAGGCTGAAGATCAACAGAAGGCTGAGGAATGTCTTTTTCATAGGAACTCCTTATTATATGTGTCTGTGTGGAAGCGGGCCGTCATCCAGCCCAGCTTGTCAAAAGACCTCGTAGAGTTTCACCGCCGGAGCGGTGAAAGAAAATTCAATCATTTTCTCCGGCGACATGTGCGGCGGAGAAAATACTGCTCGGCCTGCAAACGTGCGAGTTGGGCGCCTTTGGCGGACAGCGAGTGCGCTGCAGCAGGCCGCAATCCTACTCTGTCAAAAAAGCTTTGCTTTTTTGACAGACTCAGCGGGCTGTCATCCCGACGTGATCGGGATATACCAGATATTCCGGTCCACCGCCGTGGCAATGCCGTCCACCGTACCGGTAAAGGTATATTGCCAGAAGGTGTGCGCATAGTAGAAATCGTCCCACGCGCCCGTGCCGCTGACCCAGAAGGTGTAGTCCGTGAGCTGCGACAGGTCGTAATCATAATATCCCTGCCAGCGGGAAAAATAAATGCACGGCTCGTAGCCCGCCCCGGCGATGATCTCGCAGAACGCCCTGGCGCACGCAGTGGTCTCCGCACCGGTCATGCCGTCCGTGCGGATCTCGCCCGACACGCCGCCGATCGGCTCCCAGTCGAACACCAGCGGCAGGGTGATTTTGAAGTCCTTCGCCGCATCCAGCAGCCAGCGCGCCTCAATCTCGGCCTCCTCGACCGTGACCGCCTGCGAGAAGAAATACAGCCCGACGCGCAGCCCCGCGTTCAGCGCGCCCTGCGCGTTTTCCCGGAAGCGCTCATCCTCGGTGATGCCGCCGTCGGTGTAGCCGCGGTAGCCCGCGCGGATCATGGCGAATTCCACGCCCGAGGCCGCGACCGCCGCCCAGTCGATCTCCCCCTGATAGTACGACACGTCCACGCCCTGCGCCGCACGGCAGGCCGTGCCGCCGTAGCGCACCACTTCGCCGTCCAGGGAGAAGTCCGCCTGCGTCAGCGCGCTCACGGGTACCGCCGGTTTCGGGGTGATCCAGTCGTTCGCCGCGCCGTTGAACACCTCGACCATGCCCGCGTGCGGGTCCGGCTCCTCGCGTCTACAGCCGCACAGGGCCACGCAAAGGGCCAGCGCCAGCAGCAGGGCGAGTCCTTGTCTGCATTGTCTGTGAATCTGTTTCATATCGACAGTATACCACACGATCCGCGCCGACGCAAACCCCCTGTCAGCTCCGCGTCCGGTCGTAGTAGCGCGCGAGAAAATTCGCGGTCGAGAGCGTGGCCGTGGCCATGTCCTCCAGATGCATGATGCGCACGCGCAGCGCGTGCTTGCTGTGCTCGTTCAGGCGCGCCGTGCGAAGCTCGCGTTGGAGCTGTTCGGCGCGTACGCGGCAGGCTGTGCCGCTGTCCCGGTATTGTTTTGAAAGTTCTTCTAAGTTCATGGTTTCTCCTCCATAAAGTCCCCGCAGGATCCACTGAAATTCTTCAAAAATTTTTGTTGACAAACAAAAGGCGGTTTGCTATTATATCTAGGCCGGTGTTGTGCTGGTATAGCTCAGTTGGTAGAGCAGCTGATTTGTAATCAGCAGGTCGGGGGTTCGAGTCCGTCCACCAGCTCCAACGTCGGAGCAGACTGCGGATCGTCCCGCTTCCGGCTAAAGCCGAAAGCTTGCTCCCTCCGTCGCTCCTCCTTTCTCGCGCCAAACCCGCTGCGCTGGGCTTTGCCGCGAATAACGAGAGGCAGGTTTTTCCAAACTTAATATGGGGGAATTCCAGAGTGGCCAAATGGGGCAGACTGTAAATCTGTTGGCAATGCCTTCGGTGGTTCGAATCCACCTTCCCCCACCAAAACAAAAATCCGTTCTCACAAGAGAGCGGATTTTTGTTTTGTATTTTTCATTATTCATTATTCAATATTCATCATAGCGGATTTTTGTAATGAAAAATGAAGAATGAAACCGCTTCGCTGATGAATAATGAATAATTGATTCTTCATTTCCCCTCATGATACGCCGCGAACATCACCCAGAACAGCACACCCGCGAGGGCGAGGGCACAGCCAAGGCCGGTATAGAAAAAGGCGATGAACACATCGGGCACAAGCCCCGAGGAGCGAAGCCAGATGCCGCCGCCCATCATGAAGGCCATGATGAGATACGCCTTCAAATCAAAAAAGTGCCACACGGGGCGAAACTCTTCCTTATAGCCCTTGATGCGCCTCGTGTGCTTGACGCTCATCTTGTAAAACATCAGCCCGAAGGCACAGAAAACGAGGATTGACAGCAGCACATGCCACAGTTCCACCCGCGACAGCCGCCCGTAAGAGATGACGCCAAGCCGGGCCACATTGAAGCCCGCCAGCAGCCACACGCAGCCGGCAACCGCCAGCAGTGTGCGCTTTTTCACATGGAAAACAGACCGCCTTTTCATTGGCTTTTCTCCTTCCGTAATAATTGCCCATTATTATATTCGGCTTGTTCCCCGCTGTCAACGCTGGAAATATATCTGCGGGCATGGTATAATAGCCCCACTACGCCAAAGAGGATTTCCACCATGTATAACAAATGCACCCAAACTGACGCCGAAACATTCATAATGGAGATACCTGCTGACCGGCAGTTCAGAATCTTGCAGCTCACTGACCTGCACCTGGGCTTTTCCCGTCTGTCAGGAGCAAAGGACGCGCTTGCGCTCTCGGCCGTGCGGGAGACTGTCAGCAAGGCCCGGCCTGACCTCATCGTCCTCACCGGGGACTCGATATTTCCCTTTCTGCCGCTGGCCGGGACGATTGACAACCGCATGCAGGCACAGAGGCTCATAGAGTTCATGGACGGCTTTGAGATGCCGTACACGCTGGTTTTCGGCAATCACGACAGTGAAATTTTCTCCCGCTGCCGAAAGGAGGAGCTTGCAGAGCTCTTCAAGGCCGGGAGATACTGCATCTTCACCGAGGGCCGCGGGGAGCTTACAGGCGTGGGCAATTTTATTATTGAGCTTGCCGACAACACAGGGAAAGTCATTCTCCTGCTGGTGCTGCTCGATTCCAATATGTACTGCCGGGGCAGCTGGTTTTTCAGCGGCTTTGATGGGATACATGCCGACCAGACCGATTGGTGCATGCGCCGGCTTGACGCGCTGCGCAGCGAAAACCCTGACATCAAAGCCATGGCCTTCTTCCATATGCCGCCGCGTGAATTTAAAGAGGCCTATGAGAGAATGAAGCTCGGCGACCGGAGCGTCATATACCGGCACGGGAGCATCGCCGAAACGGGCGAGTATTTCGGCATCTCGAAGCTCAAAAGCCCGTTTTTTGACCGGGCGGTGGAAAACGGCGTCATCAAGTGGCTCTTCTGCGGGCATGACCACATGAACACACTCTCTCTTGTGTATAAGGGAATCCAGATGACATACGGAATGTCGACAGATTATCTCAGCTATAAAGGTATTGAAAAGAGCTATATTCAACGCGGCGGCACGCTCATAACGCGCGCCACTGACGGCACGGTGGATATAAAAATGCTCCCGCTCGGCCCGGTTGTGTCGACCAGGGTTCGCGGTGTGAAAGAGCGGTAATTTGAACGATAACATAAAACTCCCTTCGGCGCTGCCGAAGGGAGTTTTCAGCTTGTCAAAAAAGTCCTACAAGGACTTTTTTGACCGCTTCAACCGCCGAGCGTTTTGAACTAATTCAAAACGCTGCTTCGCCCGAAAAGCCCGTAAATACGGTCTTTTCTGCGGCGGGTTATTGTACACGAGGTGGGCCTGTCTCGCTGAGGCTCGGTCACGGCGCGGCTCTGATATGCCACCGGCATATCATTCACTACCGCGCCGCCGCTTCGCTACCCCTCGAGCACCCCCGCTGCTTCTTTATCTTCACTTCTTTGCATAGGTTTTTTACAGCCTCAACATAATTCTTCCTCCTGCTGGGAGAGCAGAAATGAAATATATTTCGCGGCGGCATCGCGGTTTTCCGAGGAGAGCTTGCTCCAGCGCGATAAAACCGTTTTTTGCTCATCAGTCAATTGTGTCTGTTCGTTCTCCCCCTCAAAAAACTGGGAAAGGGTAATGCCAAAGCCATCACAGATGCGGACGAGCGTTGACAGCGATGGAGAATTTGACTTATGCAGCATGGTGCACAAGGTCGAATATGTTATGCCGCTCTCTTTTGCCAGACGATAGATTGTCCAGGAGCGCTCATCACACAAGTCCTTTATCCTCCCTATCACTTCATTCTCCTGCATTGCGCATCCCTCCTCTGATGGTTTTATTTTACCCAGAGCGGCGGATTGTCGATAGATGTTAAAACCCGATACACTCAATTGACAATATATCGGTTTTACGATA
This sequence comes from uncultured Eubacteriales bacterium, assembly GCA_900549545.1. Classification (GTDB taxonomy): domain Bacteria; phylum Bacillota; class Clostridia; order Oscillospirales; family Oscillospiraceae; genus Limivicinus. The sequence continues at coordinate 4,423 of URPA01000011.1, forward strand.
TATTTGTTTGGGTTTTTTAGCAAACAATGTGGGGAGAAAAGCAATGGGTTTCAGTGTCATATTGCTTATAATTATTTTTTGCGTCTTTGTAGTTATTATCAGTGTTGCCGACAAAAAATTTGCTGCGCAGTCGGACGCAGCCGACAGCCCGGAATTTCAAAAAGCCGCCGAAAATAAGGGCGGCAGCGTCAACGTGGTGGAGCATACGGGCAATTATAATAGCCGCTGCGGAGATTGAGGGTATGACCCGGACTCTTTTGACTTTTGTGATGGAATAAGCTCCTGCGCTGTGTTATAATACCGCCGGAAGGAGGCTCAGCCATGAACCATAACCTGCGGAAGGACGCGGAACAGATCATCTGCCGCGCACTCAGGGCCGTTCAGCCGGATGCGGCCGTGCGCCGGACATTGGAGAGCTACACGTCCGGCAAGGGGCGCTGTATACTCGTCGCCATCGGCAAGGCCGCGTGGCAGATGGCCAAAGCCGCTGTTGATACGCTGGGCCGGGTGGATGGCGGCATTGTAATCACCAAGTACGGCCACAGCAAGGGCGATATTCCGGGGCTTTTGTGCCTTGAGGCCGGGCACCCGGTGCCCGATGAAGGCAGCTTCTCGGCAACTGAAAAAGCGCTGGAGCTGACAGGCAGCCTCAGCGCTGATGACACGGTTGTATTCCTCATCTCCGGCGGCGGAAGCGCGCTGTTTGAGCTGCCCCTCATCCCCGGAGATGAGCTTGCCGGCATTACCCGGCAGCTTCTCGCCCGCGGCGCGGATATTGTTGAGATAAACTGCATCCGCAAACGGCTCTCCGCCGTCAAGGGTGGGCGCTTCGCGCTGCACTGCGCCCCGGCGCGGGTGTTGAGCATAGTGCTCAGTGATGTGCTGGGCGACCCTTTGGACAGCATCGCCAGCGGCCCGGCCTACCCGGACGGCAGCGACTGCGCCATGGCAAGGGCCATCGCCGAAAAATACGCGCTCGAGCTGTCGGACAAGGCCCGCGCGCTTTTAGACGTGGAGACGCCGAAGAGCCTTGACAACGTTGAAACGCACATCAACGGCTCCGTCCGTGAGCTGTGCGCCGCGGCGGCGGAAGCGGCATCGGAGCTGGGCTATGAACCGCTATACCTGACTGACCGCCTCAGCTGTGAGGCGCGGGAGGCGGGACGATTCTTAGCCGCCATTGCGCGCAGCCATGCGGAGGGCGGCAAGAGCCTTGCATTCATCGCCGGTGGTGAGACGGTTGTGCACCTGACAGGCTCCGGTCTTGGCGGGCGCAATCAGGAGCTGGCGCTGGCCGCCTGCGAGGGCATAGCGGGGCTAAATAACGCGGCGGTTTTCTCTCTGGGAAGCGACGGGACCGACGGGCCGACCGACGCCGCCGGCGGCTATGTGGACGGCGGCAGCCTTGCCGCGCTCAAGAGCCACGGCTTGGAGCTGCACAAAGTGCTGCGCGATAACAACGCCTACCACGCGCTCAAAACCATCGGCGGGCTTATCATCACCGGCCCCACCGGCACAAATGTAAACGATGTTTCAATAGCACTGATAAAATAAGCTTTAATAAAAGCCCGGCGGTTCGTCCGAACCGCCGGGCTTTTATTATGTTCATTTACAGATAACACCCGCAATCGCAGTCAATGGCCTGACCGGTAATAATCCGGGATTCGTCGCTCGCGAGGAAGATGAGGATATTCGCAATGTCCACATCCTTGCAGATACCAACGTCGATATCCGAGTGCTTATCGACGATGTTATAAAACTCCTCGGCGGCCTCGCTGCGCTCCTGCCGGAGCTGCTCCTTGGTCATCGGCGTCCACACGGTGCCGGGGCAGACGCAGTTTGCCCTGATGCCCTTGCCCGCAAAGCGCAGGGCGATATGCCTTGTCAGGGACACTATCGCGCCCTTGGAGGCCACATACACCGCGCCGCCGCAGCCGAGCTTTGCGGAGATGGACGCAACGGAGACGATGTTGCCGCTGCCCTGAGCGAGCATATACTTGCAGGCCTCGCGCGTGATGGCCATGGTGCCCTTGACGTTGATGCCGGTGACAAAATCATAGTCCCGGTCGGTAAACTCCTCAATGGGCTTGAGGCCCTTTTCGAGCACGCCCGCGCAGTTGACAAGCACGTCGATCCGCCCGAAGCGCTCCTTCGCGGCAGCCATGAGCTTCGCGTCATCCTCGGCGCTGGTAATGTCCCCCCGGAGGAAGATGGCCTCGGTCCCACGCTTTTCAGCCTTGGCGAGGATTTTTTCCTTATTTGAGTCGGCAATATCCGTCAGCACGAGCTTTGCGCCCTCGGCGGCAAAAAGCTCCGCCGTTTTCATGCCAATGCCGGAGTTTGCGCCGGTTATGACGCATACTTTTCCTTCAAGTCTCCCCATGATTCTCTCTCCTTAACAGCAGCAGACCCTGAAGCCGAACATATTGCATACCGACATTGCGCAAAACGCCAGGCACAGCCTGTCCGCGCTGAATCTGCTTGTATATTGATTGGAATAATTCTCGTAAAAATCCCCGCCGGTCTGAAGCGTCTCCAAAAGGCGGCGGTATTCCTCGTTGCCGGGGTCTATCTCCACGGCGCGCTTTGCGCTCTCAAGGGCGGCAATCTTGTTGCCCATATACATGTTCGCCCCGGCGTGGAGGTAATACCATCTGCCGTCCCGCTCGGTGACGGAAACGCCGGAGAGGGCGTTGAGCGCCTCCTTATACATGCCGTTGCGGATATAGTTCATGGCGGCTGTATACTCGCTGCGCTCCTGGCGCTGGCTCTGTGCGCCGCCCCACTGACTGCCCCAGCCGTAGGCCGAGCCGCCGTAGCCCGCGCCGTACCCGGAGCCATAGCCTGAGCCGTAACCGCCGTACTGCCCGTAGGCGCTGCCCTGCTGGTAATTGCGGCGGGCATCGGCGTTTTTGATGCTGTCATAGGCGGTGTTGATATCGTTCATTTTTTCCGCCGCCTTGGGGTCGTTGGGGTTGAGGTCAGGATGGTATTTTTTTGTAAGGTCTCTGTATGCCTTTTTGATCTCCTCGTCGCTCGCGTCAGGAGATACGCCAAGGGTTTTATACGGGTCAGTTACCATCGTGGCACCCTTTCTCGTTCTTTTTAAATTTTGCGTTGAACTGCGCCCACAGGCCGACGCAGAGGATATTTTTAAGTATATCCACATCCTGCACCAATGGCAGAGCGTCAAAATAAAACAGGCACTCGCCGAGGAGCATTTTCAGGATGTCCTCAAAGCGCCGGGGGTTATCTTTAAGCCCATAATACCGGCGGAAGGGGTTATAGCGGTTATGAAAGGTGTCCCCATCCAGGTCCATGCAGGCATCCATGATATATATAAACCTGCCGAGGGCCATGCCCATCGCGCGCAGGTCGCCGCTCCAGCGGTCGTCCTTATACACAAGCACCTCCGCCATGAGCATGCCGAAGGCGGCCGCGGCTTCATCCGCCCCGGCGTTCTGTTTTTCAAGCGCTGAGAGCGCCGCCACGGAATTTTCAATCGCTGAGCACTGGCGGGGGTACTGGGCTTTTATTTTTTCATACGCGCCCTTGAGATACGCGCCCGCCGCAAGGCCGGGGACACTCCCCTCGTCCTGCCAGTCGTCAAGGCATTTGAGCCGGGCAAGGGCTATGTTCATATCGGCGGCGTACTGGGTAAACTCGTTTTCCATCCATGGCCTGGGCTTCACGGGGTGGCGCAGGCAGCCGTTCTCCCCCGCCTGCTCCTCCGGCTCATACAGAGACGAGAGCAGCAGCACTAAAAAGCACATGTCAAAATCCAGCGCGAGGCGGGAAAGCTGCCCGTGCCTTGTCTTAATGCAGCGGCACAGCCCGCAGTACACGCTCTGGTAGCGGCGCTGCCTGTCCTCCGGCAGGAGCTCCTGCGAGGGGGTGAGATAGCCGAACATATTCGTCCTCCCGCCGGGTTATGACTTGCCCATGAAGGAGCTGCCGCACTTGCGGCAGACTATCTTGATGCGCCCGTGCCCTCTGGGGACGCGAAGCGTCGTCTTACATGAGGGGCAGGTGAAAAACTTATAGTCCCGCCGCTGGACCCAGCGCTCGCGGCGCATATGGAACCAGTTGTTCACCCGCAGCTTCAGGCGCATATACTTGCCGTTTTCATCCCTGCGGCGGTAGACATTGCGGGAGAACATCCGGAAATAGATGTACACCAGCAAAAGCAGCACAACAGGATACAAAAAGCGGCCTATGCTCTTAGGCAAAAAGGTTGCCAACAGCAGCAGAACAAGATCCACCACCAGCAGAAAATTATTCAATTGGTCGTTGCCGTTCCTGCCGGCCATAAACCTCGCAAGACGTTCTCTCATACTCTCACCCGACGATAAAATCTAAAAATTTCTTAAAATTTATTTTACCACGATTGAGGTATAAAACATCAAGAAATTGTGAACATGCGATGCTCCTGAGCGCTTATTTTTTCTTTTGCCCGAGATACAGCACGCCCGCGCACAGCAGAGCGCAGACGCAGGTGGCAACAATGAGCACCAGCGCGGGTGTTCCCTCAAGAAAGCCCATGCGCGGATTAAATTCGTTGAGAATCTCCACCACAATCAGCGCGACGGCCAGAGCCGCCGTCAGGTGCGGGAGAAGGCCTTTCAAAAATCTCATTTTCCGCCCTCCGTCTCCACGATGATGAGCAGGTCGCTGAGGTTTCGGTCAGCGCCGTTGCTCTGCTGGCTGTACCGCTCGTGATTGAAGGTCATGAGCGCGGAGCCGCCGCCGTCAAGATTATAAGCGCTTGCGCAGCCCAGCCCCTCAAATACCTTCGCAAGCTGGGGGATGGTCATGCCCTTGGAGTAGTTCTCCTGCCGCCCGTCCACGACCACGAAGCAATAGTGCCCCGGTTCATAGTAGCCGAAAGCGCTTCTCGGATTGGGAAAGCCCAGCGTCGTGCTCACATCATAATCCGGCAGGGCGCGCCCCTGCTCATCAAGCAGAGACGGGCCAAAGTTCCACACCTGGCTCACCCCCCGGCTCATGATCTCATCAATGTCATATTCTCCCCTGTGGTAGTTCTCCACGCTCCCGTCCTCAAACATGACGCAGATGTCGCAGCCGGTGTATTCCCGGCTGTAAACCGCGCCGTTGCGGATGAGAAAGCCGCTTTTCTGATAGGCGTAAAAATCCCCGCTTATTGCGATAAGCGCACCTGAGGCGGCGTCCATCTCCATGGCGTCCTGCACGGAGTAATATTGAAGGACATTGTTCGCGGTATATGTGCGGAAATTCTCGGGAGAGGCGATATAAATATCCGCGACATGATAGGTTATTCTCTCGCTCCCCTCCCCCTCCGTCACGGTCTCGACGGTGATGGAGACATTGGGGCTTTTGTAGCTGTTTTCCGTGGAAATAAGCTCGGGGCTGAAATGCTCCTCAAAGCGCTTCTGCCACTCTGTCCGCCCGTCCGGCTGGGGCGATGTCTGCTCTGCGGGAGTGGGCGCAGGCGTCGGCGCGGGGGGCTGCTGCGTCACCTGCATGGCCGGCAAAAGCAGCTGAAAGAAAAAGAAAATCAGCAAAATAACGCCCGCCAGCAGCAGGTCCAGCAGGACAACCGCCGCCGGATGGAGCCGTTTTCCGCTCCGCTGTTGATTTTGGCTGTCATTCATGGCAACACCCTCTGTTCTGAGCCGTCAGTCCAATTGACGGCGTATGTCCCGGATTATACTATATTTTGCGGGCCTTGTCATCCGTTTTTACGCTCTGCTATGGAAAGCTCCACTATTTTCTGGCAGAGCTCGGAATAGCTCATGCCCTCAACAGCGGCGGCTTTGGGGATGAGGCTGTTGGGCGTCATGCCGGGCAGCGTGTTCACCTCAAGGCACCATGCCCGCCCCTGCCCGTCGAGGATGAAATCCGCCCTTGAATAGACGCTGAGCCTGAGCGCCTCGTGAACCTTCAGGGCGAGGCCGCGCAGCAGCTCGCTCTCACTCTCGCTTATCGGCGCGGGGCAGAGCTCTCTCGCGCCCTCAGCTCCGCTCTGGTATTTGGCCACATAGTCAAACTCCATTCCCTCGGGCGGGACAATCTCGATCGGGCAGAGCGCCTTGTCGCCCAGCACGGGGACGGTCAGTTCCCTGCCATGTATCTTCTCCTCAACGACCACCCGCTCATGAAACTCCGAAAGCTCCTCGAGCGCGGCGGCAAGCTCCTCCTTTGTATCCGGGAGCTTCACCCCGATGGACGAGCCGCCGTTTACGACCTTGACCGCGCAGGGCACGGGCAGAGTCTCCACAAGGCGGGGAATATCCTCCTTTTCAATGAACAGCTCCCGCCACTCAGGGGTCGGGACGCCGCAGCTTTCCATCACGCGCTTGGCGAGGGCCTTATCCATGGCCATGCCGCTGCCGATGTAGGCAGAGCCCGTATAAGGCACACCCATCAGCTCAAGCGCGGCCTGAATCTTGCCGTCCTCCCCGTCCGCGCCGTGCAGGCCAAGGAACACGCAGTCGGCAAGCCCGCAAATCTCCAGCACGTTTTTGCCGAGCCTGCTTGCGCTTTTATCTTTTCTCATGGCCCTGACAGCGGCAAGATCCGGCGCGGTCTTTTCTATACGCACATCGCCGCAGAACCCGTCCGGCGCGTCAAAGGCCGCCTCCAGGGGCCCGTCATAATTTTCAAGGCCCAAAAACATATCCACAAATATTGCCTTGTGCCCGCGGTCCCTCAGCGCTTTGCACACGGAGGTCGCCGTCACAAGGGAGACATGGCGCTCGGTGCTTATGCCGCCGCCAAGAACAACAATTTTCATAGGAATCGCCCCTTTCAATCCGCTTTAGAATACCACTTATATGCCGGAAAAACAACAAAAATATCCGCCGTTGCGTCTTTGAAAACTGACAACGCAAATTTGTAGTCCAATGGCTCCCTTGTGTAAAGGGAGCTGGCGCGGAGCGCCTGAGGGATTGTAATGCGCAATATTCTGGACAATAAAGATAATTACAGCACAGGTAACGACCCCTCAGTCAGCCTTCGGCTGACAGCTCCCCTTACGCAGTGGAGCCTTTGAACGGTGCAAATCGAAAGAAACAGCATAATGTTGACCACCGCACCAAACTTGGCTCTCCCTTTGGCTGCGCCCGCAAGCGCGTTTCGGAGCGCAAGTGTCAGAATTATACGTTCAATAGGCTCCCTCTGACGAGGGAGCTGGCGCGAAGCGCCTGAGGGAGAGATGTCTTGCACCTGAGTTAGTCAGAGGTTTTCACTTCTATTTTGTCGTCAAGCCGTTCCGGCTTGCCACTTCCCCCCGAGGGGGAAGCAAGCGGGGGGGGCGGTGTAAACCCAACGAAGGAGCCTTCGACAAGCGCCGCTCTCAAGCTTGGCGCCCCCTACGGGGGAGCTGACACGGCGCAAGCCGTGGCTGAAGGGGGAAAATCAGCTGGGATTATGCAAATCTCAGCACAGTTCCTTTTCAATCTCAGACGGGAGAAATTTTTCTCCCGTCTTTTTGCAACCTTTCTCCAAAAAATGCGACAGTATCTGTGAGAACATTTTAAAGCACCTATACGCAGCAGACAAATTTTTTTCCGAATCGAAGCCCAGCATAGCGGGCTTCGATTCGGAGAGGAAGATGGCGCTGATTGATATGCAGCTTTCGCTTTCAGCGGAAGCGGAATGAAATCCGCGTCATCTGACGACGGAGGTCAGCATGGAAGACGAAAAGATAATTGCGCTGTATTTTCAGCGGCAAAGCTCCGCGATAGAGGAGAGCGAAAACAAATACGGCTGCATACTGCGCCGCACAGCCTTTAACATTCTCTCAAGCCGCGAGGACAGCGAGGAGTGCGTAAATGACAGCCTGCTTGCCGCGTGGGACAGTATCCCTCCGGAGCGGCCCCGGAGCCTCGGCGCTTATCTTGTGGGCATCACGCGGAACCTCAGCCTCTCCCGCCTGCGCGAAAGATACGCCGACAAGCGCGGCGGCGGAGAGTACGCCCTGGCCTATGACGAGATCGACGCCTGTTTATCCGGCGGCGCCTCCCCGGAGGACTATGTTCAGACAAAGGAGCTCGCCATGGCCATAAACCGCTTTCTCGCCGGGCTTAAAGATGATGACCGACGCATATTTGTCAGCAGATATTGGCTGCTTGAGCCGGTAAGGTACACGGCGCGAAAGCTCTCCATAAGCGAGAGCAAGGTAAAAAGCTCCCTGCACCGCAGCCGGAACAAGCTCAGAAAGCATCTGTCAGAGGAGGGATATCTTTGAATACTGAGATTTTTTTTGACGCCATGGCGCTTATCGACGAGCGGTATAAGCTTGAGGCCATGCAGGGCGCCAGCTATCGCTCCAATGCGGATGAAACCGTAAAGGAGGACGGTATGCACTTTCCAACACACAAAAGTTACAGGAAAATAATCGCCCTTGCCGCCGCCATCGTTCTGCTGCTGGCGCTGGGCATCGCCGCATACGCCGGTGGATGGTTCGGCGTGCAGGGGCTTGAGCTGGGCAAAGTCGGCACAAGGAGCGCAATATCCCTTCAGGGCTTGAGTGACAGCCCCGAATACAAGGCCTGCGCCGAGTGGAAGGAATACGACGATAAGCTGAGAGAGAACGACAGCTATTTTGAAGGCTTTGACTACATTGAGGCACAGGAGCTTCAGAAGACCTACGGCGCGTATAACTGCTATACCCGCGAGCAGGCGGATACGCTCCAGAGCATCGCGGACAAATACTCCCTGCGCCTGCTCTCCGGCGCAACCGTGCCTGAAGGCGAGAAGGCATATTACGAGGCCGCCGGCGTCGGCAGGCTTCTTAGCACAGAGGGGGATTATTACAACGAATTTTCCGGCGGCTATGTCTATGATGACGGCTCGTTTAAGTTTGAGGGCGCGCTGCACGGCGAGCAGGACTATGCCATCCCCTATTCATTTATCCGCTCCGTCAAGGGGACGATGACCACAATCTACACCACCGTCACCGACATTGACAGCTTTGAGGACTGGGAGTACACCGCCGCCGACGGGACGGAGCTTAACCTTTCAAACTCCGAGAGCGGCAGCTTCATCATCTATGACAGCGGCATTGCCTTCGTGGTCATCAGCATTGGGCACGAAAGCTGGGCAGACCGCAACGGCGACGGCGTGCGGGACGGCATCGGCGATGAGGCCGTCAGCTTCACCATAGCAAATGATGAGCTTGAGCGCATCGCGGACTGCTTCTGCCTCTCCGCGCTCAGTGATTCTGAGCTCGGAATGGACAAGCCTTTCACCGTGTATGAGCGTGAGCGCATTGACCCCTCGGAGCTTATTGAGCTTGGCGAGGATATCGACCTGAGCGCAGTAGGCAGGGATGACATGTACTATGTAAAGCTCGCCATCGAGCAGAGCATCTCCCCGTATGTGGGCAATATTGAGATTGTTGATTTTGACCTCACAAGGCTCAAAGGGCGCACTATGGGCTGGATAGAATTTTCCGGCACACCGAAGCAGGCGCTTGACTGGGCCTGCGTGAGCGTAAACGGCAAAAATGTCTACTGCCGCAGCTTAAACCTTATCGACCCCGACCATTGCGGCGAGTGGAGCATGGGCACGCCCTTTGATATGCAGCCCTGCCACCGGCTTCCGATTTGGGGCGAGGGAGATATATACTACTCATTCTCCAACCGCGAAAAGCTGCAAAGCATCGCCGGGGCGAGCCTCTATGTCACCGAGACTGATGAAACTTATGAGCTATCCACCGCGCAGGAGCTTGAGACGCTTGGCGAGATGCTAAGTCTCGGCGATATAGCATATGCCAACCGCTGCACAAGCTGGAATCCGCTGTATCTGACATTCAGGGACGGCAGCCGCGCCATCGCCTATTGTAACGGCGACGGCTCAAACTATGTGAACATGTACGGCTTCGCTCAGTCTTATGGTCTCGGCATGAGCATATATGAGCTGTTCGATGTCCCCCTTGAGGCGGCGGGCTACACGCGAAACGGCGATATTGTCACCACCTGCTCTGTTGATTCCTCCGATTTATTTGAGGACTGCTGGCTTGAAATGGACTATGAGGCTGGCGGCAGGCTCATAGAAAAGCGCCAGCACTCCCTCTTCAGGGGCGAGGAGCACTCATCCCGCAACAAATATGAGTATGACAGCGAGGGGCATATCATCTGCCTCAAGGGATACGGCCCGGATGAAACTCTCCTTTTCGTTTATACCAATGAATACAACGACCTCGGTCAGCTCATCCACAGCGAAAGCCTTGAGGGTGATTTGCTCGCCGCATGGTGCTATTATTTCTATGACGAGCAGGGGCGGCTCATCCGAGAGGAGCGCAACGACTTTGACAGCCCTCCCGACTGGAAGGGCGGCTGGGTTTACTATGAGTACGACAGCGACGGCACCTGCCACATGACCAGCGGCTTCGATATGCCGTAAAACTTGGAGGTAACATTATGAAAAAAATTTTATCTTTTTTGCTGCTTGTCTGCGTTCTGGCCGCGCTGTTAAGCGGCTGTGGCGGGGCGCAGGAAAAGGCGGTCATTATCCCGCCGGAGGTCTCCCCGGAGGCAGGGGGCGAAAGCCCCGGCAATGAAGCGGGCGCGGCGGCGCTGTCCTTCTTCGGCGCGTGGGAGGTCATGGACTTTCAGAGCGCGGAGGACGCAAGTCTGTCTGCCGAGGAAGCGGAGAGCTTCCGGGGCACAAGCGTCACCTACCGGCAGGACTCGGTTTTAATAAACGGTGAGATAGCGGCGGAAGGCCTCACCTACAAGACGGACGGTCCGAACTATGACTATGACAGCCTTATAGAAGCGTACAGCGCGAACCTCGGTGAATGGTGGAACAATGTGGACACAGTGGTCTGCATAGCCTCCGGCTCGGACGCGGATTTTTTCGGCAACCGCCTGTTCATGGTGGATGAGGATACAATTTGGATATATTACGGCGGCGTCTTCTTTCTCGCGAAGAGCGTTGATGCTTAAAAGCCATTAGCGGAGGCATTAGCCTCCGCTTTTTTGCGCATCTGCGCCGCTTGAATCTGCGGCGCTTCTATGATAGAATAGGCAAACAATGCCTATTCTATATTTAAGATTCAGAGGTTTATTATGCTTAGTGTCAATGATCTTTCCATGCAGTTTGGCTCAGACGTGCTGTTTTCCCGGGTCGATTTACAATTCACCGCCGGCAACTGCTACGGTATAATCGGCGCAAACGGCGCGGGCAAGTCCACTTTTATAAAAATTCTCTCCGGCGAGCTTGAGCCCACCTCCGGCACGGTGGAGCTTGAGCCGAAGCGCCGCATGTCGGTTTTAAAGCAGAACCAGAACATGTACGACGCGTACAGCGTGATGGACACCGTCATCATGGGCAACCAGCGCCTCTATGACTGCGGCAGGGAGAAGGACGCGATATACGAAAAGGCCGATTTCACCGATGAGGACGGCCTGCGCGCGGCGGAGCTTGAGGAGGAATTTGCCGAGCTTGGCGGCTGGGAGGCCGAGAGCGACGCGGGGCGCATCCTTCAGGGTCTGGGCGTGGATGTCTCCCTCCACGAGAGTCTCATGTCCGAGATCGATCCCCGCCTCAAGGTCAAGGTTCTGCTGGCTCAGGCGCTTTTCGGCCACCCCGATGTCGTGCTGCTCGACGAGCCGACGAATAACCTCGACCTTGCAAGCGTCGTCTGGCTGGAGGATTTTCTGCTGGACTACGAGGGCACAGTCCTTGTCGTCAGCCACGACAGGTATTTTCTCAACAACATCTGCACCCACATAGTTGATATCGACTATGGCAAGATAAAAATGTACGTCGGCAACTATGACTTCTGGTATGAGTCCAGCCAGCTTATGCAGAAGCTGATGAAGGACCAGAACAAGAAGGCCGAGCAGAAGATTCAAGAGCTGCAAACCTTCATAGCCCGCTTCTCCGCGAACAAATCCAAGTCCCGTCAGGCGACCTCCCGCCGCCGTCTGCTGGATAAAATCACCGTCGAGGAGATGCCCGCTTCAAGCCGCCGCTACCCCTGGGTCGGCTTCAAGGCCGAGCGCGAGCCGGGCAAGGACAGGCTCTTTGTCACCGATGTGTGCAAGACGGTTGACGGCGTGCAGCTCCTTAAAAACGTGAGCTTCATCGTCGGCAGGGAGGACAAAATCGCCATCGTCGGCAAGAACGAGCTTGCCGTCACGATGCTGTATAAGATCCTCGCCGGCGAGGAGGAGCCGGACAGCGGCACGGTCAAGTGGGGCGCGTCCATCGCCTATTCCTATTTTCCGAAGGACAACTCCGCCTATTTTGACGGCTGCGACTTTGACCTTATTGACTGGATGCGTCAGTTTTCCGAGGATAAGCGCGAGAGCTATCTGCGCGGCTTTCTCGGGCGGATGCTCTTCTCCGGGGACGATGTTTACAAGCCCGTCAAGGTGCTCTCCGGCGGTGAGAAGGTGCGCTGCATGCTCAGCCGCATGATGCTCTCCGGGGCAAACTTCCTCATGCTTGACCAGCCCACAAACCACCTCGACCTTGAGAGCATCGCCGCGCTCAATAACGGCCTCGAGGCCTTCAAGCAGAACATCATCTTCTCCTGCCACGACCACCAGCTCACCCAGACGGTCGCCAACCGCATAATCGAGATAACCGACGACGGCATAATAGACCGCATGTGCAGCTATGACGAGTATGTCCACCTGAGCGACCTCGAAAGCGCCGCAAGGGAGTAAGGCCGCCGCAAATTTGTTCAATCCAGCGGCTCCCTTGTGTAAAGGGAGCTGTCAGCGAAGCTGACTGAGGGATTGTTTGGCAGTAAAAAGTTTGTATAAGCCTTATAATTCTGCAAAATCCGCAACATTTCACCGACAACCCTTCCGGTTTGCGGCGATGCCGCAAACCACCTCCCCTTACACAGTGGAGGCTTTGGATGGTGCAAACTTGCACAATTTGATCTTGCTTCCCCCTTGAGGGGGAAGTGTCAAGCCGCAAAGCGGCTTGACGATAGGGGGGGGACACCGAGATAAGTCAGATATTCTCCCCCTTCAGTCAGCTTCGCTGACATCTCCCCCCGAGGGGCACCAAGATTGTTCACTGCAACCTTGAACTCAATCATAACAAACCGCTTGCATACGGAAAACTTTCAGCATTTTTTAAAATTTTGCCCGCCCAAAGGGGCGGGCATATCTCGGATAGGAGTTACATATGAACCAAAAAGAACTTGGCGAGATTCGCCGCCGGATAAAGCCGGAGCGGAGCAGCATCACGCATATTTACGGCTGCTATGTAAACGGCGGCAAGGAGATAATCTCATATATTGACGAATCTGTCGGCCTCATGTCCGCTGAGGAGAGCGAGAAGTATTTCACGCTTCTTCGCAAATCCCTCTCCGGCGGGCTGGGGCGCAGGCTTTTGGAGCTGTCTTTTGCCACAAAGCAGGTCATGGACAGCCCCGAATATTCCCTGCTCTCCGCACTGCGCCGCTGTGAGCTTCAGGACGCCGCCCTGCGTGAGGAGTTTTACAAAGCCGTGGTCAGCTCCCTCGACATGGACGGGGAAAACTACCTCATTCTCCTCGCCTTTGATGCCTATGATGTCCCCTATCGCGGCAAGGACGGCGAGAGGCAGGACTCCGGCAATGTGTTCAAGTACCTGCTGTGCAGCATATGCCCCGTCAAGGCGGGCAAAGCGCAGCTCGGCTATGTTCCCGAGGAGAAGCGCTTTCACAACTCCGCCATCGGGCAGATAGTCTCCCAGCCGGAGCTGGGTTTCATGTTCCCCTGCTTTGATGACCGCGCCGCCAACATTTACAGCGCCCTGTTCTACACCCGCGGCATACGTGAGATTCATCAGGAGTTCATTGACAGCGTTTTCCGCACGGAGGTACCCATATCCCCGGCAAAGCAGAAGGACGCGTTTGGCGCGCTTTTGACCCAGTCTCTGGAAAAGGATTGCTCCATGGAGCTGGTGCAGGCCGTGCATGAAGAGCTCAGTGACAGAATAGCCCTGCATAAGGAGAGCCGTGACCCCGAGCCGCTGACCCTCAGCCCCAAGGAGCTGGGCGACATTGTGGAGGGCTGCGGCGCAAAGAGCGAGCAGGCCGAGCAGTTTTGCGAGATGTGTCAGGAGGAGCTGGGCGACGATGCTCGCCTCATGCCCGAGAACATCATCGGCGGCAAGCGCCTGGAAATTGCCACCCCGCAGGTCAAGATAAGCCTTGAACCGAAGGACGGGCATCTCGTTACCTCCCGGATAATCGACGGGCATAAGTACATCCTCATAAACGCCGACACCGGCATCGAGGTAAACGGCATCGCCGTTGACATTATAGAATAAAAACAATCTCAAATGAGTCTGTTTTTATCAGCATGTTTCGTCGAGACATAATGCCTCCCCTGTGTAAGGGGAGGTGGCAAAAATCTTTGATTTTTGACGGAGGGGTTGTCCTGAGCTGTATAGCTTTAGTCTTTGCATGATTACAGATTACGACCCCTCAGGCGCTCCGCGCCAGCTCCCCTTACGCAGGGGAGCCATTAAGCAACGCAGATTTGCATCAGTTGCACACAAAAACTCCGCCTGCGGGCGGCGAACTCAGTGAGACTTTGACCGGGCTCTAAAAAAAGCAGGCTCATTTGAGCCTGCTTTTTTCATTATTCAGTCATCTTTCTGTGAGAACACCCATTCGCGCTGGATATAGTACGCAAGGAAGAAAAGCGCTGTATCAACGCAAATCTTTATAAGCGTCGCTATAAAGGCGGCGGAGTTGTGGAAGAGGGAGTTTAAAAGCGTGACAATTCCGGCCGACACCAGCATCTGCGGTATGGCGAGGCAGTAATAGCGCAGCAGAGCGCGCTTATAGTGCCCCTTGTTGCCAAAAACGATGGCATTATTGGCGTTGAAGTTCACAAGAGATGAGCAAATTCGGCCTATGACCGTTGAGCCGAGCGCAGCGTATGTGCCCATGTATCCGCCGAGAAACTTCATCGCCAGATAGAACACCAGCAGGTCAACAATGGTCGAGCCCGCGGAGCTGAGAAGGTACTTGAGCATTATTTTGAAAATGCGCCAGGAGTCCTTCACGGCGTTATAGTGCGAGCTGTAATTCTCCCCATCGTACACGGTTTCGATGGGCTGCTCGACAAAGGCGATGCCCATGCGCTTCAAATTGAGCAGCATATTCGTCTCATACTCGAAGCGCTCCCCTTCTATCCTGCAAAAGCGCTCAAGATAGCGGCGGGGAATGGCGCGCAGGCCTGTCTGCGTGTCGGAGAGCTTTATGCCGTAGCACAGGCGGAACATGAAGGAGGTCGTCTTGTTTCCGGCGACGCTCCGGGGCGGAACATTGGGAGAATTGAAGTCCCGGCAGCCGAGCACGACCTTGTCCCGCTCTCTGAGCATAACATTGCCGCAGGCAATGATATCCTTTGTGAGGTGCTGCCCGTCCCCGTCGATGGTGATGACGCCCTCAACATCCGGGCAGTTCTCCAAAACATACTCAAACGCCGTTTTAAGCGCGCGGCCCTTGCCTTTGTTGACTCCATGGTGCAGCACCGTGCACTGGGGGTAGCGCTCGGCGGAGGCGAAAATCCGCTGTTTTTCCGCGCAGCTGCCGTCATCAACAATAATTATCGTCTCAAAACCGTTGGAGATAAGCTCGTCCACAACGCGCAGAAACTTCTCGTCCGGGTCAAGCGACGGCAGCACAATGGCGAGCGCCGATGTGCAAATTCCATTTTCTGACATATTTCACCTCTGGATGCAGTTATCAGTACATGTCCATGGTGAGCACGCGGGTATCGCCGCCGATATCAGTGACAATAAGCTTGGCGTTTTCGTCATAGGTCTCATCACCTCTGGGAGTGCCCACAGTGAAGCCGAAGCTTATATCCACGATATAGGTATCCTCTCCCAGGCTGATAGCGCTGTTGACAGTTACATAATTTACCGTGAGATAACTGTTGTGCGACCAGGACAGGCCATCCTGCATCATCTTCATTCGACTGTCAAAGTCGGTCTCTGTTTTAATATAAGGCAGCAGCCGCTGGTATCCGTACTGTGTCTCATTGCTGTAAATGCCGGAGATATACTTCTCGTAGCGCTCAATGAAGCGCTCGGAGAAATCCTGGAACCGGGTCATCCGTTCCTCGTCCACACCCTTTATGAACTGGGAATCGTCCTTTTCCGTGTCAATAACAAACTCGTTGCCAGCCTCGTCAAGCACGGTGGGCTCGAGCTTGCCAATGATATTGTCAAACCGGTAAGTGACTTTGGTCGGCAGATTCGGATATGACTCGTAATATCCCTCCAGCACATCCATGTGGATGCCGCTCTCGATGATATACTCCTGGCCGAGGGTGTTTCCGTTGAGCTGCACGGAGTAGGAGGCCGGGACCGTAATCTCAATAGAGCTGTAAAGCCCCGTGAAATCAAACTCCTCTTTATAGACAAGCCACGGGAGCATCCCGTACTTGACCTCATCGGCCTTAGACTCGTCATGCTTGAGCGTGACCTTGCCAAAAACATTGCCGTTGCAGCGCAGGTTGTATATCTGCGTCAGCTCGTCACCGCCGCCAACACGGCTGTATGTGATGTCATTGCGCAGCATCTCCTGCACGATCTCGGCGCAGTCCTCGTCCGTCTGCATCTCGTGGGGCATGTCGGCGATGGTCTGGGCAATAGACTCATCCCAGAGGTTCTCGCTCAAATCGGCCACATACTCGTCCATCACATTATCCGGTCTTGAGTTTTCATACTCGACCGCGTACTCCCAGACCTTGCTCAGCCCGTACATCGCGGCCGCCGCAAGCAGGATTATATAGATGCTGAGAAAAATACCATAAATCTTCGCGCCGCGTTTTTTCTTTCTTGCCATAGCCTAACCCCTCCTTACTTGAAGAGAAACACGTCCGTCAGGCTTCTGGAGAAACCCGCCGCGCTGGAGCATTTGTTCACGTACTCGCCGTTATACCACATGCTGGAGGAGGAGCCGCCATCCATGTTTATAGCGTTGACCGCGCCATGCTCAAGCATAATGTCGGCCAGGTCCTGATACGTGCAGCCCGCGGAATGTGCCTGTCTGCCGTCAACGCACAGCATCAGGATCGCTCCGTCGGCGCGCTGGCCGATAGCCGTGCGGGGATTGACACCGGTGCTCTTATAAGACGTGTCACAGGCTTCGCCGTTCATGACGAGAATGGGGTCAAAGCTCACTCCGCCCACAATATTCAAAGACACAGCATCAGCGCTTGTATAGTAGCCCACGTGCATAATGCCCTGATCGTCAAAGCCAACAAAGCTGGAAGCGCCATAGCCCTCGTTGTAGCACACGCCGTCAGCGATGGTCAAGCCCTGGGGGAAACCGCCGCTGCCACTGCCGTCCTGGTCGACAAAGCCGCCGCCGTTTATGCCGCCGATAGCGCCGTACTTTTCACAATAATAGTCCAGCGAGCGGCCGCTTACGCCGAAATTATCCGTTATCGCGACAAACACCCGCGTCGGGTCAAGGATTGTTATGAGGTAGCCCACATAGTTGCCGCGCTTGATGTTTTCAAAGATGATGCCGTCCCCGTCCTCATCCTCGGGATACTGGCTCTCCTCCTGCGATTGCTCATCATCCGAGTCGGAGGGCTTTATGGTGATAAGGCTGGGGTCAAACTCCGCGTCCACATGAGCGCTCTTTTGCTCGAGATACGGCTGCATCTCCGCGTCGCTGAGATAAATTCTCGGTATGAATCTGAAGCGGCGGGTGTCCAGCATGGTGTACACAAAGGTATCCCTCAGCGCGGGGGAGGGCCCTTTTATCAGCACGTACTCAAGCCCCAGCCCCGCGACGCCTATCAAAATAACGGTGGCGAGGATGAAGCCGAATATTCTGTCTATAACCGTGCCGATTGTTCTGCGCCTCGCCCTTTTCCTGCGCCGCAGCTTTTCAGCCTCGATCTCATCGGGTGTAAGCTCAGTTATCTGTTCTTTTTTACTCACTTTTGCACCTTCAGTTGTTCTCAAAAATTCCAGAGGTGTGTGTCCACACCTTTCCTATTTTAACATACTCAGTAATTTTACCATATTGTGCCCGTTATGACAAGCAAAATCGAAGATTTAATATTTTCCAGCCTGAACCCGCGCCTTTTTCTGCCCGCAAAACGCGATGCAGAGCACCGCACCCGCGGCGGCCGCGGCAGAACCCACCAGCAAAGTCGCCAGCACGCTCATATGGTCGAACATCACCCCGCCAATGGCGCTTGAGAAGATAGCGCCGAGGGAGGTCATCGCCGCGGATATGGACTGCCCCTTGGCAGAATCCCTGCTGCTGATGTATAAATCTACATAGCGCACCAGCGCCGGGGTTATCAGCGCGAAGGAAAGCGCCTGGAACAGATGCGCCGCGTAGATCATCGGCAGGTTCGGGGCAAGGGCGATGCACAGTGCCTTGGCGACGAAGGCCAGCGCCGCGATGCGTATGGTGCTCGGGCAGCTGACGCGCCGGGTTATCCTGTCATACAAGAGCATCACGGGTATCTCCAGCACGGCCATGAAGCTGTTGACGCCGCCGACGGCCTGCTCGTCCCCGCCGACATTGCGCACGATATTTATAAGGAAGTTATTGCACATGTTGTGGGAGAAAAACAGCAGCGCCACGCCCAGAAGCATAACGAAAAAGCGCTTGTTTGCCATGATGAAGCCGGGCAGGGACAGGCTCTCTTCCTGCGTCTGCTGCCGCTGCACGACATTCTCCACCCTGCCAAGGCGCAGGGAGAGAATAAGCAGCATAACGCTTTGCAGCACCGCCACGCCAAGCCCCATATACGGCAGTATTGCCGGGGAAAAGCGGCTCGTGAGGCTTCCGAGCGGCACAGCGAAAAGAGCGAAGGCCATGCTGCCGACGCCGCGTCCCGCGCCATAGTTCATGTGGCATATGCTGCGCTCAAGCTCGGTGCAAAGCTGCGTCAGCAGCGGGTTTACGCAGATGTAATAGGTCAGATACACGCAGTAAAACACGCTCAGCAGCGCGCCGGGAGCCGGCAGAAAATTAAAGCTCAGCATCACTATAACCTGCGCCGCCATCATCAGCCACAGGATACGGATAAGGCAGTTCTTGCCGCGCCTGTCAACTATCTGGGCAAGCAGCGGGGCGAGGATAAATCCCGCGATGTTGGCGATACACAGAATCAGCCCCAGAGCGGAGTTGGAATACCCCCTGTATTGCAGGTACACCGCCGCGAAGCTGAAGGACACGCCGAAGCCCATCCAGTGAAAGCCCTGCATAAGGGCGTATTGTATATTAAGTACACGCTGCTGTGTTTTCATAAGCTACCTCTGGCAAAAAATAATCCACAAGCCGGGAATTCCGGCCTGTGGATTATATCACCTTATGTTCGGTTTGTAAATCAAATAATGTTTATCCTTGAAGTTCAAGGAACTTGTCTATCGGCCTTATCTCTACATTCTGATAGGCGGTGGAGCGCTCACCGTCGAGCGCCCATTCGATAGGATCATTGCTCTCGGCGATGATATTCTTGCCCTGAAAAAGCTCCACGCAGGGGTGCTGGAAGCCTTGCGTCAGCAGCGCGTTTATCGCGCCGTTAAGCTCGCTGATGGTTTTGGGGGTCTTTACAAGCAGCAGCTCGAATATCCCGTCGCTCGTGTCAACAAGGTTCTTGGGCATCTCGATCGTCCCCGCGATGGAGAGCGAATTGCATACCGCGCCGAAAAGATAATCGTCCTCATGCACGACCCCGTCCACCGTGAAGCGCATATGGATGGGCTTTATCTTTGAAATGTCCTTTATCCCGTCAAGGATGTACGCCGTGTGCCCCAGCACGTTTTTCACCTTCTGGTCGGTGGTATACGAAAGCCACGAAAACGCGCCGAAGGCCGCCACATAGGAAAAATATTCATCCCCAAACTTGCCGATATCATACACCGTGCGCCGGCCGGAGGCGATGTTTTCCGCCGCCGTGGGTATATCGAGCGCCAGCTTGTGGGACATGGCGAAGTCATTCGTGCTGCCGCAGGGAATATACCCCAGCGGCACATGTATATCCGCCATGGCAAGGCCGGAGAGCGTCTCATTCAGGGTCCCGTCCCCCCCGGTGCAGCAGACAAGGTCGTACTTTGCGCCATAGTCGCGCGCAAACTCCGTCGCTTCGCCGCGTCTGCCCGTCACCATGACGGTAACAGCGTACCCGCCCTCCATAAAGCTGCGGATAATACCGGGAATATGTTTGAGCACCTGCTTTTTGCCGGAGACGGGATTAATTATAAGCAGGGCAGTTTTGCTTAGTTCTTGCATAGCTAAATTTACACTCCAAGGCCCGCCAGATGCAGGCAAAGATAAGCTGTCGGAATAGAGAACAGCAGGCTGTCGGCCCGGTCAAACATGCCGCCGTGGCCGGGGATGAGATTGCTGAAATCCTTCAGGCCGATCATCCGCTTTATAAGCGACTCGGCAAGATCGCCAATCTGTCCCATTGTGGAGGCGATAAAGCAGGTCAGCACGCAGGTGAGCAGGTTAATCTCCGGGAAAATGGGCAGCAGGTAGATGATAACGCCCGTGACAATTGCCGAGAGCGCGCCGCAGATGCTGCCCTCAACAGTCTTGTTGGGGCTTACCAGCGGGGCAAGCTTGTGCTTTCCGAAGCGCATGCCGCCAAAGAGGGCAAAGCTGTCGCACACCCAGGTGGAAAAGCAGGCCAGAACAAGGGTCTGCCCCCAGATCTCGCCCACGCTTATCATCATCAGCAGGCCGAACAGCAGGCTGGGATAGGCAAGGCCCGCCACAGTGTATATAGCGCCGAGGCCGCCGCTCTTGCTGTTGACAATGCCGTAAAACAGCGCGAGAAACACCGAGACCGTGAAACAGAATACGTAAAACACATAGCCCAGGTGGAACAGCGCCAGCAGCGCCTGCACGCCGATGTAAACATACATCACCCATGCGCCGCAGGCGGCGCCCAGCCTTTCAAGCCCGCGGGAGAACTCATATGCGCAGCAGATACCGGCGGCGGCAAAAAACAGCACCCTTGTTATCGGGGAGAGCAGCACACAGGTGACCGCGACGACAATAAGCACCACCGCGGAGATTACTCTTTGTTTCAAATCATCATACCTTTCTCTGTCTTGAAAAACACCGAAAAAATTAAAATTTTAAGTATGGTTTAAGATTATCACATTTCCCCCCTGCTCTCAATATGCAAAGAGGGCTGTTTTGCCTGAATTTGCCATGAATTAACAGTTTGTTTATTTTTTCTGCTCGCCGTTTGGCAGCAGGTAGTAGCGCCGCTTTCCCCTTGCCCTGCGGCCAAATTCAATGGCGTTTTTGGGGCACACGCCGATGCAGGACTGGCATTGGATGCAGCTTCCGTGCCACTGGGGCTTACCGTCAACAATGGAGATGTTCGCCGTGGGGCAGAGCTTCTCGCACAGGCCGCAGCCCACGCAGGCATTGGTGACATAGAACTTCTTGTCGTTTATAAAAAGCCGGTAAAACGCGGGATTAATGATTTTGTTGGCATTTTTGTCGCCGGGTCTGCCGTTAATGTCCTTCATGTGCTTTTCGAGAGCAATCTGCCCCGCGGCATACTCAATGGACGGCACCGCCGCGCGGATAATGGCGCGCGCGTCGTCATAGGAGGGGGCGTTGAACATGGTGATGTAATTCTCCGGCATTTTGACAGAGCCGAGGCCCATAAATTCAAGCTCCGCCCTGCGGCAAAATTCCTCCGCGTAGTAGGCCGCGGCACCCGTCCCGTCGCCGCAGGTCAGGAAGAAATACGCTTTGCGGTTTCCTTCAAAGCGGCTCTCGGAAATAAACTGCTCCACAAATTTTGGAAGCCGCCAGCAGTAGGTGGGGCTTACGAACACAAGGGGCCTTTCTGAGCTGAAGGCGTACCGCGCCACATAGGGATCAAGGCTGCGCTGACGCATTATCTCATTGATGCTCACAAGCTCATCCTCGAGCTTCTGGGCGATTATTTTTGCGGCAAACAGGCTGTTGCCGGTACCGGAAAAGCAAAAAACCATGGTCATCCTCCGTTATTATATGTATTTTGAATAAGTATAACATAGCGTTGGAACAACAACAAGGACAAAAATGCGCGGTTCGGAGTGAAATCTCTTTTTAGTCAAAGGCTTTGCCTTTGACTAAAAAGCAAAAATCCCCCGCTGCAAACGCAGCGGGGGATGAGTTTTTTGCCTCACTCAGGCTTCACCTGAGCTCGCGCCTTTAAGAATTACTCGTTGATAGCGATGACAACACCGGAACCGACGGTACGGCCGCCCTCACGGATAGCGAAGCGAAGGCCGTTCTCAATGGCGATGGGGGTGATCAGCTCAACATCCATGTCGACGTTGTCGCCGGGCATGCACATCTCAACACCTTCGGGAAGGGTGATGACGCCGGTAACGTCGGTGGTACGGAAGTAGAACTGGGGACGATAGTTGTTGAAGAAGGGAGTGTGACGGCCACCCTCGTCCTTGGACAGGACGTAAACCTGGCCCTTGAACTTGGTGTGGGGGTGGATGGACTTGGGAGCAGCCAGAACCTGACCACGCTCAACAGCCTTCTTGTCGATACCACGGAGCAGGCAGCCGACATTGTCGCCAGCCTCGGCGTACTCGAGGGTCTTGTGGAACATCTCGGTGCCGGTAACGGTGGTCTCGGTGCTCTCGTCCTTCAGGCCAACGATCTCGACCTTGTCGCCGATCTTCACGCGGCCACGCTCAACACGACCGGTAACAACAGTGCCGCGGCCGGAGATGGTGAACACGTCCTCGATAGGCATAAGGAAGGGCTGGTCAGCCTTACGGTCAGGAGTGGGGATCCAGGTATCAACAGCGTCCATGAGCTCCTTGATGCAGGCATACTCGGGAGCGTTGGGGTCGTTGGACTCGCAGACCAGAGCGTTCAGTGCGGAACCACGGATGATGGGGGTGTCGTCGCCAGGGAAGCCATAGAAGTCGAGCAGCTCGCGGACTTCCATCTCAACCAGCTCAAGCAGCTCCTCATCGTCAACCTGGTCGCACTTGTTGAGGAAGACCAGAACGGAAGGAACGTTAACCTGACGGGCAAGCAGCAGATGCTCCTTGGTCTGAGCCATGGGGCCGTCGGAAGCAGCGATAACGAGGATAGCGCCGTCCATCTGAGCAGCACCGGTGATCATGTTCTTGATATAGTCGGCGTGACCCGGGCAGTCAACGTGAGCATAGTGACGCTTCTCGGTCTCATACTCAACGTGGGCGGTGTTGATGGTGATGCCACGCTCGCGCTCTTCGGGAGCCTTATCGATGGAAGAGTAGTCGGTGTACTCGGCCTTGCCCTGGAGAGCCAGGAACTTGGTGATAGCGGCGGTCAGGGTGGTCTTGCCGTGGTCGATGTGACCGATGGTGCCGATGTTGACATGGGGCTTAGCTCTGTTGTACATCTGTTTAGCCATGAGAAAATCCTCCTAAATAAAGAATTGAAATTATGATGGATTGAAACTTACTTATTGAAACCCGTGCGACTGCTCACAAGGGATTCCTGCAGATTCTTGGGCAGCTCAACAAAGTGGCTGGGCTCCATGCTGTATGTCGCCCTGCCCTGGGTCTTACTGCGCAAGTCGGTCGCGTAACCGAACATAGTGGAGAGGGGGACGCTGCTCTCGATGATGGCGGCACCGTTGCGGATATCGGAGCCGACGATCTGGCCGCGCCTTGCGTTTATATCACCCATTACATCGCCCATGTACTCATCAGGCGCCGTAACGACAACCTTCATGATGGGCTCAAGCAGGGTGGGGCTCGCCTTCTGGCAGGCCTCCTTAAACGCCATGCTGCCGCAGATCTTAAACGCCATTTCGGAGCTGTCGACCTCGTGGAAGGAGCCGTCAATGAGCGTTACCTTCACATCTACCACCTGGTAGCCGGCGAGTACGCCGGAGAGCATAGCTCCCTGGATACCCTGATCCACGCAGGGGATAAATTCCTTGGGTATCGCGCCGCCCGTGATCTTGTTGACAAACTCGTAACCCTTGCCGGGCTCGTTAGGCTCAACAGTGATCTTGACATGGGCAAACTGGCCCTTACCGCCTGTCTGACGTGCGTATCTGGTGTCGACCGTTGCGGCTTTCTTGATGGTCTCCTTGTAGGAAACCTGCGGTTTGCCGACGTTGGCCTCGACCTTGAACTCACGCAGCAGCCTGTCCACGATGATCTCAAGATGGAGCTCGCCCATACCGGCGATGATGGTCTGACCCGTCTCCTCGTCCGTGTAGGTCTTGAAGGTGGGGTCTTCCTCAGCCAGCTTCTGAAGGGCGATCGCCATTTTTTCCTGGCCTGCCTTCGTCTTGGGCTCAATAGCCACGCGGATAACAGGCTCGGGAAATTCCATGGATTCGAGCACGATAGGCGCCTTTTCGTCGCACAGAGTGTCGCCGGTGGTGGTGTTTTTAAGGCCAACTGCCGCCGCGATATCGCCGGAATAGACCTGGTCGATATCCTCTCTGTGGTTGGCGTGCATCTGAAGGATGCGGCCTATGCGCTCACGCTGACCCTTGGTGGAGTTGAGCACGGCCTTGCCTGTCTCCAGCGTACCGGAATAGACACGGAAGAAACCGAGCTTTCCAACATAGGGGTCGGTCATAATCTTGAAGGCAAGAGCGGAAAACGGGGCGCTGTCGTCGGCCGGGCGGGATTCCTCCTCGTCGGTCTTGGGATTGGTGCCCGTGATGGCCGGGATATCCAGCGGGGAGGGCATGTAATCCACGATAGCGTCCAGCAGCTTCTGAACACCCTTGTTCTTATATGAGGTGCCGCAGGTCACGGGGACCATCTTCACCTCGATGGTTGCTTTTCTGATGGCGGCGCGGATCTTGTCGGTGGGGACTTCCTCACCCTCGAGATACATTTCCATGATATCGTCGTCAAAATCCGACACTGCCTCAAGCAGCTTTTCATGGTACTCTGTGGCCAGGTCACGCATATCCTCGGGGATAGGCTCTGTGCGCATATCCTTGCCAAGGTCGTCGTAATAAATACGAGCGTTCATATCCACCAGGTCGATAATGCCGCGGAAGCTCTCTTCCTTGCCGATAGGCAGCTGGATAGGCACGGCGTTGCATTTAAGGCGATCATGGACCATGTTCAGAACATTGTAGAAATCCGCACCCATAATGTCCATTTTGTTGACATATATCATGCGGGGAACATGGTAGTGATCCGCCTGCCTCCAGACGGTTTCGGACTGAGGCTCAACACCGCCCTTGGCGCAGAGAACCGTCACGCAGCCATCGAGCACGCGCAGGGAGCGCTCGACCTCAACAGTGAAGTCCACGTGGCCCGGGGTGTCGATGATGTTGATGCGGTTATTCCGCCAGAAGCAGGTGGTCGCAGCGGAGGTGATGGTTATACCACGCTCCTGCTCCTGAGCCATCCAGTCCATGGTGGCGGTACCCTCATGAGTCTCACCGAGCTTGTAGTTTACGCCGGTATAGAAGAGTATACGCTCTGTTGTGGTGGTCTTACCGGCGTCAATGTGAGCCATGATACCGATATTTCTCGTATTCTCAAGTGAATATTTTCTGGGCATTGATAACTCCTGATAAGATTACCATCTGAAGTGTGCGAAGGCCTTGTTGGCTTCCGCGTTCTTGTGCATATCCTCGCGCTTTTTGACGGATGCGCCGGTGTTGTTGCAGGCATCCATAATCTCGCCTGCCAGACGCTCCTTCATGGTCTTCTCGCTGCGCTTGCGGGAATACTCGACCAGCCAGCGCAGAGCCAGAGTCTGTCTGCGGGCGGGGCGGACCTCAATGGGGACCTGATAAGTGGCGCCGCCGACACGACGGGCCTTGACCTCCAGAGCGGGCATGACGTTGTTCATCGCCTCGGTGAAAGCGTCAAGCGGCTCCTTGCCGGTCTTATCCTTGATGATGTCAAAGGCATCGTACACAACCTTCTGTGCGACACCCTTCTTGCCGTCGAGCATAACGCCGTTGATGAGCTTTGTCACCAGCACGCTGTTATACATAGGATCGGGCAAGATTTCTCTCTTGGGAACATTACCTCTTCTGGGCACGTTGCTTCCCTCCTTCATTAAAAAATGGGATCAAAGGTACTCGAACACATTAAAGTGTCCGCTGCGCCCCGAGGTTTATCCGCATTTATAAAATGTATGATAAACGACAGGGCAGAAATTGCCGCTGTGCAGAAATTATTTCTTCTTTGCAGCCTTGGGCTTCTTGGCGCCGTACTTGGAACGGGCCTGCATACGCCCATTGACACCCTGAGCATCGAGAGTGCCGCGGATGATGTGGTAACGCACACCAGGCAGGTCCTTTACACGACCGCCGCGGATCATAACCACGGAGTGCTCCTGAAGGTTATGGCCGATACCGGGGATGTAAGCGGTGACCTCGTAGCCGTTGGTCAGGCGCACACGGGCGATTTTACGCAGAGCGGAGTTCGGCTTCTTAGGAGTAGAAGTACGGACCGCGGTGCAAACGCCTCTCTTCTGGGGAGCGCTCAGATCAGTCTCCTTGTTCTTCAGGGTGTTCAGACCCTTCTGCATTGCAGGAGAAGTGGACTTGTAGGTGACCTTTTCTCTGCCTTTTCTTACCAGCTGATTAAAGGTGGGCATTGTGTTCCTCCTTTCTTGGATAATAAATATATAAAAAGCCTCGAAATCAAGGGCTTTTTATCTAATTTTACGAAAGGGCGCAACAATAAAACCGCGCACTCACGCAGTTGTTGATTTTAGCATATTCACCAAAAATAGTCAACAATTTTTGTGAAATAAATTTGAAAAAACTCCCGCAATATGTGCTGCGGGAGTTTGAGTTTTTTCTTAGCGGATGCTCTTTCTCTTTATAAGCAGGCCCGCAAGCGCCGCCGCGGAGAGGAGCATTGCAAACGCGAACACGCTCAAATCCTCATCGCCTGTCTTGACCGCACCCGTGGTTGTGCCGGGATGGAAATCCTTAATCAGCTCGTTGACCTTAAGCTCATTTGTGTTCACCGTCTGCCCATAGCAGGTGACTGCAACAGGCTTTCCGTCGTGGCCAGCTATGGTGAGCACCGTCCCGTTTGGAATGGAGCAGCTCACACCGGGGGCGTCAAAGCCTATCTGGGCAGGCTCTCCCTCGCTATAAGCGACCTGAATTTTAATCGCCGAGAGGTCAAGAGCCTCTCCTTCGGTGTATTCCGTTTTGGGCTGTGTGAGGATACTTATTGCGGTGACGGTGATGTTCTTCACCTCGCCGCACACAGAACAGGTAAATTTCATTGCACCCGTGGTCGGGTCAGCTCCGGCGCTTTTAACAAAGTCATGGACTTCAAGCGCGGATTTATGGCTCTCCTCGGTGCAGCCGGCTATCGAGCAGGGATGCCAGTGCCCGGCGGCGTCATGCGCCCATGCGCCCGCGTCCGGGCTGTGGACTTTGCTGATACGCACCTGTCCCCCGTCGGCTCTCTGCACCGTGGCGTTCTCGCTGATTGTAATCGTATCGCCCGCGGAAATACTGCCGTCTTTTCCACAGCCAATATCCGCCGCTATATCAGCGCCCTGAACCGTCACCGTGCCGCCGTTTATGGTAATCACACCGGCCGAAGCTCTGGATCCTCCGCCAATACCCGCGCCGTAAATATCGCTTATCGCGGTCACATTGCCGCCGTTTATCGTTATCTCACCGCCGGGGGCCTGTGTGCCGCCGCCTATGCCAGCGCCGGCGTTTCTGGCTCTGGCTGTTACCGTTCCGCCGTTAATCGTAATTTTGCCGCCCGCGCCGGAGTGCCCGCCGCCTATACCCGCGCCGTACAGAGTGCTGACTGCCGTCACCTCTCCGCCGTTGATGATGATTTCTCCGCCAATGCCACCGTAGGCGCTGCCTATTCCCGCGTCAACAAAACTGGAGGCGTAAATTTTCCCGCCGTTTATGGTAACTCTGCCAGCGTCGGGAGTGTCCGGGTGCTCTCCTCCTATCCCAGCGCTGTAAGAATCACTTCTGGAATCGAGCGCCCCCATCAGCGCACTGTCTGCGGACTGAGCATAGATGCTGAGCGAGTTTGGCGCTGCCACAGTGATGCCTTTTGCAGCATTGAGAGTGCAGCCGTTCTCAAGAATAAGGTGGACATCTCCGCTGACCCTGACGCGGTTTGACAGCGTGACCTCTCCGCTTACCACGTACCAGCCCGTTGTCCACTCAGTATCGCTGTCTTTGACGAAATTAAAATCATCACAACAGTTTGTGTTTCCCTGTGTGTCCAGGTAATAGCTTTCATTTCTCAGTGACAGGTGCAGAGTTGAATCCTTTTGGATGGAATAATCCTGAAGCGTGTTGCCATCCTCAAGCTGCTTGCCCGCGAATACAAGGCGCTGACTTTCGGGCGGAATACCCTCCTTGTCCTGTATCTTCGCCTTGACATCCTCGATAAGGTCTGTGGGTTCGACCTCAAGAGTGATGTGCTTGCCCGTCAGGGTTTTTACAAAAATCTGCATGACGGTCATGGGCACATCCGCCCCGGCCTGCCCGTCAAGCTCCAGCAGTTTTGAAACTGTGGCAGTATATCGGGACACGTCCAGCGCCTCAAGCTCCTCATCGCTCAGCGCAAGCTTTGCCTCGTCAATAGCGGAAAGCTGCGCCTCTACCCCAGCGCGGTTTTCATCAGTAATCTCCTCCGGCGCGGGGAGCGCGTCTATCATCTCCTGCACACTCGGCGCGGCGGCATCCTCCGCTGCTGCGGGAATAACGCAGAGGCAGAGCATCACAAACCCACAGAGCAGCAGGCTGAGTGTTTTCCGTACATTTTTCATGGTGTATTTCCCTATCTTTGTCTTATACGCAAGGTATTTATACAAAGACATATTACCACCCGTCCCCGCCACTGTCAATTGATATCAAAAACTCCCGCAGCGTATGCTGCGGGAGTTTTGGGTTTAATATGCTTCTGTATCAGAGAGCGTTTGTCTTATTGACAAGAGCCGTCAGGTCAACATACTCCTCGGGAGCCTCGGCAATGGTTTCGTCAGTCTTGACCTCAAAGTCTCTGTACTGGCTCAGGCCGGAGCCTGCGGGGATAAGCTTACCGATGATGACGTTCTCCTTCAGGCCGACCAGATGGTCAACCTTGCCCTTGATGGCCGCGTCCGTAAGGACCTTGGTGGTCTCCTGGAAGGAGGCGGCGGAGAGGAAGCTCTCAGTGGCAAGAGAGGCCTTGGTGATACCGAGCAGCAGCTGGGTATAGGTCGCGTGGCTCAGGCCCTCTTCGCCTGCGGCAATGCGCTGGTCAACAAGGCGGTTGGCCTCCTTGACGGCGGAGATATCCACGGTGGCGCCGGAGAGCAGGTCGGTGCTGCCGGACTCCTCAACGCGGACCTTGCGCATCATCTGGCGGACAATGACCTCGATATGCTTATCGTTGATGTCAACGCCCTGCTGACGGTAGACCTTCTGGACCTCGCTGGTGATGTAGCTGCGCACGCCCTGACGGCCAAACTCATCATCGTTTACGCCGCGGATACGCAGGACATCATGGGGATTGAGCGCGCCGGAGGTGAGCTCCTGACCCTTATCCACATGGTCGCCGTTGTGCACCAGAATACCGGCGGAGTGGGGCACGGTGTAGACCGCGGTCTCCCCTTCTGCTTCGTTGGTGACGGTGAGGGAGTACATGACGCCCTTCTTGGCCTCCTCGATGGAGACGGTGCCGGAAATCTCGGAGAGCACAGCCATCTTCTTGGGCTTGCGCGCCTCGAACAGCTCCTCAACACGGGGCAGACCCTGGGTGATATCATCACCCGCGACGCCGCCGGTGTGGAAGGTACGCATGGTAAGCTGGGTACCCGGCTCACCGATGGACTGAGCCGCGATAACGCCGACAGCCTCGCCCGCGTTGACAGGCTTGCCGATGGCAAGGTTGATGCCGTAGCACTTGGCGCAGACGCCGGTGCGGGCCTCGCAGGTCAGGACGCTGCGGATAAACGCCTTGTGTATGCCGTGCGCCTCAAGAACATCAGCGTCCTCGGGCATGAGCATGTGGTTGGTGTCAAAGAGCAGCTCGCCGGTGGCGGGGTCGGTGATGGGCGCTGCGGGGAAGCGGCCATGGATGGCAGTGCCGAAGCTCTCAACAAGCTGGCCCCTGTCGTACACGGCGGAAGCCCAGACGCCCTCGCTGGTGCCGCAGTCCTCCTCGCGGATGATGACGTCCTGGCAGACATCGACCATACGGCGGGTCAGGTAACCGGAGTCGGCGGTACGAAGAGCGGTATCGGCCATACCCTTTCGGGCGCCTCTCGTGGAGATAAAGTACTCCAGGACGGACAGGCCTTCACGGAAGTTGGACTTGATGGGTATCTCGATGGTCTTACCGGCGGTGTTGGCCATCAGGCCGCGCATACCGGCAAGCTGACGGATCTGGTTCATGGAGCCACGGGCGCCGGAGTTTGCCATCATGTAGATGGGGTTATACTCGTCAAGGCAGTTTTGCAGGGCGTCCGTCACGTCCTTGGTGGTCTTTTCCCACTCGGTGACGACCAGGCGGTAGCGCTCATCATCGGTGATGAAGCCGCGCTTATACTGGCGCTCAATGTTGACGACCTCCTGCTCGGTGGCCTTGATAAGCTCGTTCTTGGCGCTGGGGACGGTCATATCCGCGACGGAGATGGTGATAGCGCCCTTGGTGGAGTACTTATAGCCCATGGCCTTGATGCTGTCAAGCACCTCGGCGGAGATGGTGAAGCCGTACTTCTTGATGCAGCGGTCGATGATATCGCCCAGCTGCTTCTTTCCGACCTGGAAGCCGATCTCATGGTCAAAGGCATGCTCGGGGTCGCTGCGGTCAACATAGCCCAGGTCCTGAGGAATGGGCTCGTTGTAGATGATCCTGCCGACGGTGGTGGTGATTATCTTTTTGACCTCAACGCCGTCAACCGTCTTTGTCACTCTCAGGCGGATGGGCGCGTGCAGGCCGACATAGCCCTCATTATAGGCCATGATAGCCTCGTTAGAGTCGCGGTAGATGAGCATGGGCTTGTAGGTGGCCTGCTTGAGCCCCTCAAGCTTCGCCTTCTGGTTTGCGGCATAAATCTCGTCGCCGTCCACGATCTCACCGGCGGGAAGGCCGGTGTCGCCCGGATCGTCAACGATAAGGCGCTCCGCGCCCTTTTCGGCCTTGCCTATGCGGACCATGGTCAGGTAGTAGGAGCCGAGAATCATATCCTGCGTAGGCACGGTGACAGGGTGCCCGTCCTGAGGACGCAGCAGGTTATTTGCCGAGAGCATCAGGATTCTGGCCTCAGCCTGAGCCTCCGCGGACAGCGGCACGTGGATAGCCATCTGGTCGCCGTCAAAGTCGGCATTATACGCGGTGCAGACCAGCGGGTGCAGGCGCAGTGCGCGGCCCTCAACGAGGATAGGCTCGAAGGCCTGAATGCCAAGTCTGTGCAGGGTCGGCGCGCGGTTGAGAAGCACAGGATGCTCCTTGATGACATCCTCCAGCGCGTCCCACACCTCGGTGCGCTGCTTATCGACCATTTTCTTTGCGGACTTGATGTTGTTGGCAACGCCGTCCTCAACCAGCTTCTTCATGACGAAGGGGCGGAAGAGCTCAATGGCCATCTCCTTGGGAACGCCGCACTGGTAGATCTTGAGGTCAGGGCCGACAACGATAACGCTTCGGCCGGAGTAGTCAACACGTTTGCCGAGCAGGTTCTGGCGGAAACGGCCCTGCTTGCCCTTGAGCATATCGCTCAGGGACTTGAGAGCGCGGGAGTTTGCGCCGGTGACGGCTCTGCCGCGGCGGCCGTTATCGATCAGCGCGTCAACGGCTTCCTGGAGCATGCGCTTCTCGTTGCGCACGATGATATCGGGCGCGGAGAGCTGCTGGAGGCGCTTGAGGCGGTTGTTGCGGTTGATAACGCGGCGGTAGAGGTCGTTCAGGTCGGAGGTGGCGAAGCGGCCGCCGTCGAGCTGGACCATGGGGCGAATCTCGGGCGGGATAACGGGCAGAACGTCAATTATCATCCACTCGGGGCGGTTGCCGCTCTGGCGGAAGGCCTCGACAACCTCAAGGCGCTTTACAAGCTTTGCCTTCTTCTGGCCGCCCGCGGTCTTGAGCTCCTCGCGCAGCTGGTTGGAGAGCTGCTCGCAGTCGATCTGGCTGAGAAGCTCCTTTATGGCCTCGGCGCCGATACCTGCCTTGAAATCATCCTCATACTTCTCGCGCATCTCGCGGTACTCACGCTCGGTGAGTATCTGGCAGCGCTCGAGCGGGGTGAAGCCGGGGTCGATAACTATATAATTTGCAAAGTACAGCACCTTTTCCAGCGTTCTGGGGGTCAGGTCAAGCATCAGGCCCATGCGGCTGGGTATGCCCTTGAAGTACCAGATATGGCTGACGGGCGCGGCGAGCTCAATATGGCCCATGCGCTCACGGCGGACCTTGCTCTTGGTGACTTCAACGCCGCAGCGGTCGCAGATCTTGCCCTTGTAGCGGATTTTCTTGTACTTTCCGCAGTGGCATTCCCAGTCCTTGGTGGGCCCGAAAATGCGCTCGCAGAACAGGCCGTCCCGCTCGGGCTTGAGGGTGCGGTAGTTGATGGTCTCGGGCTTTTTGACCTCGCCGTGGGACCAGCTCAATATCATTTCAGGGGAGGCAATTCCAATCTGTATAGCGTCAAACGGTGTGTAGCTCATTACATATCCTCCTCATTATCAAAATCATCTCCGGCATCCGCGCCGAACTCATCCTCGGGCACATCCTCGATGGAGTAGCCCTCGGCCTCGATCTCGGCATCGTCAGCCTGATACAGTTCATCCTTGATATCGTTGACAAAATCGTCGTCATCGTCGTCCTTGAGCTCGATCTCCTGACCGTTCTCGTCCAGCACGCGCACATCAAGGCACAGCGACTGAAGCTCCTTGACCAGAACCTTGAAGGATTCGGGCACGCCGGGCTGCGGAATGTTGTTGCCCTTGACAATGGCCTCGTAGGTCTTGACACGGCCGGTAACATCGTCGGACTTGACGGTGAGTATCTCCTGAAGGGTGTAGGCGGCGCCGTAAGCCTCCAGAGCCCAGACTTCCATTTCGCCGAAGCGCTGGCCGCCGAACTGGGCCTTGCCGCCGAGAGGCTGCTGGGTAACAAGGCTGTACGGGCCGGTGGAACGGGCGTGAATCTTATCATCAACCAGATGGTGGAGCTTGAGGAAGTAGACCCAGCCGACGGTGACATCGTTATCAAACTTCTCGCCGGTGCGGCCATCGTACATAACGCTCTTGCCATCCTCGCGCAGGCCCGCCTGACGCAGAGTCTCGCGGATGGTGACCTCGTTTGCGCCGTTGAAGATAGGCGTGGCGACCTTCCAGCCCAGCGCCTGAGCAGCGTAGCCCAGATGGACCTCCAGCACCTGACCGATGTTCATACGGGAAGGCACGCCCAGGGGGTTAAGGACGATGTCCAGCGGGGTGCCGTCGGGCAGGTAGGGCATATCCTCACGCGGCAGAATGCGGGAGACAACGCCCTTGTTGCCGTGGCGGCCGGCCATCTTATCGCCGACGGAGATCTTACGCTTCTGGGCGATGTAGACCCTGACGACCTGATTGACGCCGGGGTTCATCTCGTCGCCGTTTT
This sequence comes from uncultured Eubacteriales bacterium, assembly GCA_900549545.1. Taxonomy (GTDB): domain Bacteria; phylum Bacillota; class Clostridia; order Oscillospirales; family Oscillospiraceae; genus Limivicinus. The sequence continues at coordinate 37,960 of URPA01000011.1, forward strand.
CGCGGGTAAAGACCTTGACATCGACAATGATGCCGCTCTCGCCGTGGGGAACCTTCAGTGAGGTGTCGCGCACCTCGCGGGCCTTCTCGCCGAAGATGGCGCGCAGCAGGCGCTCCTCAGCGGTCAGGTCAGTCTCGCCCTTGGGAGTGACCTTGCCGACCAGAATGTCACCGGCAGTGACCTCTGCGCCGACCATGATAATGCCGCGCTCGTCGAGATACTTGAGCGCATCATCGCCAACGCCGGGGATATCACGGGTGATCTCCTCAGGTCCAAGCTTGGTGTCGCGGGAATCGCACTCGTACTCCTCCACGTGGATGGAGGTGAACACGTCCTCCATAACGAGGCGCTCGTTGAGAAGGATAGCGTCCTCGTAGTTGTAGCCCTCCCAGTTCATGTAGCCGACAAGGATGTTCTTGCCGAGGGAGATTTCACCGTTGGAGGTGCTGGGGCCGTCAGCCAGAACATCGCCCTTGCACACCCGCTCATTGACGGAGACGATGGGGCGCTGGTTGACGCAGGTGCCCTGGTTGGAACGGGCAAACTTGATAAGCTTGTAGTCCTTCGTCTCACCGGCGTCATAGCGCACAGTGACATAGTTTGCGTCCACTCTGGTGACAACGCCGTCGCCCTCAGCCACGACGCACACGCCGGAGTCCACCGCGCACTTGTGCTCGATACCGGTGGCGACGATGGGGGCCTGAGTGGTCATGAGCGGCACAGCCTGACGCTGCATGTTCGCGCCCATCAGAGCACGGTTAGCGTCGTCGTTCTCGAGGAAGGGAATCATAGCGGTCGCTATGGAGACCATCATCTTCGGGCTTATATCAACATAGTCCACCTCTTCGCGGTTGACCTCAACCGTGTCGTTGCGGTGGCGGCAGGTGATACGCTTGTTGATGAACACGCCGTTCTCGTCAACCGGCTCAGAGGCCTGAGCAACGGTGAACTGGTCCTCCTGGTCGGCGGTCATGTACTCCACCTCGTCAGTGACGCGGCAGGTGCCCTTTTCCACCTTGCGGAAGGGAGCGGCGAGGAAGCCGTACTTATTGGCTCTCGCGTAGGAGGCGAGGTAGCTTATAAGGCCGATGTTCGGGCCTTCAGGAGTCTCAATCGGGCAGAGACGGCCATAGTGAGTGTAGTGGACATCTCGCACATCGAAGCTCGCGCGCTCTCTGGAGAGGCCTCCGGGGCCGAGAGCGGACATACGGCGCTTATGGGTAAGCTCAGCGAGGGGGTTGGTCTGATCCATGAACTGGCTGAGCGGGGAGGAGCCGAAGAACTCCTTGATAGCCGCGGTGACGGGGCGGATGTTTATAAGGCTCTGGGGGGTGACGATATCCAGATCCTGCAACGTCATGCGCTCGCGGATGACGCGCTCCATGCGGCTAAAGCCGATGCGGAACTGGTTTTGCAGCAGCTCACCCACGCAGCGGACGCGGCGGTTGCCCAGATGGTCAATATCGTCAGCCTCGCCTATGCCGTGGGCAAGGCAGTTGAGGTAGTTGACGGAGGCAAAGATATCGTCAGCCACAATGTGCTTGGGGATGAGGACGTCGATATTCTCGCGGATGGCGTCCTTCAGGGCCTCGCCCTGATACTGCTCGGAAAGCTGCTTCATGACGATGCCGCGCACGCGCTCGGTAACGCCCAGCTCCTCAAGCTCCGCGTCGTCAAGATCCACAAACTTCTTTATATCCACCATGCCGTTGGAGAACACGCGCACGGTCTTGTCCTCGTCCTTGAGGAGGACGGAGATAACGCCGGCGTCGGAGATCTCGCGGGCCTTATCGCGGGTGATGACCTCGCCCGCCTCGGCGAGAATCTCGCCGGTGAAGGGGTCAGCCACAGTCTCGGCAAGCTCAAAGCCCGCAATGCGGGGGAAGAGGTCAAGCTTCTTGTTGAACTTGTAGCGGCCCACATTTGAGACCTCATAGCGGCGGCGGTCATAGAACAGCCCGTCCAGCAGAGTCTCAGCGGACTCAACCGTGGGGGGATCACCGGGGCGCAGCTTGCGGTATATCTCAAGCAGGCATTCGTCCCTGCCGGAGGTGGTGTCTCTGTCGATAGTGGCGACGATGCGCTCATCGTTGCCGAAAACTTCCTTCAGGCGCTCATTGGTGATGCAGCCGACAGCCGTATCGTCGATGCAGCTGAGCCAGGTGGCGGGGCGGCTTTCATCATAAGCGCCCATGGCCTTGAGGAACCATGTGATAGGCAGCTTTCTGTTTTTATCGATGCGGACGTTGAACATGTCCGAGGCGTCAGTCTCATACTCCAGCCATGCCCCGTGATAGGGGATGACCGTGGAGGTATAGATATTCTCCATGGACTTGTCGGTCGTCTTATCGAAATACACGCCGGGGGAACGGATGATCTGGGACACGATAACGCGCTCAGCACCGTTTATGACAAAGGTACCGCCGGGGGTCATTATGGGGAAATCGCCCATAAAGATCTCCTGCTCCTTGATTTCCTCCGTCTCCTTATTGCGCAGGCGGACACGGACCTTCAAAGGCGCTGCGTATGTTGCGTCTCTGGCCTTGCACTCCTCCTCGGTGTATTTGGGCTTCTCGTTCATGGAGTAATCGATGAAGCTCAGCTCAAGGTTGCCGGAGTAGTCCGTAACAGAGTCCACATCGCGGAAAACCTCGCGCAGGCCGGTTTTCAGGAACCACTCATAGGAGCTTTTCTGAATTTCCAGAAGGTTTGGCATGTCCATGATCTCCTGCGTGCGGGCAAAGCTCTTGCGCAGGGTCTTGCCATAGAGAACATCTTTTGGCATTGGCGTACTCTCCTTATCAGTTTTGCAAACACCCGCTTGCGTTGTCAGTTTCGCAAACTGAGTGTTGACTTTGAATGTTGGGGATGTTATACTTCGTGTGTAGGTAGTGGGAGGTGTTTCCTCTCCCGTCTTTGCGCACAAAGCAAGCTATTTTACCATTGCTTGGCTGTATAAGTCAAGGGTTTTTTTGTTAATTTCGGCGGGAGCTTTGCTCCCGCCTGTTTTTTTATTCTTTTTTTCCGGAGGCGGCTATGCTTATGGATATCTCCGCTGTGATAATTTTGCTGCTCGAGGGGCTGTTTGCTCTGGCCCTTCTGTATAAGGAGGGGCTTATAAAAAAGCCCGCACCCGCCATCGTTTCCGCTGTGCTGGTAGTGCTTGCCATGGGCCTGCGCCTCGCGGTTTTTGACTATGAAACCCTTGATTATCAGAATTTTCTGACCGTATGGGTGGATTTTTTCCGGCAGCACGGCGGCTTTGCCGCGCTCAAGTACCCGGTGGGCAACTACAATATACCCTATCTGTATTTTCTCGCCCTGTTTTCCTATTTTGACGTTAAGGACCTCTATCTCATAAAGCTGCTGAGCGTGTTTTTTGACGTGGTGCTGGCCTACGCCGCGATGAAGCTTGTCCGCCTCGCGGCAGACAGCCCCCGCCGCGCCCTCACCGTGTTTTTCGTGACGCTCTTTCTGCCGACGGTCTTTCTCAACGGCGCCCTCTGGGGCCAGTGCGACAGCTGCTATGCCGCTCTCGCGCTACTGGGTATATACCTTGCGCTCGCTGACAGGCCGGTTCTCTCCATGGTCTGTGCGGCGCTGTCGTTTGGCTTTAAGCTTCAGGCCGTGTTCATTCTTCCGGTGTACGCAGTTTTGTGGATGATGGGCAAGTTCAGGCTCAGGCATTTTCTCGTTTTCCCGCTTACGTATGTGCTTCTTGTGCTGCCCGCCGTCATCGCGGGCCGGCCCTTTGCCGATACCGTTCTTCTCTATCTTGGGCAGACCGGCTCCATCGGCACGGGGCTTAACTACAACTCCTCCTCCCTCTTCGCCATTTTGAAGGTCACCGGCGATGAGACCCGCGCCGGGAACCTCGGGATTTTGGCGGCGTTTATGTTCATGTTCGCGGTGCTGGGGCTGTGCTTCTTCCGCCGCAAAAATCTCAATGGCCGCGCCGTTACCGCCGCCGCGCTGCTGCTCTCAGCTGGCATCCCCTTCCTCCTGCCGCATATGCACGAGCGCTATTTCTTCGGGGCGGACGCGCTGTCGCTGGTGCTGGCCTTTGTTGACCCGATGTTTGCCGCCGCCGCGCTGCTGATGCAGTTTGCCTCACTCCTTGGGTACCACGCCTATCTCAAAATGCGGTATCTCCTGCCCATGAGCCGGGGCGCCTGGGCGGTGCTGCTGGTCATGATTCTGGCCCTGTGCAGCCTCTGCATCCAGCTTTTTCCGCGAAAAAACGAAATTCGCAAAAATTTATCTTGACAAAAGCTGATAATCTGCTATAATAACCCATGCCTTAAATGAGGCGCGCCATTAGCGGTGCAGGCAGCTTTAGATGGAGTTGAAGCACCCGGCGTTGTATGCGAGAGTGCTGGAACAGGTAGACAGGCACGTTTGAGGGGCGTGTGTCAACCGACGTGGGAGTTCAAGTCTCCTCTCTCGCACCAAAACAAAAATCCGTTCTCGACAGAGAGCGGATTTTTGTTTTGTATTCTTCATTTTTCATTATTCAATATTCATTATTCATTAGAACGGATTTTTGTAATGAATAATGAAGAATGAATAGTGAATAATTGTGGTGTCCCTTCGGGACGATTGAATATGACCCGGCAATCGGCGTAAGCGATTGCCGATTTTTTTATGAATAATTGATTTGCCGCCCATTGTCTGGTATAATTATCAACAAAAAAACAGAGGTGGAGACACTATATGCAATACCGCGAAGAACATGACTCTCTCGGCCCTGTCCTTGTCCCGGCGGACAAGCTCTGGGGCGCGCAGACTCAGCGCAGCCTTGAAAATTTCCCCATCGGCAATGACAAGATGCCCCCGGAGCTTATCCGGGCCTTCGCGCTGCTGAAAAAGGCAGCCGCCGAGGCAAATTTCAAGCTCGGCAAGCTTGACGAGCGGCGGCGCTCTCTTATCGCGCAGGTCTGTGATGAGATTCTGGCCGGTAAGCTTGAGGGCAATTTCCCGCTCTCCGTGTGGCAGACCGGCAGCGGCACCCAGACCAACATGAACGTGAATGAGGTCATCGCCAATCGCGGCAATCAGCTTTCCGGGGAGCGCCTGCTCCACCCGAATGACACGGTGAACATGTCCCAGAGCTCGAATGACACCTTCCCCACCGCCATGCACATAGCGGCGGCGGAGAAGATCAACGGCTGCCTTCTCCCCGCCGTCCGCGCCCTTATCGAAAGCTGCAAGGCGCTGGAGGCTAAGAACGCGGACATTATAAAAATTGGCCGCACCCATCTTCAGGACGCGACGCCTATCCGCTTCTCGCAGGAGATCTTCGGCTGGCGCGGTATGCTGGAGAGCTCCCTTGAGCAGCTCAGCGCCTCCTGCGCGGGGCTATACAGGCTCGCCCTCGGCGGCACGGCGGTGGGCACAGGCATCAATGCCCCCTCTGGCTTTGCAGAGCTGTCAGCGGCGGAGATAGCCGCGCTGACGGGGCTGCCCTTTGTAACCGAGGATAACAAGTTCCACGCGCTGACCGCGAAGGACGCGCTTGTGTTCTCCCACGGGGCGGTAAAAGCTCTCGCGTGCAACATGATGAAGATAGCAAACGACGTGCGCTGGCTTGCAAGCGGCCCGCGCTGTGGTATCGGCGAGATTCGCATCCCCGAAAACGAGCCGGGTTCCTCCATCATGCCGGGTAAGGTCAACCCCACCCAGTGCGAGGCCGTGACCATGGTGGCGGTGCAGGTCATGGCAAATGATCAGGCCATATCCATGGCGGCGTCGCAGGGCAATTTCCAGCTCAACGTCTTTATGCCGGTGCTTATCCACAACTATCTCCACTCCGTGCGCATCCTCGCCGACGTGATAAATTCCTTCAATCTCCGCTGCTTCTCCGGCATCGTCGCCGACAGGGCCGCCATGGAGGGCAACCTCCGCCGCTCGCTGATGCTGGTGACCTGCCTGACCCCCGCCATCGGCTACGAGAAGGCCGCGCAGGCGGCATTACTTGCCCACCGCGAGGGCCTGAGCCTGCGGGAGGCGGTTTTGAAGCTTGGGCTTCTCTCCGGGGAGGATTTTGATAAATTTGTTGACCCTGAAAGGATGGTATGAGCCATGAACTATGCCGAAGAATCTTTGAAGCTCCACTATGAGCTCGCGGGCAAGATTGAGGTTTGCTCGAGAGTCGCGGTTGACAGCCGTGAGGCGCTGTCTCTTGCATACACCCCCGGCGTCGCCCAGCCCTGCCTTGAGATACAAAAGGACATCAGCAAGAGCTATGAGCTGACCCGCCGCTGGAACACCGTCGCCGTTATCACCGACGGCACCGCTGTTCTGGGTCTGGGCGACATCGGCCCCGAGGCCGGTATGCCCGTCATGGAGGGCAAATGCGTCCTCTTCAAGGAGTTTGGCGGGGTCGACGCCATCCCCCTTTGCATAAAGAGCAAGGAGGTCGACGATATTGTCAACACCGTGTACCTGCTCTCCGGCTCCTTTGGCGGCGTGAATCTTGAGGATATATCCGCCCCCCGCTGCTTTGAGGTCGAGGAAAAGCTCAAAGCTAAGTGCGATATTCCCATCTTCCACGACGACCAGCACGGCACGGCGGTCATAGCCCTTGCCGGGCTTATGAACGCGCTAAAGGTGCTGGGTAAGCGGGCTGAGGATGTGAAGATCGTCACCTCCGGCGCGGGCGCGGCGGGCACGGCGATTGTGCGCCTGCTTATGGACGTCGGCCTTAAAAACATCATCATGTGCGACAGGCAGGGCGCTATCTATGACGGCCGCCCGGGGCTTAACAGCGCAAAGCAGCTCATTTCCCGCTCCACCAATCCCGAGCGGCTTCAGGGGCCTCTCAGCGAGGTCATAAAGGGCGCGGATGTGTTTATCGGCGTGTCCGCCCCCGGCCTTCTCACCGGGGACATGGTGCGCAGCATGGCAAAGGACCCGGTCATCTTCGCCTGCGCCAATCCCACACCCGAAATTTTCCCGGACGAGGCCAAGGCCGCCGGCGCGGCCATCGTCTCCACCGGGCGCAGCGACTATCCAAACCAGGTCAATAACGTGCTGGCCTTCCCCGGCATTTTCCGGGGCGCGCTCGATGTGCGCGCGCGGGAGATAAACACCGAGATGAAGCTTGCCGCGGCCAAAGCCCTCGCCGCCCTTGTAAGTGATGATGAGCTCGGCCCGGGCAATATTCTCCCCGCCGCCTTTGACCCCCGCATAAAGGACGCGATAGCCTCCGCCGTGGCCGAGGCCGCCCGCAAAAGCGGCGCCGCGCGGATTTGAAGCACACCGCGTTTGGGCACAAATCTTGAAAATCTGCACCACTCAACGGCTCCCTTGTGTAAAGGGAGCTGGCGCGAAGCGTCTGAGGGATTGTAAATGTGCGATTTTTTGAGCAATAAAGCTAATTGCAGTTCCGGTAACGACCCCTCCGGTTTGCGCAATCCGCAAACCACCTCCCCTTACGCAGGGGAGGC
>URPA01000012.1 GCA_900549545.1 uncultured Eubacteriales bacterium
TTTGACACCGCGAGCAGGGGAGCCGCCGCACCGGAGCGGGTGAGGGCAGAGAGCGCGGCCTCATCAAGCGGTGTCAGGGCCCCGCCAGCGCCGAGGCGGGCGCAATAGGGGCAGGAAAAGCTCAGCGCGTCTGTGAGCTCCGCACTCGCGGGGCAGTGGGCAGAGTACGCGCCCAGCTCCAGGGATGCAGTTGGCGTGTCAGCGCCGGGGATGAGCAGCGCGAGCCCCGCCGTTAACCGCGCGGGGTCATTGAGGGCGTTTGCGCGCCGCAGAGCATCCGGGGCTATCGAAAAGCGGCGGGCAAGGCTTTGCAGAGTGTCGCCGCTGCGGGCAATATAAATTTCCATATGCAGTCTCCGTTTAGAAATAGTGTTGTTTCAATATATTCACGCCGCGGCGCGCATTTGCACTCGGCATGTGCCGGCAAAGCTGAAAGGAGCGGCTCGCAGGCCGACTTTGACAAATTTTTCAGATTTTTCAAAAAGTGTATTGCATTTTGCTTTACAAATGATATAATAATGCCGCAGCAAAGGAGGGAGAGCTTCCGTGGCACAGGTCATGGTCAACTTTCGGATCGACGAAGAAGTTAAAAAAGAAATGGAGCAGGCTTGCCGGGAGATGGGCCTGAGCATGTCGGCCGCGTTTACGATTTTCGCGAAAAAGGTCGGAAAAGAGAAGCGGATCCCCTTTGAAATCACGGCGGAATACCAGAGCCCGTCACAGCGGCGGGCGCGTGACGGCACTGTGAAAGCTGAGGCGGAGGAAGTGTCGGCGGAGCACGCTCAGGCGCGGCTTGAGCTGCTGTGCGCGGCAGTTCGCCGCTCGCTGACGGCTATCCACAGCGCCATTCCCGCGAAGATTACGGGGCTTTCTATGGAAAAAATCCGCCTGCTGTGCGGCGATGAGCTTAAGGATAAGGCGGCGGGCATTACCAAATCCTCAAGAGCCCTGTTTACAGGGCAAAGCGCCGAAGCGCTGAGGGAAAAGGACCTGAGCCTTTTGGATGAGTATATGGATGCGCTTTCCGCCATAGCGCAGGAGCTTGCGGATACAGAGCGGGAGCTGATTCCCGCCATGAAAGTCTGGCAGAGGGACGGAGAGAGCGCTTTTGCGGCCTATGAACAGCGGCTCACGGCGGTGTCAAAGCAGATGGACGCGCTGTCCGCGCTGATGCAGCGCTTTTTGTGCTCCACCAGCCGCGGCGGGGCGCAGGCAGTCAGGCGGCGGCTCAAAAATGCCGCGCGGCCGGTGAAAACCGCCTATGTCCTGACGGCGCTTGAGAGCCTTGACGCGCTGATATCGCGGCAGTACGACGCCCTCAACGAGCGGACAAAGGCGCGTCTGGAGGCGGACTATTTTCAGACGCTGGAGCTCACGCTGCGGGAGCTGTGCAATGCGGAGCGGGAGGGGGCCGATGTCAGCGGAAAGGCTGTGCTCTGCCTGCGGGTCATAAATGTGCTCTCTCAGGTGATTGCCGAAAACAGACAGCTCCGGCAGGAGTGGCGCGAATGGACTCTGGAGGCGGAGGTCGCCGGGCTTGAGCGCCTTGCCGCCGCGCGCGGAGAAATTTCGGACGCGGCCCGGCCGGAAGCATGAAAAAAAGCCGGAACCAAAGCATATATTAATCCGAAAGCAGCGGCTTCGGATCAAATATAAAAAGAGAAATTAAAGGAGGATTCATCATGCCGGAAGCCATTTTACCCTTTATTCCCGTTATCATTGCAGCCGTTATAATAATTGCCGCCCTATTGCTGGGCTATGTCAAGGCTCCGCCTGATCAGGCATACATAATTTCAGGTATTAAAAAAGAGAGCAAGGTGCTCATAGGCCGGGCCGGAATCCGCATTCCCTTCCTTGAGCGCATGGATAAGCTGTATCTGGGGCAAATGACTGTGGATATAAAAACCGAGCAGTCAGTCCCCACAAGCGACTTTATAAACGTGAATGTGGACGCTGTGGCGAAGGTCCGCATATCCCCCAACGCGGACGGAATAAAGCTCGCGGCCAAGAACTTCCTCAATAAGCGCCCGGAGGATATCACCCGCGATTTGCAGGACTCTTTGCAGGGCAATATGCGTGAAATTATAGGAACGCTCTCCCTGAAGGAGATAAACACCGACCGCGATTCCTTCTCCGATCAGGTGATGCAGAAGGCCAGCAAGGATATGGATAAGCTGGGCATTGAGATCCTCTCCTGCAACATCCAGAACGTCACCGACGAAAACGGCCTTATAAAAGACCTCGGCGCCGACAACACCAGCCTTATCAAGAAAAACGCCGCCATCGCAAAGGCTCAGGCCGACCGCGACATCGCCATCGCTCAGGCGGAGGCGGAGCGGGAGTCCAATGAGGCCCGCGTTCAGGCGGACACTCAGATTGCCCAGAAGCAGACCGAGCTTGACATCAAGCGCGCAGAGCTGAAAATTCTGGCCGACGGCAAGAAGGCGGAGGCCGACGCCGCCTATGAGATTCAGAGCCAGGAGCAGCGCAAGAGCATTGAAACCGCTACCGTCAACGCGGAGATCGCCAAGACCCAGCGCGAGGCGGAGCTGAAGCAGCATGAGGTTGAGGTCGAAAAGCAGCGGCTTGACGCGGAAATCCGTGCCAAGGCTGACGCGGAGCGCTACCGCCAGGAGCAGGTCGCGCAGACCGACCTTTTCAAGCAGCAGCAGGAGGCCGAGGCAAGGAAGCTTGCCGCCGAGGCTCAGAAATTTGCCAAGCAGCAGGAGGCGGAAGCCCTGCGCTACGAGCAGGAGCAGGCCGCCGAGGCGCAGAAGCGCGCCGCGGATGCCGCCAAATATGCCCGCGAGCAGGAGGCTGAGGCCAGGCGCTACGAGGAAGAGCAGGCCGCCGAGGCCGCAAAGAAAACTGCCGATGCCAATAAGTACGCCAAGGAGCAGGAGGCTGAGGGTATCGCCGCCGTCGGTAAGGCGGAGGCTGAGGCCATCAGGGCCAAGGCTCTGGCGGAGGCCGAGGGTATCGACAAGAAGGCGGAGGCCATGGAGAAGTACGGCGAGGCCGCCGTTATAGAGATGGTCATGCGCGCCCTGCCGGAGATCGCAAAGCACGTGGCCGAACCGCTGTCCAAGGTGGATAAGATCACCATGTACGGCGAGGGCAACAGCGCGAAGCTCCTCGGGGACATCATAAACGGGACCACTCAGGTCACGGAGGGCTTTACCCAGGGAATGGGGATTGACTTCAAATCCATCATCGCCGGTATGCTGGGCGGAAAGCTTGCAGGCGCAAAGCCCGCCGAGGCACAGGCGCCCGCCCCCGCGCCCGCTGAGGAAAAAGTTGACGCCGAATAAAGCACGGCAATAGAGCATTTCATTTTAAAGCTACCCGCGGGAAGCTTTCAGCCTCCCGCGGGTAGAGACTGTCAAAAAACCTATGCAAAAAGTGAAGATAAAGGAACAGCGGGGGTGCTCGAGGGGTAGCGAAGCGGCGGCGCGGTAGTGAATGATATGCCGGTGGCATATCAGAGCCGCGCCGTGACCGAGCCTCAGCGAGACAGGCCCACCTCGTGTACAATAACCCGCCGCAGAAAAGACCGTATTTACGGGCTTTTCGGGCGAAGCAGCGTTTTGAATTAGTTCAAAACGCTCGGCGGTTGAAGCGGTCAAAAAAGTCCTTGTAGGACTTTTTTGACAAGCTGAACCCGCGGGAGGTTTCTCTGCCTCCCGCGGGTATTTGCACTCTGGATGTGAGTATGATATAATATCCAGCAGCAAATTTAGGAGGTATTTTTAATGGAGACCAAGAAATTACCCAAGAGAGATCAGGTTCCGGAGGAGTTTACATGGAACCTGAAGGATATATTTGAAAGCGACGAGGCCTGGGCCGAGGAGAACGAGAGCCTGAAGGCGGCGCTCAATGAGACGGAGCGGTTCCGTGGCAGGCTCGGCGAGAGCGCGGAGGCGCTGCTGGGCTTTTTCCGCCTTGACGACAAGCTCTCCGTCCGCGCGGAGAAGCTCTACTGCTACGCCTCCTGCAAGAGCGATCAGGACATTTCAAACAGCTTTTATCAGGATATGCGCGGCAAGGCCGTCAGCACCCTGACCCGCATGTCCGAAAGCCTCTCCTTTGCCGCGCCCGAGATAATGGCGATAGACGAGGATAAGCTCAACCTCTTCTACATCGCCCAGCCGGAGCTGGAGGACTACCGCCGCAGCATATATAAGATCCGCCGCCGCGCGGCGCACATCCTCTCCCACCAGGAGGAGGCGCTGCTCGCCGCCGCTGGAGAGATGGCCGAGAGCGCCGAGACGATTGCCAGCGTTTTCAGAAACGCCGATGTGCGCTTCCCCGACGCCGTTGACAGCGAGGGCAACGCCCATCAGCTCACCGGCGGGACGCTCGTGCCGCTGATGCAGAGCGGGGACAGAGTGCTGCGCAAGAGTGCCTTTGATAACTTCTATGGCCGCCTTGACGAGTATAAAAACACCATCGCCGCGACACTTGACGGGCAGTTCAAGCAGCTTCTGTTCTTCTCCCGCGCGCGCAAGTATGAAAGCACCATCGCCGCATCTCTCGACGCGACCGAGGTGCCCGTCGTGGTCTACACAAAGCTCATTGAGACTGTCCACGCCAATATGGACAAGATGTACCACTATGTCTCCCTGCGAAAGCGCGTGCTGGGTGTGGACGAGCTGCACATGTACGACGTGTACACCCCGCTGCTGGCGGAGCTTGACGATAAGATAAGCTATCACGAGGCGCAGGAGACGGTTTTGAAGGCCCTGGCGGTGCTGGGGGACGACTATGTTGAGCTTTTGAAGCTGGGCTTCAATAACCGCTGGATAGACGTCTACGAAAACGAGGGCAAGCGCGGCGGCGCGTACTCCTCCGGCGGCTCCCGCCCGCACCCCTATGTGCTCTTAAACCACAAGGACACTCTCGACAGCATGTACACCCTCGCCCACGAGATGGGCCACGCCCTGCACAGCTATCACAGCACCAAGTACCAGAGCGTCAGTCAGAGCGACTATGTCATCTTCGTCGCGGAGGTCGCCTCCACCTGCAACGAGGTGCTGCTTACCCGGTACCTGCTGGATAACACCGAGGACAAGACCCGCAGGGCCTATATCATCAACCACTTCCTGGAGGAGTTTAAGTCCACGGTCTACCGGCAGACCATGTTTGCCGAGTTTGAGCTTGAGATGGGCCGCATGGCCGAGCGGGGCGAGACGCTGACCGCCGACGCGCTCAGCGAGAAGTACAAGGCGCTCAATGAGCTGTACTTCGGGCCGGACATGGTCATTGACGACGGCATAGCCCTCGAGTGGGCCCGCATCCCGCATTTCTTCTATAATTACTATGTCTTCCAGTACGCCACGGGCTTCTGTGCCGCGATGGCCATTGCCGACAGAATAATGAAAAACGGCGAGAGCGCGGTCAAGGATTACAAGCGCTTCCTCTCCGGCGGGTGCAGCACTGACCCCATTTCCCTGCTGAAGATAGCCGGGGTGGACATGTCAAGCCCCGAGCCGGTCAATGCCGCGCTGCGCATCTTCGGCGAATTTATTGACGAGCTCGAGACGCTGCTTTGAAACCCCAAAGGCTTGCCGCATAGAGCCGAAAACACCCGAATATAGCGCTCTACCCCCGGATTCTACTGGGGGTAGAGCGTTATTCCACCTTTAATGGCTGTGCAAAAGGGGCCGGATATTTAGTAGCTTGATTTCTACCGGCGCTTGGGCGTATGATTTCAGGGAACTCAGACGGAAGGAGCGGATATTTCTCCCGCCTGCTTTTAGGAGGAAAACCATGAGTTACACAATCGTTACTGACACATCTTCAAATCTGCCGACCCGCCTTGCGCGGGACGTGGGGCTTGAGGTCGTGCCCTTTATGTATTATATCGATGGCAGCGAGAACACCTGCCTCGATACCGAGCGCTTCAACGGCGATGAATTTTATGATATGATTCGCGCAGGCTCCCGCGTGACCACCTCTCAGATCACCCCTCAGCAGTATGTTGACCGCTTCGAGCCCATTCTCAAGGCCGGCAACGACATCATTTTTGTCAGCATGTCCTCCGGCATCAGCGGCTCCTGCGCCTCGGCGCATATGGCGGCGAATATGCTCCGCGAACAATACCCCGAGCGCAAGATAAAAATAGTTGACACCCGCGGCGCGTCTCTGGGCGAGGGGCTTGTGGCGCTGATGGGCGCAAAGCTGCGCGAGGCCGGGGAGAATGTTGAAAAGGCGGCGGAGCTGCTCAATTCCATGAGCCAGCGCATGTGCCAGATATTCACTGTTGACGATTTGATGCACCTGCGCCGGGGCGGCAGGCTCTCCAACCTCTCCGCCATCGTGGGGACGGTTCTTCACATCAAGCCCCTGCTCAAGGGCAATGATGAGGGCAAGATTGTGGCCTTCGCGAAGGTGCGCGGCAGAAAGCGCTCCATTGAGGCCATTGCCGAGCGCTATGATAAGCTCGTGCGCGAGCCGCAAAAGCAGATCGTCGGCATTGCCCAGGCGGGCTGCCGGGAGGATGCGGACTATCTTGAAAGCCTGCTGCTGCGCAATAATCCGCCGAAGGAGATACTCAAGGTCGAGTATGAGCCGGTCACAGGCTCCCATGTCGGCCCCGGCGCTCTTGCGCTCTTCTTCGAGGGCGACGAGCGGGTAAGAGAAGCGGAATAACAGAATAAAGCTGAATACAGCCGCCCCGAGGGGCGGCTGTATTCAGCTTTTAGTCTATAAGCCAACCATAATCCTGCCTGCAATCGACTACATAGTCGGCATAGACAACATCGTCTATAATCTGGAAGATTATCAAATAGCGTTTCTCAAACAAAATAGAGCGGTAGACATTTCTTGGGATAAATTCCCCCGCGAGCCATGGACATCTCTGTGGCATAAGCTCCAAGGATTTTGCGGCTTTCTCGAACTCCGCCGTCAGCCGTTCTGCCGCTTCGGGATTGACCTGCGCCAAAAATGCCGCGTGAGAAACAAGCATCTGCGCTGCCCGTTCAGAGACAAGCACGCGGTATTTATTTCGCCGCTGCATGCCCTGCTGCCTCCTTTATCGCACTGCGCATCATTGTGGCAACCTCATCGACCGAGTAATCCCTGCTGCCGTGCATCCTCGCCTCCTCAACGGCAAGCAGCTCCTGACGGAGCTTGAGCATTTTTTCCCGTTTATTATAGGTCTCAATGTCCATGACGACAAGATCCCCCTCGCCGTTCTTGGTGAGGAAAACCGGCTCAGCGGTCTTTCTGCACAGCTCGGCGATTTCGTTGTAATTCTGGCGAATTGCTGCGGATGGACGAATATTCATGGCAATACCTCCTTTTTGAATTGAGATAGTAATATTATGCCTATATTATACCCACCAACTGCAACAAAGTCAAGCGCTCCCTTACACTGTGAAAGGTGCGGCGCAGGTGCCGCCGGAGCAGACGTAGAAGGTGGCTTTGCCGCTCTGCATTTTCATTTCCCGGGTGAAGGGGGCGAAGGCGGCGAGCTTTTCCGCATGCTCCGGGGTCTTGAGCAGGACGGTCAGCTCCGGGGCGTATTTCCCCGTCACCGTGTCCAGCAGCTCAGGCGCTGCGTCTGAAACGCATACAAGCTCCCTCGTGGGGTAGACAAGGCTCATCAGCGCGCTCAGCGCGAAGGGGCAGCCCGCGGGATAGTCCCCTGAGGCGCGGCAGATATAATTAAGCTGCTTTTCCCACAGGACGCGCCATTTTTCCTTGCCCGTAAGCCGCCGCAGCAGGTCAAACAGCACCGCCGCGCCGCTGTTGCCGGATGGCAGGGCTCCGTCATACAGCTCCTTGGGCCGCTTTATAAGCGCCTCGCCGCCCTTGGCCGTGCGGAAGAAGCCGCCCTCGCTGTCGGCAAAGTCTTCAAGCTTATCTGCGAGAGACTCCGCCAAGATAGCGTCGTTTATATCAAGGCTGACATTATACAGCTCCAAAAGCCCCAGCGCGTAGAACACATAGTCATCAAGCTGGGCGGGAACGCTGTTTTTGCCCTTGCAGCGGCAGGCGGTCAGATCCCCGCCGCCGTCCTTTTTCGCCAGAAAATCGGCCAGCGACCGGGCGGCCAGATAGTAGCGGGAGCTGTCAAAAACCTTTGCCGCGCGGGAGAGGGCCATGAGCATAAGCCCGTTCCAGGCGGTGAGAATCTTATCGTCCCGCCTGAGAGGCAGGCGCTCTTCGCGGTATTCCCGCAGGCGCTGCCTGTACTCGCCGTAGCCCTCGGGTACAAGCTGCCAGCGGGTGTTGAGCAGGAGATTCGGGATGCTTTTGCCGTTAAAATTCCCCTCGTCGGTGATGTCGTAGCACTCGCAGAAGTGCCGCCCCTCGTCCTCGCCCAGCACCCCGCGCACCTCAGCCGGGGTGAAGAGATAATACGCGCCCTCAACGCCGCCGCTGTCCGCGTCAAGCGCGGCGCAGAAACCGCCTTCCGGAGATAAAAGCTCCCTCAGGCAGAAGTCGAGCGTCGCCTCCGCAACCTGCCGATAGAGGGCAAAATGCCCCTCCTGCCATGCCTCGGTGTAGCACAGTGCCAGCATGGCGTTATCATAGAGCGTCTTTTCAAAATGGGGCTTGAGCCACTCCCTGTCGGTCGAGTAGCGCGAGAAGCCGCCGCCGATATGGTCGTATATCCCGCCCTTGTACATCAGGCTCAGGGTGTTCTCCGCCATGCGGCGCAGCTTTTCATCCCCGCCGAGCTTGGATAGGCGAATAAGAAACAGCAGGTTCTGGGGCGAGGGGAACTTCGGCGCTCTGCCGAAGCCGCCGTATTCCTCGTCATAGGCAGCCGTGAGCTGCTCCGCCGCGCGCTTGAGAAAGCCCTCGTCCGCCGCGGCGCTGCCCATGGCTCTGGGCGCGTTAATAACGCGGCTTATCTCGCTGCCGCTCCGGATAAGCTCCTGCCGCTGGTTTTCCCACTTTTCGCCCACAGCCAGCAGCAGGCGGATAAGCGCCGGGCGGCTGAGATAGGTGCAGGCGAAGAAGGGCTTTGCGTCGGGCGTCATGATGACTGTGAGCGGCCAGCCGCCGCTGCCATTTATGGCGGTGCAGACCTCCATATAAACCGCGTCAACATCCGGGCGCTCCTCCCTGTCCACCTTGACGGAGACAAAGCCCGCGTTCAAAATGGCGGCCACCTGATCATTTTCAAAGCTCTCCTTGGCCATGACATGGCACCAGTGGCAGGTGGAGTAGCCAATGGAGAGAAAAATGGGCTTGTCCTCGGCCTTCGCCTTATCAAAGGCGGCCTTGCCCCATGGGAACCAGTCCACCGGGTTTTCCGCGTGCTCCAAAAGATAGGGGGAGCTCTCGTTTATCAAATTGTTGCTCATACCGCAGCCTCCGTGGTATAATGACCATACAGTGGTCATTATGATTTGGTGTCGTTTTTCTCGCCGCTTGCGCGGCAACCGAAAAACATGACGAATTATACCATGCGCCTGACGCGCAAGGTATAATGACCGCAGAGTGGTCATTATGATTTTTGTTTTGGCCATAACGCGACTGCTGAGCTGTAAAAAACACACTTTATAGGCTCCCTTGTGTAAAGGGAGCTGTCAGCGAAGCTGACTGAGGGATTGTTTACGGCCGGAAGCTCGGGATTTCCCAAGCATTTTGCATTGGCCGGTATTTATATTCTACAACCCCTCCGGTTTGCACCGAGGCTGCAAACCACCTCCCCTTACACAGGGGAGGCTTTGATGCGTTATTTAACAGTCGGATAGCCGCAACACAGCCGTTATGATTTCCAATCAGTACATATGTTTTACTTTAGCGGATTTATTATACACCAAAAACAGGAGTTGTGATAGATGGATATTTTTGAGCCCGCATGCTGCTTTGATGCAAGCGCCTACACCGGAACGCCGGACGCCGCGCCTACCGGGGAGACGATTGACGTCCCGCGGATAGTCCAGGCGCTTGACGCGCTGTACGACACCGGCAGGGAAGCGCAGGCCGGGGAATTTTTAGAGAGCTGGCGCGCGAGAGCCGCCGAAATCGGCGACTGGCGCGGAGAGCTGAGCATGCTCAGCGAGCTGATGGGCCATTACCGCCGCAGCGGCGAGAGGGACAAGGGGCTGAAAGCGATTGACGACGGCCTCGCGCTCATCCGGGCGCACCACATGGGCAGCACCGTGTCCGGCGCGACCGTCATGCTCAACGCCGCCACCACCATGAAGTGCTTCGGCAGGGCGGCGGAGTCGGTGCCGGTGTTTGAGCACGTGTGCCGGGTTTACGCCGCGCATCTGAGCCCGGAGGATTACCGCTTCGGCGGGCTGTACAACAACATGGCGCTCTCCTATGCCGATGTGGGGGACTATGACAAGGCCGAGCGGCATTTCAAGCTCGCGATGGCGGTCATAAAGCGCTGTGAAAACCCGGACAACGAGCTTGCGGTGACGCTGTGCAACATGGCGGAGATGTATGACAGAATCGACCACGAGGATGAGCGCATCGAGCAGTGCATGGAGGCCGCCTGGGAGCACCTCAACGCCCCCGGCCTGCCGCGCGACGGCTACCACGCCTTCACCATCTCCAAGTGTGCCCCGAGCTTTGACTATTTTGGCTACTTTCTCTATGCAAAGCAGCTCAAGGAAAGGGCGGCGAAGATATATGCGGGGGCTTGAGCAGGCGCGCGAGCTGTATTTGCAGCGCGGCGCGGAGATGATTCATAAAAAATTCCCCGAGTACGAGGGGCGCATCGCCGTGGGGCTTGCGGGGCACGGCTCGGAGTGCTTCGGCTATGACGATGAGCTCTCGCGCGACCATGATTTTGCCCTGGGCTTCTGCCTGTGGCTCACGGCGGAGGATGACCGGCGCATCGGCGTTGAGCTCAGCCGCGCCTATCGGGAATTGCCCATTGAGCGGGCCGAAAAGCGCAGCGAGCTTGCCGAGAGCAGCCGGGGCGTCGGCAGAATCGACCTGTTTTTCCGGCGCTACACCGGCTCTGACGGCGCGCCCGAGAGCTGGGAGCAGTGGCTCTATCTGCCGTCATATGCTCTGGCCGAGGCCTCAAACGGGCAGGTCTGGCGGGACGATCTGGGCGAGTTTTCGCGCCAGCGGGAGCTTATCAGAACCGGCATGCCTGAGGATGTGCGCCTTAAAAAGCTTGCGGCCCGGGCGGCGCTGATGGCGCAGGCGGGGCAGTATAATTTCACCCGCTGCATAAAGCACGGGCAGCAGGGCGCGGCGATGCTCGCGCTGACGGAGTTTGTCAAGGCCGCGGTTGAGATGATATATCTTCTCAACCGCGCGCACATGCCCTATTATAAATGGGCCTTTCGAGGTATGGAGGAGCTGAGCATACTTTCCGACATGCGCCCGGCGCTGGAGTTTCTACTGCTGGGTGAGAACGACGAGGCGGGGCTGAGCGTCAAGGCCGGAGTCGTGGAGGATATATGCGCGGCGGTCATAAAGGAGCTTAAAAGGCAGCACCTCAGCCATGGCGGCTGGGACTATATGGAACCGCACGCCTTTGAGATAACAGAGCATATCCAAAACCCGCAGATACGCGCACTTCATGTTATGGAGGGATAAACAGTGTGCAGACAAAGGCAGAGCCTTTGTCTGCAATAGGGCTTCACTCCGAACCGCGCATTTTTGCCCAGCGTGAGAGGGCAAAAAGGCACTCTCTCCGTGCAAAGTGTTTTTTCCGAGGTACACGCCCCCGGAAAAAACGGCTTGAAATTTATTCGCCGCTGCGGCGGCGAACTCTGCGAAGCTTTATCTGATACCTCAATAATGTGATAATTTGTACTAATTTTGAAAAAACGCTTGCCGCTCCTTTTGCGTTGTCAGGTATGCGGCAGAATGGAGATTTATATGGAAATTAAATGGTTAGGCCACGCCTGCTTTGCTATTACCCACAAGGGCTACACCGTGGTCATTGACCCCTACAACAGCGACTATACCGCCGGGTACCCCAAGCTCAGGGTCAGGGCGGACAAGGTGCTCGTGAGCCATGAGCACTACGGGCACAATTACCGCGAGGGCGTCATTCTCTCCGGCAGGCCGGAGTCCGACTGCCCGTTTGGGATAACAAGCTTCGAGGTCAGCCACGACGGGGTTTACGGCATCATGCGCGGCAGCTGCCTTGTGCATATTCTGGAGGCGGACGGCCTGCGTGTTGCCCACATGGGCGATGTCGGCACGCAGCTCAACGGCGGCGAGCAGACCAAGCTCCTGGGGCTGGATGCCATCATGGTTACGGCCGGGTCATGCACGGGGCTTCCGGCGCAGGAGGTCTGGCGCCTGACCGAGCAGATATTCCCCAAGGTCATCATCCCCATGCACTACCGCTTCGGCAACCACGGCTCAAGGCGGCTTGAGCATGTCGATGCGCTGACGAATCTCTTTGAAGCGCCGGAGATGACCCACTATTACGACACTGACACCATCACCATTACCGAGGATTCGGAGCCGCAGATAGCGGTGCTGAAGTATATGGGCTGAAAGGGATAAAAACTTAACAAAAATATAGCGCGGTTTTTGTTTACAGGGTTTCCATTTTGTGGTATAAATGAAATAAGTATGGGAAAACAATACTGAAAAATAACAACAGGAGGCTGAAAAATGAACAAATTTTCCGACAGAATGAACGGAATGAAGGCTTCGGATATCCGCGAGCTGCTCAAGCTCACCGCAAGGCCCGAGGTTATTTCCTTTGCCGGCGGCATGCCCGCGCCCGAGCTTTTCCCCGTTGAAGAGATCAACGCCGCTTTCAACGCCGTCATGGCCGAGAACGGCAGGACCGCCCTCCAGTATGGCCAGACCGAGGGCTATGCTCCCCTCAGAAAGCAGATTGCCGAGCGCATGGAGCGCATCAACGCCATAAAGACAGATATCAGCAACCTCATCCTCACCGCCGGCAGCCAGCAGGGCCTTGACTTCTGCGGCAAGCTCTTCCTCAACCCCGGTGATGTGGTCATTTTGGAAAGCCCCTCTTACCTCGGCGCCATCAACGCCTTCAACGCCTACCAGCCCAATTATGTCGAGATTCCCACCGATGAAAACGGCATGATCATGGAGGAGCTGGAGAAGGCTCTGGCCACCACCGAGAATGTAAAGCTCATCTACGTCATCCCCGATTTCCAGAACCCCAGCGGCCGCACCTGGCCCCTGGAGCGCCGCCAGAAATTCATGGAGATCGTAAATAAGTACGAGGTCAATGTCATTGAGGATAACCCCTATGGCGACCTGCGCTTCAGAGGGGAGTTCCTGCCCGCCCTCAAGAGCCTTGACACCAAGGGCCTTGTCATGTACTTCGGCACCTTCTCCAAGATTCTCTCCCCCGGCTTCCGCATTGGCTGGATCTGCGCCAACGATGCCGTCATGGAGAAGCTCAACCTCATCATGCAGGCGGCTGCCCTCCAGTCCGCAACCGTCAACGCCATGGTCGTCTCCAAGTATCTGGATATGTATGATATCGAGGAGCATGTCGCCAAGATTCTGCCTGTGTACAAGCACCGCTGCGAGCTGATGATAAACACCATGCGTGAGACCTTCCCGCCCGAGGCGAAGTTCACCGACCCCGAAGGCGGCCTGTTCACCTGGGTCGAGCTGCCCGAGTATATCAACACCCGCGAGCTCGCTGCCAAGGCTCTGGAGCAGAATGTGGCCTTCGTGCCCGGCTCCGGCTTCTATCCCAAGGGAGACAACAACCACTGCATGCGCATGAACTACTCCGGCCAGTCTGACGAGCGCATCGTCAAGGGCGTCAACATCATTGCCCAGCTCATTAAGGACGCTCTTAAATGATGCTTGAGCTTGGCATAAAGGGCCATGCCGAGGTGCTTTGCTCGGCGGAAAATACCGCCGCCGCTGTCGGCAGCGGCGCTCTGCCGGTATTCTCCACCCCCAGCATGATCGCCCTTATGGAAAAGGCCGCGCTCACATCCATCCAGCCCTATCTTGACGAGGGGCAGGGCTCTGTGGGGACGGAGCTTAACATCGCCCACCTCGCGGCGACGCCTATGGGCCTCACCGTGACCGCCGAGAGCGAGCTTATCGCCATCGACCGGCGCATGCTGACCTTCAGCGTCAAGGCCTATGCCGCCGGTGAGCTTATCGGCGAGGGTACGCATAAGCGCTGCATCGTCTTTAACGACCGCTTCATGGAAAAAGCGCAGGCAAAGATAAAGCAAATAAAGTAAAAAATTGCTCCTCCCGCGTTTCGCGGGAGGAGCAATTTTCACATTGCCCGATGGTCTCTTATCCACTTCAACAAATCGTCATAGCCGATTGAGCCGTCCGCAAGGCCGAGGCCCATTTCGACGACCTCACCATTGGTGCAGTTCATGTAGATGCCGTTTACCTCAAGAAAGGTCAGCATAACATACATGCCAATGCGTTTATTGCCGTCAACAAAGGCGTGGTTTGAAATGAGCGCGTAACCCAGGCGGGCGGCCTTTTCTTCTTTTGAGGGGTAAAACTCCTTATCGCCGAAGCCCGCGAAGGCCGCTTCCAGCGCCGAATCCAACAGCGCCTCATCCCGTACGCCGACGCTCCCGCCGGTCTCCTCAGCGATGAGCTTGTGCAGCAGCAAAACCTTTTCCCTTGAGAATTTTATCATTTGGCAAGCTCCTTGAACGCGCTCTTGTAGCGCTGCATGATTCTGCGCGCAACGATATCTATTTTTTCATCGTCCGTCAGCTCCAAATCAGGCTCAACATCAAGATTGACCAGCTTATACTTGGGCCGGTTGTTTTTGAAAACGATTGCCGAGCCCGTCTCGTCGGCAATGCGCGTGGCGCGCGTGAAGTTCTGGTTTGCCTCTGTGACGGTGATAATCTGTCTGGTGTCAATCATCATTTTAGTTCACCTCAAAGAAAATATAGCATAATTATAGCTATTTTTCAACCTATATATTCCGAGCAAAAGCAAAAAGCCCGGGATTCCGGGATTTCTCAGAGCAAGTTGTGTTTTTTCAAATACCGCCGGTAGCCCAGCATGGAAACAACGCACACCGTGATATTGACCGCGATGGTGCCCCAGAACCAGGGGGAGGACACGTCGCTTATCTTCATGCCGACGATGCTGGCGCAGATAAGGTCCGGCATGAAGCCCAGCACCCCGCCGATGATGTATTCATAATAATTGAGGCGGGTGTTTCCAAGATAGAGGCTCACCACGTCGCAGGGCAGCACGCCGATGGCCCGGATTATAAAAGCGAAGAACAGCCCGCTTTTGCTGCGCATGGCGCGAAACTGCTTGAGCTTCGGGTATTTGACCATGAGCTTCTCGGTCAAATCCTTGCCGGAAAAACGGCCGATGAGATAGGGCAGGGTCAGGGTTATGGCGATGCCCACCGTGTTCACCAGCAACGCGACAGGCAGGGGGAACAGCCGCCCGGATACCGCGAAAAGCAGCATCACCGGGAGCATTATTGAAAGACTTTTCACAGCGAAGGCCAGCCAGAGAAACAGCATGGCCAGCAGCGGCTCGCTGGGCGTATAGCTTAAAATATCCTCAACGGTCAGGTTTTTCCAGCGAGTGAGGAAAAGCAGAATCGCCGCACCCATACACAGAAGCGGCAGCAGACGGAAAAACTTTGACAGCGCGCGCAGCAGCTTATTATCAGAATAGTCCATTTGTATCACCAGCGCTAAATCTACCACTCAGGCGTATACGCTTCAAGAGCTAAAATTTTATTTTACAGTTTGGAAATATTTTATAATCTTGACGGACGGGCAAAACAATATTACAATTACTTATAATGTTCACATTTTTCAAGCGATAAAACTAATGGCAAAAGCGAGGAACTGCAATGCAGCTTAACGAACTGCGGCTTGTCACAGCAAGCAATATCATAAAACTGCGCACCGGGGCCGGCATGACCCAGGCGGAGCTTGGGGCAAAGCTCAACTACTCGGATAAGACGATCTCCAAATGGGAGCGGGGCGAGGCCATACCCGACGCCTTTGTGCTGACCCAGATGGCGGAGCTTTTCGATGTGACGGTGGACTACATCCTCAGCTCCCACGATAAATGGGAGCCCGTACAAAAGCCCGAGGATGAACCCGAGCAGGGAGAAGCCAGCCGCTGGATAATAATCGCCATCGCCTTCATCGGCGTGTGGACGCTCGCGCTGACGGCTTTTGTCATCCTCTGGATTAGCGGCAAGATAATCTGGCGCATTTTCCTCGTGGCGCTGCCCGTGTCGATACTGACCTATCTTGTGCTCACCTGCGTCTTCCGGCGGACAAAGCATCTGCAATATATCATAGCTTTGTTTGTGTTGTCAATCTTTGTGATGATGTACGCGCTCTTCCCGGAGGCTAACCCCTGGCAGCTTTTCCTCATTGCGATCCCGGCGGAGATAATCGTGTTTTTAAGCTGCAACATCAAAAATCCGAGGCTTCAGAAAAAGTTCAGGAAAATGCGGAAAAACGGGGCAAAGCAGGAACAATAATCAAGTTAAAACTTTAACTCTACAATCTGTAGAGCAACTGCGTCCGGCGGGTAGAGCGCGCTATTTGCGCGTCTACCCGCCGGGTGCGGTTTGTAGAGAGAAAAATCGCGGCAAAGCTCTTGAAAATTTCCACGTCGGGTTATATCCTTTCTTCGCAGATAAAAAATATTAACAGTAGAAAGGAACAATGACATGAACGACTATATCCTGAGCTGCTGCTCCACTGCCGATATATCCAAAGAGCATTTTCTCCAGCGCGATATCCACTACATCTGCTTCCACTTCGCCATTGACGGCGTTGAGTACATGGACGATTTGGGCGAATCCATACCCTATGACGAGTTTTATGAGCGCATGAAAAACGGCGCCGATACCCGCACCTCGCAGGTAAACATCTCCGAGTATGTGGACTATTTCACCCCGTTTCTTGAGGCCGGGAAGGACATTGTGCATGTGTGCCTGTCCTCCGGCATCTCCGGCACGATAAATTCCGCCCGCAACGCCGCGCTCATCGTCAAGGAGCGCTACCCCGAGCGCAATATCTACATTGTCGATTCCTTGGGAGCCTCCTCCGGCTACGGCCTGCT
This sequence comes from uncultured Eubacteriales bacterium, assembly GCA_900549545.1. Taxonomy (GTDB): domain Bacteria; phylum Bacillota; class Clostridia; order Oscillospirales; family Oscillospiraceae; genus Limivicinus. The sequence goes on from URPA01000012.1 coordinate 16,987, forward strand.
GATGGACACCGCCGCCACCATGCGCGACAGCGGTATGAGCGCGGAGGAGCTTGCCAAATGGATTGAGGATAACCGCCTCAAGCTCCACCACTGGTTTTTCTCCACTGACCTTTCAAGCTATGTCAAGGGCGGCAGAATCTCCAAGACCGCGGCCATCTTCGGCGGCCTGCTTGAGATATGCCCGCTGCTGAACATGGATAACCTCGGCAGGCTCATCCCGCGCCAGAAGGTGCGCACGAAGAAAAAGGTCATGGTCGAGTGCGTCAAGCGCATGGAGGAGCACGCCCGGGACGGCTATGACTACTCCGGCAAGTGCTACATGTGCCAGTCCGCCTGCTATGACGATGCCCGCAAGGTTGCGGACATGATTGAGGCAAAGTTTCCCAAGCTCGACGGCAAGGTCGAGATAAACCACATCGGCACGACCATCGGCTCACATACCGGCCCGGGGACTATCTCTATCTTCTTCTGGGGTGACGAGAGAGAGGACTGAGCTATAAAAACAGGTGAAACCAGTTTTTATAATGCAATGGGGCGACAAAAGAGTTGACTGATTTATAAAAACAAGTAGACCCTGTTTTTATAATGCAATGAGGCGACGAGAGAGTAGATTAAAATACAGCAAGCCCCGCCGACAGGCGGGGCTTGCTGTATTTTTTCATTTTTTCCTCAATGCCAAAAACGGGTCGGCCCCGTCTCCGGAGAGGCTTGTAAAGTTGAGGCTGGTGCTTATATGGTCAGCCATGGACTGGCGGGCAAGCTCCGGCATACGCATACGGATGGCGGAGACAACGGAGATGTGGTTATATTTAACGCTGGAGAGCCATGGGTTATTCTCGTTGCTCTCCTGCCCGACAAACTCCATCATGGACGACTGGTACATTATGAGCTTGGGCAGAATCTGCTCATAGGAGCGGACAATGTAGGGGTTGCCGCAGGAGTTGATAACAAGCCGGTGGAAGGGCAGGTCCGTGTCCTTCATGCCGCGGATATCCCGGCGCACCACGCTGTCCCGGAAAGCCTCGGCCAGACCGCTCAGCTCCCGGACCACGTTCTCGTCAACATGGTGGGCGCAGAGGGAGGCGGCCTCGCTCTCGATGGCGTTGCGCACGCGGTAGAGATTTATCATGTCATGCAGGCTCAAATCCAGCACAAAGCTGCCGGACTGGCCCGGACGGGTGACAACAAAGCCAATCTCCGCCAGACTGCTGACAGCCTCGGCCACCGGCGTGCGGGAAATGCCCAGAGAGGCGGCGAGCTGGTTGACGTTCAGCTTCGTCCCCGGTGCGATGCGCAGCCCCACTATCTCATCGTACAAAAGCTTCATCACCAGATCCCGCAGCTTGGAATCCGGGTTTTGCTCCATATATTGTTTAAGCTTATATCTGTCCATAAAGCCCCGCCTAATAGAAAATTTGACGTTTTTGCAGGCAAAGGTTTTGCCTGCAAGCCTATATGATATTACTCTTAAAAGTGCTCAAAGTCAACGCTTTATCAGCTTTACGCGGCCATAAGCCATGGGGCCGATGGCCTTGTAATAAAATTCCTTGTACTCGGGGAAGCTGATGGGCTTTCCATTGCTGATGACCTCAAACTCGCAGGAAAAGGCGCTGACCGTCATGCCCACGGGCGTGAAGCCGTTGCGCAGATAAAAATTCCGCCGCCGCTTGCGCAGCTCGAGCTCCGGGTGGGGCCGGTCTGTGACCTCTATCTCGCCAAAAAGCCGCCTGTCAGCGTAGCGCTCCTTGAGCAGGCTGAGAACGCCCGCACCTATGCCGCCGTTGCGCTGCTCGGGCGCGATGGCAAAATAGTCAAGCATGACCATGTCCTTGTGAAAAAGAGTGTTTGCAAGGCCCAAAAACTCACCGTTTTCGCCCTCTATGGCAAAAAACTCACCCTGCCCCCGGCGGGCCTTGCGCAGCAGCAGGGAAAAGGGCTTGCGCTCGACAAGCGGAAAGGCCGCGCGGTAGAGCCTACGGATATCGGAAATGTTGTGTTCGTTTACGGGATTGAGCTGCATGATAGTCTCCTTAGAAACTTCTTCACTATTACTCATTACCTATTACTTTCCAAAAATCGACCGGAAGTTTTAGTGAAAAGGTAAAAGTGAAGAGGTAATAAGTAAAATCGACAACCTCCTGACGGAGCTTGTCGATTTTTGGTGACCCGGACGGGAATCGAACCCGTGTTACCGCCGTGAAAGGGCGGTGTCTTAGCCGCTTGACCACCGGGCCTTATTATTGAAGGCGCAGTGCAAAAGCCCTGCGCCTTCTGCTGGTAGCGGCACCTGGATTCGAACCGGGGACACTGCGGGTATGAACCGCATGCTCTAGCCAACTGAGCTATGCCGCCATGTGCTGCCTGAACAGCATTAATGATTTTAGCAGACGAAAAACAACTTGTCAACTATAATTTTCGCTTTTTTATAAAAAATCCCGCATTTTCAAAAATAGGGCTTGAAATATTTCCGGGTATGTGCTATCATAACAAAGCTATGCGGAGGGTTAGCTCAGCTGGTTAGAGCGTCCGCCTCACACGCGGAAGGTCGACGGTTCGAGTCCGCCACTCTCCACCAAAGCGAAAATCCGTTCTCGCAAGAGAGCGGATTTTCGCTTTGTATTATTCATTCTTCATTATTCAATATCCATCATTCATTAAAACGGATTTTTGCAATGAATAATGAAGCCGCTGCGCTGATGAATAATGAATAATTAGCGCACTGAGGCGGGAAAAAATCCCGCCCGTTTGTTCTTTTTCTCTTTTTGAGGTGCGAAATGAAAATCAACAGTCTCATAGGCGACAGGGCGTTTTATCGCCGGCTTTTCACGGTGATGATTCCCATACTGGTGCAGAACGTCATAACAAACTTTGTAAGCTTGCTGGATAACGTGATGGTCGGCCAGGTGGGGACGGAGCCGATGTCCGGCGTCGCCATCGTCAACCAGCTTATATTCGTGTTTAACCTGTGCATCTTCGGCGGCCTCGCCGGTGCGGGTATATTCACCGCCCAGTTTTATGGCAAGGCCGACAACGAGGGCGTCAGGAACACGATGCGCATGAAATTTTATATCGCGATTGCCACGCTCGGTTTGTTTGTCGCGGTGTTTATACTCTTCGGGGAGCAGCTTATAAACCTGTTCCTGCACGAGGGCAACGAGGGACTCGACCTCGCCGCCGCGCTCAACCACGGCAAGGCGTACATGAAGGTCATGCTGATTCAGATGCTGCCCTTCGCTGTGATGCAGGTATACGCCAGCACCCTGCGCGAGACAGGGGAGACCATGCTGCCGATGAAGGCGGGCATCATCGCTGTGGCGGTGAACCTTGTGTTCAACTACATCCTCATTTTCGGCAAGCTTGGCGCGCCCGCGCTGGGCGTTGAGGGCGCCGCGATTGCGACGGTCCTCGCCCGCTTTACCGAGTGCTTTATCATCATCGGCTGGACCCACCGGCACAGGGAGAAAAACCCCTTTGTGGATGGGCTTTACAGCTCGATGAAGATTCCCGGAAATCTCGTCCGGGAGATTATAAAGCTGGGCACGCCCCTTATGCTCAATGAGCTGCTCTGGTCCTCGGGGATGACCGTGCTCAACCAGTGCTACTCTATCCGCGGGCTGGAGGTCGTCTCGGCAATGAACATCTGCAACACGGTTGCCGATTTGTTCTTCTGCGCCTTCCTCTCCATGGGCTCAACGGTGTCCATTATGATTGGCCAGCTGCTCGGAGCGGGAGAGCTCGAGCGGGCGGTGGATGAGGACAAAAAGCTCATCGCCTTCGCGGTGGCTCTGTGCGCGGGAGTGGGCGTTGTAATGGCGGTGCTTGCCCCGCTGATCCCAGAGATATACAACACCACCGGCACCGTAAAGGAGCTTGCAAAGCAGCTTCTGCTTGTTAACGCCGCGATGATGCCGGTCAATGCCTTTACAAACTCCTGCTACTTTACTCTGCGCTCCGGCGGCAAGACCATCATCACCTTCGTGTTTGACTGCATGTTTGTGTGGGTGCTGTCGATACCGGTGGCCTTTATCCTGTCAAGATTTACAAGCATGAGCATTCTTCCCATGTTTATCATCGTTGAAGCTCTGAACCTTATCAAATGCGCCATAGGCTTCTGGCTTGTCAAGGAGCGCAAGTGGGTCAAAAATCTGGTTCATTGAGTAAAGCTGCGTTTATAACAAAATGCACCGTCTGCTATATGCAAATGGTGCATTTTATTTGGCGTTTTGTTACTTCATAATTGCAAAAGGGCGGGAAAGGTGCTATAATTCATCATCTGTTGGAGATACCTTTGTGAGTTGATTTCGGAGGGCGGGCCGTGAAGAAGAAAACCGTGAAAAACCTGCTTGTTGTGCTGGGCTGTGTGCTCGGGCTCGCTGCGGCAGGCTTTTTTGCTTTTTTGGGCATAAACGACTACAAAATGAAAAACTGCCCGCATGACAGCTGGGCCAATGGTGTGTGCATCAACTGCGGCTATGCCTGTGTGCATGACTGGGAGGACGGAGTATGCCGCCGGTGCGGCAAGGTCTGTAACCACTCGTGGGCGGACGGAGTCTGCGGCATATGCAAAATGCCCTGCCGGCATCAATGGGAGAATGGAACGTGCACCATCTGCGGCACGGTCTGCGGCCATGAGCATTATGAAAACGGCGTGTGCACCACCTGCGGCACTGTCTGCACGCACGAATGGCTTGAGGGTACATGCAGCGTCTGCGGGCTTGCCTGCCGGCATGTGCAGCACGATATTGGCGGCATTTGCACAGCCTGCGGCGAAAAGCAGGTGCACCACTACCGCAACGGCGTGTGCGCGTGCGGGGCGGAGCCGGTTTTTTACACCAAAGCCCTGCCAAACGAGCTTTTTGATATCTGCTCTGAACAGGGCAGCGTACAGGTTATAAACTATTCCGCGCCGCTGTTTGCGTCAAATTCAGTAACCGTGAGCAAGAAGATGCGCGTCTATCTGCCCTATGGATACAGCGAGGACGAAAAGTACAATGTGCTGATAATGGTTCACGGCGCCAGCGGCAGCGACGGGGACTGGATGGACAACATCATTGATACGGACCTGGGAACGGCTGTCTGCATGCGCAATCTCTATGACAACATGATTCAGCAGCGCGTTCTTGAACCGCTTATCATTGTCACCCCGTATACGGACTCCTATATTCAGGGCGGCGGCTATGTGGATACGGGGCCTGAGCAGTTTGCCCACGAGGTACGGGAGGTTATCCTGCCATATATTGTTGACCATTATTCCACCTATGCCGAAAACGGCAGCCTTGAGGCGCTCGAGGCTGCGCGGGAGCACTTTGGCCTCGGCGGCTGCTCCAACGGAGCACTCTATGCGGAAAGGGCCGGAATGGCTGAAAATCTGGACATTTTTTCCAATTTCATCTGCCTCTCGGGCTTTACAAACGTACGCGATGTGGTCAGAGCGCTTGAGAGCAGTGACCATGATGTGAGATATCTCTACGCGGGAGCGGGGACGGCGGATTCACAGAGAGACCCCGTTGAGGACGGCTATGGCTATATTGTGAACCGCTCCGAAAAGCTCACAGAGGGCGAAAACGCCCGTTTGGAGCTCGTGACCGGCGGCCACAGCTGGGATGTCTGGGCGGCGCTGTTTTATAACGCGGCGCAGCTGCTGTTTTGAAGTTAAAAGCTGACCCCTCAGAGCTTTGCTCTGAGGGGTCAAACTTTTTCAGCACTGCATGCGCCGGAGCATGTCTTTGCGAAGCCTGTCGATGATGCGCTTTTCAAGGCGGCTGATGTAGCTCTGGGAGATGCCCATCATGTCTGCGACCTCCTTTTGCGTGTACTCCCGGCCGCTTGGAAGGCCAAAGCGCAGCAGGATTATGCTCCGCTCCCGCTCGTTCAGGGCGGAGATTGACTCCATGAGCATTTTCTTGTCCGCATCGTCCTCCAGAGGGCGGTAGACCTCGTCCTCATCAGTGCCAAGAATGTCCGAGAGCAGCAGCTCATTGCCGTCCCAGTCGGTGTTGAGCGGTTCATCAAAGCTTATCTCCGTGCGCTGGGCGCTTATCTTGCGCAGATACATGAGAATCTCGTTTTCAATGCAGCGAGAGGCATAGGTTGCGAGCTTTATGTTCTTCCCCGCCTTGAAGGTGTTCACCGCCTTTATTAGTCCTATGGTGCCGATGGAGATGAGGTCTTCAATGTTGACGCCCGTGTTTTCAAAGCGCTTGGAGATATAGACAACCAGCCGGAGATTGTGCTCAATAAGCAGCTTGCGAGCCTTGTCGTCCCCCTCCTCGAGGGCGGCCACGGCCTGCTCCTCCTCGTCCTTTGGCAGCGGCGGGGGCAGAGTGTCGCTGCCGCCGATGTAGAACACCGAGGACGGCTCAAGGCCCAGAATGGATAGAATGTGCTTTCGTAAAAATAATATCTGCGGTTTGCAGAGCATGAAAAAACCTCCTTTTTAATTAAATGATGGCCTCAAAGCCGTCCCCGGCGGCGCAGTCGGAGATGGCGATTAGCAGCCCCTTTTTCTCCCTGCCGTCAAGCCTTGCGCAGTCCGGGCGGAAAACCGGCAGCAGGCCTGAAGCGCCCACCGCCGTGTACGGGATAAGGCGCAGCCTGCCGCGAAGCTCCGGTATCGCGGCACAGAGCTCCACGGCCTCGACCGGCGGCAGCGCGGAGAACAGCGCAGCGCTCTCCGGCAGCAGCGGCGTGAGCGCGTGGGTGCAGGCTATCATAACCGGCGCGCCGGTGGCGGGGTCGGAGAGAGAGTTGCCGGTGTCGAGCAGGGCAGTGAAGCGTGCCTTGCGCCCCAGAAACTCCGCCTCGACCGAGATAAGCCGCTTCTCCAATAGCGCCGCGCGCTTTCGGAAGATGAGCCGAAACAGCCCGTAGCAGATAGCGAAGGACAAAAGAAGACTGCTCAAAGAGAGCGGGGCGGCGCCATCTCCGCCCGCCGCCATGGACAGCGCCCACAGCGCCCCGCCGAAGGCGGCGGAGACAGCGAAAAACACCGCCGTGCAGCGGATGGGGCTGCGCTCGGCACCATAGGCGATGAGGCCCATCAAAAGCCCGGCGGGCAGCTTCAGGTATGGCCGGGAGAGAAGCGACATCCCCGGCAGCACCGCCGCAACGGCGTAGAGAGCGCCCAGCAGCGCCGCTATGAGATACCGCCAGCGCTTGAGCTGCAAGGCGCAGATGCGCGCCGCCGCGAGACAGAGCAGATAGTCGGCAGCAAGGTTGAGGAAAAAGAGCGAGTCTATGTAAACGACCTTCATGCGGATATTGTAAACCATGCCCGCCGCGCAATTTGTCATTTAAGAATTGCCAACGGCGGGGCTTTATGGTAGAATAGTTGCGCCCGAATGGAGAATCGGGCAGAGAGAAAAAGATTTTACAGGAGGTCCCACAAAAATGTGGTTTTGGTTCGCGGTCATTGCGCTGCTGTTTTGGAGCGGCTCTGACCTGTTTTCAAAAATCGGCTGTCAGGACAGCAGGGATAAATACAGTCATCTGAAGATGGTCACGGCGGTCGGCATTGTGATGGGTCTGCACGCGGCGTATGAGATTTTCTTCGGCGGCGTTGAGATAAATATGCAGATAATCCTCACCTATCTGCCGGTCTCGATGCTGTATATTCTGTCCATGGCTATGGGCTATCTCGGCCTGCGGTATATTGAGCTTTCCATCTCTTCGCCTATCTGCAACAGCTCCGGCGCGGTCGTCGCCGTGCTGACCTTTGCAACCGTCGGCATCAGTGACGAGCTGCCGCCGATAGCGCTGGTTGCCGTGGCGCTGGTGTGCCTCGGCGTTATCGCGCTGGGGATCACTGAGTCCACCGAGGATGAGGAGCTTCGCCGCGCGAGACAGGATGCCTCGAACCACCACTACGCCAAGAGCTGGATAGCCATTATCATCCCCGTTATCTACTGCCTGCTCGACGCGCTGGGAACCTTTGCCGACAGCCGCGTGCTGGAGGTGCTGGATGAGGATTCCGCCAACGTCGCCTATGAGCTGACCTTCCTTGTGGTGGGCGTTCTCTGCGCCATCTATGTTCTGGGCATCAAAAAGCAGAAGCTCATCGCCAAGCAGGAGGCGCCCAAGTACACCGGCGCCGTGTGCGAGACTATCGGCCAGTTCTTCTACATATATGCCCTTGCCGACAGCGAGCATGTGGCCTTTGCCGCGCCCATCATCTCCTCCTACTGTGTGGCCTCGGTCATCTGGGGGCGGATATTCCTTAAGGAAAAGCTTTCCAAAAAGCACTATGCCTCAATCGCCCTCGTCGTGGCGGGTATTGTGATATTGGGTATACTTGATATATAGAATATCTAACTCCATAGATATTCTCCAAGTTTTTGACAAGCCTGTTTCTATGATATATAATTAAATCTCGTAAAGGAGTGCTGCCCTATGAAAAGCTTATATAAGCGCGTGCTGATAAAAATAAGCGGAGAAGCCCTCGCCGGGGAGAAAAAGACCGGCTTTGATTTTGACTTTGTCTCCAGGGTGTGTGAGACGATAAAAACCTGTGTGGATGACGGAGTTCAGGTGGGCGTGGTCATTGGCGGCGGCAACTTCTGGCGCGGCGTGAAGGACGGCGCGGGCAAGGTCGAGCGCGTCAGCGCTGACAGGATGGGTATGCTCGCGACGGCTATGAACTGCCTCGCGGTGGCAGATGTCTTCAAGCAGCACGGGGCGAAGGCCCGCGTCATGACCGCGGTGGACATTCAGGGCGTCGGCGAGAGATACGACACGCGAAAGAGCATCGAGTATCTTGAGAGCGGCAATGTCGTGCTCTTTGCCTGCGGCACGGGGATGCCATTTTTCTCGACCGATACTGCCGCAGTCCTCAGAGCGGCCGAGATTCAGGCAGACGCGATACTCCTTGCAAAGAACATTGACGGCGTGTATTCCGCCGACCCCCGCACAGACCCCACCGCCACTCGCTTTGAGAGCATCAGCTATTCCGAGGTGCTGGCCCGCCGCCTCGCCGTGATGGACACCACGGCGACGAGCCTTGCAATGGATAACAACATCCCGGTTGAGGTTTTCGCGCTGGCAGAGCCCGAGAATATCCGCCGCGTCCTCGCCGGGGAGAAGATAGGCACCATTGTGTCTTAAAAAAGTAAACTCTTAATAAACCGCCTGCGGCGCTTTGCGGACAATTTGCGCTCTGATTTTGTCAGTTTTTCTTGCAATACACAAAGTATGGCTGCAAAAAACTGCCTTCACCAGAACACAAATTCTCTCGCAAATCGCTCTTGACGATTTATTCATCGTTTACTTAAAGACTTAAAACAGTAAATTATATCCGCCGGAGGGTGGATGCCAACGATAACAAATATGGAGGGAACACTATGTCAGAGTACGCAGAATTTGAAAACAAAATGAAAAAGACCTGTGACACGCTGGAAGCCCAGCTTGCCACCATCCGCGCCGGCAAGGCCAACGCCTCGGTGCTCGACCACATTCAGGTTGACTACTACGGCTCACCCACGCCCATCCAGCAGATCGCGTCCATTTCCGCGCCCGACCCCCGCTCCCTGCTCATCCAGCCCTGGGACGGGTCCGTGCTCAAGGGCATAGAGAAGGCCATTCTCGCCTCTGACCTGGGCATCAACCCCCAGAACGACGGGCGCACCATCCGCCTTGTGTTCCCGCCCCTCACCGAGGAGCGCCGCAAGGAGCTTGCAAAGCAGACCAAGAAATACGCTGAGGACTGCAAGGTGGCTATCCGCAACATCCGCAGAGACGCTATCGAGAAGTTCAAAAAGCAGCAGAAGGCCTCCGAGATAACCGAGGACGATTACAAGAATTCCGAGAAGGACATCCAGAAGCTGACCGACGATTTCATCAAGAACATCGACAAAATCGCCGAGAAGAAGGAAAAAGAGCTGACGGAGATATAATGGGGCTTATAAACAACAGTAATACGGCGGGGGAGCGGGTAACCTGCGTCCCCCGCCATATTGCCATCATTCTTGACGGCAACGGCAGATGGGCGAAAAAGCGCGGCCTTCCGCGCACGGCGGGGCACGCCGTCGGCTCGGAAAACTTCCGCAAAATCGCCACATACTGCAAGAATATAGGGGTCGAATACCTCACGGTGTACGCTTTTTCAACCGAGAACTGGAAGCGCCCGCCCGAGGAGGTCAAGACCATCATGAAGCTGCTGGGAAAATACCTGCATGAGGCTGTTGACACTATGGAGCGGGACAAGATCCGCATGAAAATTTTCGGCGATGTGTCCGCCCTCTCGCCGGAGCTCCAGGCGCTGGTTAAAAAGACCGACGAGATTTCCAGGCATTACGAGGGCTTTCAGGCCAATATCTGCTTAAACTACGGCGGGCGGGATGAGATCCTCTCCGCCGCGCGCCGCTATGCCGAGGACTATGCCGCGGGCAGGGCCCCAGAGCTTACCGAGGAGAGCTTCGGCGGCTATCTCTACTCCGCAGGCATCCCCGACCCGGATCTGCTCATCCGCCCCGGCGGGGAGCTGAGAATATCAAACTTCCTGCTCTGGCAGTGCGCCTACGCGGAGTTTTATTTTACCGATGTCCTTTGGCCGGACTTTACCCCCGCGGAGCTTGACAAGGCCATCGCGGAGTTTAACCGGCGTGACAGACGCTTCGGCGGCGTGAAAAACCCATGACGGAGATACAAAAGCGGCTTTTCGCCTTGCAGGACGCGCTATATGGGGACTTTCAGGCAAAGCTCATGCCAACGGTGGAGCGCGCGCGGATAATCGGCGTGCGCACCCCGGCGCTGCGCGCTCTTGCAAAGGAGCTAAGGGGCAGCGAGACGGCGGAGCGCTTCATGGCGGAGCTTCCCCATGAGTTTTTTGAGGAAAACCAGCTCCACGGCTTTCTGATATCCCTCCAAAAGGACTATGGGCGCTGCATTGACGAGCTTGAGCGCTTTCTGCCTTTTGTTGACAACTGGGCCACCTGCGACCAGCTATCGCCCTGCTGCTTCAAAAAGCGCCCGGAGGGCCTCGCGGACAAGGCGCGGGAGTGGATAGCGAGCGGGGAAACCTACACCGTCCGCTTCGGCGTCGGCGTTCTGATGAGTCATTTTTTGGACGAGGGCTTTGATATAGTGTATCCGGAGCTTGTGGCGGGGATACGCTCGGAGGAATATTATGTGAACATGATGCTCGCCTGGTATTTCGCTACCGCCCTTGCAAAGCAGTATGAGGCGGTCATCGGGTATTTCGAGCAGCGGCGCCTGCCCATTTGGGTGCACAACAAGGCCATACAGAAGGCAATTGAGAGCTATCGCGTCAGCGATGAGCATAAAGCTTACCTTAGGAGTCTAAAGAGAAAACAAAATGGTTAATTCAATTTCAGTTCTGGGTTGCACCGGCTCCATCGGCCGGCAGACCCTCGCGGTTGCGGAGCATACCGGGATAAAGGTTGCCGCCCTCACCGCCAACAGAAAAATAGACCTGCTCGAGCAACAGGTGAGAAAGTTTAAGCCCAAGCTCGCCGCGGTTTATGACAAAGACGCGGCGGAGCAGTTCAGGGCCGCCGTGCGGGATTTGGACCTGCGCGTTGTCTCCGGCATGGAGGGGCTTATCGAGGCCGCCACCATGCAGGGGAGCGACTGTGTTGTCACAGCGGTGTCCGGCTCCGTGGGCTTAAAGCCCACCCTTGCAGCAATCGACGCGAAAAAGCGCATCGCCCTTGCCAATAAGGAGACGCTTGTCTGCGCGGGGGATATCGTCATGCGCCGCGCGAAGGAGACGGGGGCGGAGATAGTGCCTGTTGACTCGGAGCATTCCGCCATTTTCCAGTGCCTCATGGGCAGAAAGCCCGGGGAGCTGCGCCGCGTCCTGCTCACGGGCTCCGGCGGCCCCTTCCGGGGCAGAAAACGCGCCGAGCTTGAGGAGATTACCCCCGCGCAGGCGGTGGCGCACCCTAATTGGAGCATGGGCGCGAAGATAAGCGTTGACAGCTCCACGCTTATGAACAAGGGCCTTGAATTTGTCGAGGCGATGCACCTGTTTAATGTAAAACCCGCGGACATACAGGTGATTATTCACCCCCAGAGCGTCATACACTCTATGGTGGAGCTTGTGGACGGGACGGTCATTGCCCAGCTCGGCGTTGCGGATATGGGCCTGCCGATTCAGCTTGCGCTGACCTACCCCGAGCGCTGCCCCTCGCTGTTTGAGCGGCTTGACCTCTTCAAGGTCAAGGACCTGAGCTTTGCGGAGCCCGACCTTGTAAACTTCCCCTGCCTGCGCCTTGCCATGGACGCGGCGGAGGCGGGCGGTCTTGCCCCCTGCGTGATGAGCGCGGCAAACGAGGTGGCGGTGCACATGTTCCTGCGCGGTGAGCTCGGTTATAACCGCATCTACGACTGCGCGGCGGGCGCCGTTTCAAAGCTCGGCAAGGGCGCGGCCAGCGACCTTGGGACAATTCTTGAAGCTGATGCAGCTGCGAGAAGATATGTAACTGAAAATTTCCAGAGGTAAAAAGCATTCATGACATTTCTGTACATCATTGTAGCAATACTCATTTTCGGCATACTCATCGCCGTGCATGAGCTGGGGCATTTTGCCGCCGCCAAGGCCTGCGGGGTCAAGGTGGAGGAGTTTGCCATCGGCATGGGCCCGGCGATAATCAAGAAGCAGCGGGGGGAGACGCTGTATTCCCTGCGCTGCATACCAATGGGCGGCTTCTGCGCCATGGCAGGGGAGGATGAGGAGAGCGAGGACCCCAGAGCCTTCACCAGCCAGCCCGCGTGGAAGCGGATCATCATCCTCGTCTCCGGCGCGCTTATGAACTTCATCTTCGGCCTGCTTGTGGTGCTGCTGCTCTATTCTGACGCGCAGGCCTTCCGCGCCCCGGTGCTTGAAGGCTTTATGGACGGCTGCCCCTATGAAAGCGCCGACGCGCTTCAGGCCGGAGACAGGTTTTACAGCATCGACGGCAAAAGGATATACCAGTATTACGACGTGTCGGACTTCCTCAGTCAGGGCGACGGCGTGTATGACATCGTTGTAAAGCGCGGCGGCGCGAAGGTCCGGCTTGACGATTTTGAGATGCTGCCCGTAGAGTATGAGGGCTATGATACAAAGATGTACGGGTTTTACTTCGGCTATGACGAGGCCACCTTCGGCGCGAAGCTTTCGCACACGTGGAACACCTGCATGGAGTTCGGGCGCTGGGTCTGGATGGGCCTGAGCCAGCTTATCAGCGGTCAGGTGGGCATGAAGGACATGGCGGGCCCAGTCGGCATTGTTGATATGATGGCCGAGACAGGGCAGCAGGCCGCATCCGTAAAGGATGCGCTCTATAACATCTTCTATCTGGGCGCGTTCATTGCGGTAAACCTCGCGCTGATGAACATGCTGCCCATCCCCGCCCTCGACGGGGGCCGGGTGTTCTTCCTCATAATAACCTGGATAATAGAGAGCCTGAGCCACAAGAAGCTCAACCCCAAGTACGAGGGGTACATCCATGCCGCAGGCATGGTGCTGCTTTTGGGGCTTATGGCAGTCGTAATGCTCAATGATATAGTCAGGATAGTGACGGGATAATGGAAAAAAGAGAAAAAACAAGACAGATAAGTGCCGGTAATATCAAAATCGGCGGCGGCGCGGCGATAAGCGTCCAGTCCATGTGCAACACCAAGACCTGGGATGTGGACGCGACCGTCCGCCAGATTACGCAGCTCAAGGCCGCCGGCTGCGACATTGTGCGCCTTGCGGTGCCGGATATGGAGTCGGCAAAGGCCATCTCCGCGATAAAAGAGCGGGTGGATATGCCGCTGGTTGCGGATATCCATTTTGACTACCGCCTCGCCCTCGAGGCGGCGGCGCGCGGGATTGATAAGATACGCATAAACCCCGGCAACATCGGCGGCGAGGAGAATGTCCGCGCCGTGGCGGAGGCCTGCCGCGCGCGGCATATCCCCATCAGGATAGGCGTCAACGCGGGCAGCCTTGAAAAGCGCCTGCTGGGAAAATATGGAAGCCCATGCCCCGAGGCCATGGTCGAGAGCGCCGGAGCCCACGCCGCGCTTTTGGAGCGCTGCGGCTTTGAGGACATCTGCCTTTCGCTCAAGGCCTCCTCCGTGCCGCTGACCGTGGCGGCCTACCGCATGGCGGCGGAGCGTTTTGATTACCCCCTGCATCTCGGCGTCACCGAGACAGGGACGGCCTTTAACGGCACCGTGCGCAGCGCCGTCGGCATTGGCGCGCTCCTCTGCGAGGGTATAGGCAACACCATCCGCGTATCGCTCACGGACGAGCCTGTCAAGGAGGTGGAGGCCGGCATCGCCATACTCAAGGCGGCTGACCTGCGCCCCGGCGGGGTGCGCTTTGTGTCCTGCCCCACCTGCGGCAGAACGGAAATCGACCTTATCTCCCTTGCAAAGCAGGTCGAGCAGCGCCTGAGCCATATTCAGGCGGACATCACCGTCGCGGTGATGGGCTGCGTTGTCAACGGCCCGGGCGAGGCGCGCGAGGCCGATTACGGCATCGCCGGCGGCAAGGGCAAGGGCCTTATCTTCAAAAAAGGTCAGGTTCTGGGTACATACCCCTATGACAGCCTTTGCGACGCGCTTATAGAGCTTATAGAGAAGGACGGCATACGATGAGCGAGCATACCCCCTTTTTGACGGTTTTCCCCGGCTGCGCGGATTTGAGCGGCTTTGCGGGAGGGCTTGAGAAGGCATATCTTACCGAGGCCCAGATTGACGAGGGCGAGCGCACCATGACCGTGAACGCATGGTTTGCCGCGATGCCCTCCCCGGTCGAGCAGGAGCGGCTCTCCCGCCGCCTGCGGGAGGATTACGGCCTTAATGGCGTGGCCCTCGTGCCGGATTATCCCCGCCCGAAGCCCGCCTCCGCCCCGGCGATGAGCGCTGCCGCCGTCCCGGGCAGCACCGCTCCCAAGGGCGATGTTATATACGGCCATGCCATAAAGCAGCGCCCCGTGCCGATGAATACCCTCTCCCTCGAATCGGGGAAGGTGACGGTCGAGGGCGACGTTGTGGCGGTGACAAGCCGCGTCCTGCAAAAGCGGGGCAGCGCCATTTTGTGCTTTGATATCACCGACAGGACAAATTCCATCCGCGTCAACCGCTTTCTGCGCTCGGACGATGATAAGAGCGTGTTGGACAGGGTCGCCGTGGGGGACCATGTGTCCGTGCAGGGTGAGATAATTTACAGCAAGTTTGATGATGATATGGTGCTTGAGCCGCGCAATATCGTCAAGGGCAAGCGCTATATCCGCCCGGATAACGCCCCGGAAAAGCGCGTTGAGCTGCATATGCACACGCGCTTCTCCGCGCTCGACGCGCTTACGGACCCGGACGCTATCGTTAAGCGCGCGGCCTACTGGGGCATGCCCGCCATCGCGGTCACTGACCACGGTGTTGCGCAGGCCTTCCCCGATATGTGGAAGGCGGGCAAGAAGCACGGGGTCAAGATAATCTACGGCCTTGAGTGCTATTTTCTCAACGATATGGACGGCAACAGCGCCGTCATGGGCAAGAGCAAGCTGCCGCTTGATACGGAGTTTGTGGCCTTCGATATAGAAACCACCGGCCTCAACGCCCAGAATGACCGCATGACCGAGATTGGCGCGGTCATCTTCTCCGGGACGGAGATCAAGGAGGTTTTCAACACCTTTGTTGACCCCGAGATGCACATTCCCCCGGATATAACCGAGCTCACCGGCATCAGGGACAGCGACGTCAAGGGCGCGCCGAAGGAGAAAGAGGCCATGGAGATGTTCATGGACTTTATCGGCGAGCGGCCCATCATCGCCCATAACGCCCATTTTGACGTGGGCTTCATGGCGGCGGCCTCCAAGCGGCAGGGGCTGCGATTTGCCCCCGTGTTTCTGGATACTCTCGCCCTGTCGCAGGCGCTTTTGCCGGAGCTCAAGCGCTTTAAGCTGGACATTGTGTCCAATCATCTGGGCCTGCCCAAGTTCAATCATCACCGCGCGTCGGACGATGCGATGGTGGTCGCGCGCATGATGGGGAAGTTCATCCCCATGCTCCAGCAGCAGGGCGCAAAGACCGTTGACGATATTGAAACCGTCTACCACTCGCTGCGCCGCACGGATGTGGCAAAAACCTACCACATGATCCTGCTGGTGAAAAACCGCAAGGGGCTTAAAAACCTCTACGAGATGATTTCCCAGTCGTACCTGAAATACTTCCACCGTTTTCCCACTGTGCCCAAGAGCCTGCTCATGCAGTATCGAGAGGGCATTATCGTCGGCTCCGCCTGCGGGATGGGTGAGCTTTATGGCGCGGTGATGAAGGGCGCGAGCGACAGGGAGCTTAAAAAAATCGCCTCCTTCTATGATTATCTGGAGATTCAGCCCATCTGCAACAACGGCTTTCTTGTGGACGACGGCAGAGTCAAGGATGTGACCGTGCTTCAGGACTACAATAAGCGCATCCTCGAGCTGGGGCGGACGCTCAATAAGCCCGTCATTGCCGCCAGCGACGTGCATTTTCTCGACCCCGAGGACGAGCAGTACAGAAAGATTCTCAACGCGGCAAAGAAATATTCAGACCCTGACAGGGACTGCCCCATATATTTCCGAAACACCGAGGAGATGCTTGCGGAGTTTGCGTATCTCGGGGAGGAGACGGCAAAAGAGGTTGTCATCACCAACACCCGTGCTATCGCCGATCAGGTGGAGGAGATTGAGCTGCTGCCGAAGGAGCTCTTCCCGCCGAAAATCGAAAATTCCGCTGAGGAGCTCAAGCGCCTTGTCTATGACAAGATGCACCGCATCTACGGTGAAAACCCGCCCGAGATAGTGCAAAAGCGCGTGGATGTTGAGCTCAACACCATCCTCGACCATAACTATGACGTTATTTATATGAGCGCCCAGAAGCTGGTGCAAAACTCGCTCGAGCACGGCTACCTTGTCGGCAGCCGAGGCAGCGTCGGCTCGTCGCTGGTGGCGTACATGTCCGGCATCACGGAGGTCAATTCCCTCCCGCCGCACTATGTCTGCCCCGAGTGCCGGTATTCGGACTTTGAGTCCGGCGCGGGCTACGGCTGCGGCGCGGACATGCCGGAGAAAAACTGCCCGCACTGCGGTGCGCCCATGAACCGCGAGGGCTTTGACATCCCGTTTGAGACCTTCCTTGGCTTCCCCGGCAACGAAAAGACACCCGATATCGACCTCAACTTCTCCGGAGAGTATCAGGCCAAGGCCCATAAATATACCGAGACGCTCGTCGGCTCGGACCATGTTTTCAGGGCCGGCACTATCGGCACGCTTGCTGAAAAAACGGCCTATGGCTATGTGATGAAATATCTCGAGGAGCGCGGCATCAAGGCCACAAAGGCCGAGGAAAACCGCCTCGCCCTCGGCCTTGTGGGCATCAAGCGCACCACCGGCCAGCACCCCGGCGGCCTTGTCGTCATCCCGCAGGATATGGACGTGACGGATTTCTGCCCCGTGCAGCACCCGGCGGACGACCCCAACAGCGATATTATCACCACCCATTTTGAATACCACTGCATGGAGGCAAACCTCCTCAAGCTCGACGAGCTGGGCCATGATGACCCCACCATGATCCGCATGATGGAGGAGCTGACCGGCGTAAACGCGCAGAAGATATCCCTCTCCGACCCGGAGACGATGTCCATCTTCACAAGCCCCGCCGCGCTTGGCCTGCCGGATGATGACCCCATCATCGGCAAGACCGGCACCATCGGTGTTCCCGAGTTTGGCACGGGCTTTACCCGCCAGATGCTTGTGGACACGCAGCCCAGGCAGTTTGATACCCTCGTGCGCCTGTCCGGCTTCTCGCACGGTACCGACGTGTGGGCCGGAAACATCCACGACCTTATCGTAAACGGCATCGCGACCGTTAATGAGACTGTCGGCTGCCGCGATGATATCATGCTCTATCTTATCTCCGTCGGCATGGAGCCGTCGCTCGCGTTTAAGACCATGGAGGCCGTGCGTAAGGGCAAGGTCAAAAAAAGCGGCGAGTTTCCGGGCGACGCGGAGCAGCAGATGCGCAATTTCGGCGTGCCCGACTGGTATATTGAGTCCTGCCGCAAGATTGCCTACCTCTTCCCGAAGGCCCACGCGGTGGCCTATGTCATGATGGCCTTCCGCATTGCCTGGTTCAAGGTGCATGAGCCGCTCGCGTTTTACAGCGCCTATTTCTACCGCCGCAGCCAAAAGGGCGGCTTTGACGCCGCGATGATGACCGTCGGCACGGACGGTGTGCGCCGCAGGATAAATGAGATGCGCCGCCGCAGCCTTACCGCCAACGAGGAGGATCTGCTGGTGACGCTCGAAGCGGTGTACGAGTTTAATATGCGCGGCTTTGAGTTTGCGCCGATAGATCTCTATGAGTCCGACGCTACGAAGTTCCGCGTCGTCGGCGAAAAGCAGCTGCGCCCGCCCTTTGTGTCCATCGCGGGGCTTGGCGAGACCGCGGCGCTGGATTTGGCGGCCTGCGGCAAAACCGGGCAGCGGTTTATCTCCATCGAGGAGCTGGGCCGCGCCTGCCCCAAGGTCAGCCAGACCCACCTTGAGCTGCTGAAAACTCTCGGCGCGCTCGGCGATTTGCCCGAGTCGAGTCAGATAAATTTATTTGAAGGATTTTAATTTCTTAACACTGGCCGCAAAGGAGATACTGTGTAAGGATTACTTTTCCTGTAAGATTTATAGATAAATTTATTGTTTAATTTGTAGGAATTTCAAATATCTGCAACTGTATAAGAGAGATTATAAACTTGAAATTGATCTACATGACACCAGGGCAAAAGCGGCATGGAGACCGCTACCGCTTTTTTCGTTGGTTGCACCATAGGTATCTCCCCGGCTATGCCGGGGGAGATAAAAAAGCTTAAGCGAGAGGAAAGGAAACAAAAAGAATCCCCGAGAGAGTAGAAATGGTTTGCCGACCGCACATCTACAATAGACAAAGATTTCAAATGACAATAATGTAACGATAGAACATATTGCTTCGCAATCCCCGAGCGCCGTAGTTCCTGACTTCACGAGTGAAAATATACATACGCTTAAAAATCTGACACTCCTTACCAACGGGGAAAATGACAGGGCCAAGAATAAAGCTTATACAGCGAAGAAGGCAATCTATCATAGCTCAGAGTATATCATTAACAAGTATTTTGATGGTGTCAACGATTGGAGCTTGGAAAGTGCAAAAGCCTGGGAGCAATACCTCCAAGAAATGGCTTGCAAGGTTTTTGCTGTTTGATTTTGCTGTCTTATAAAGAATCAACAGCGGCAATAGCGCCTAAAGTGCAACAACGTAAGAGGACAGCACAGAACAATCATAGCCTGATGGCGCCAATCTGAACCCGCCTCAAATGGCGGAAAACGGTCGCTTTTAGGCTTGTTGTCCTCGGTGGGCGACAGCCCACCTTCGTCCTCCGCACCAAAAATCATCCCGTTTTTCGCTCATTTTAGGTGTGGACAGTTTTGCAGGAGCAGATTTTTTGCCCAGCAAGGCAAAAAATTGCAGGAATACTTTGTGTATTTCAAAATTTTTTAACGATGATGGACGGAAAATCTGCCCGGCAAAACCGGGTTCAGATTGGCGCCATCAGGCTAAGCAGCTGAGTAATAAGCCTCAGCTGCTTTTTATGCCTATTGATGTTTTTCTGTCGCTGTGGTATTCTGTTACGGCACGGGAGTGATGACAAATGAGAATGAGAAAACGGCACAATCTTGCCCCGAGAATGGAGCGCTGCGCCGGACTATTGATAGAGGAGCCTGCGCTTCTTCGCGGCGCGTGGCGGGAGAAATTTCCCGGCTTTACCGCGCTGCATCTTGAGCTCGGCTGCGGCAAGGGCCGCTTCACCGCCGACACAGCTAAAGCAAATCCGGAGACGCTTTTTGTGGCGCTCGAGCGCGTGCCGGACGCGATGATAATCGCCATGGAGCGGGTGCAGGCACTGAAGCTTGAAAATGTCCGCTTCATTGACGGGGACGCGAAGGACATCCTTGAAATTTTCGCCCCCGGGGAGCTTGACAGGATATACATAAACTTCTGCGACCCCTGGCCGAAGAGCCGGGACGCGAAGCTCCGCCTGACAGCGCCGGGCTTTCTGCGCCGGTACGCGGACGCGCTGTGTCCCGGCGGGCAGATACACTTCAAGACCGACAACACCCCGCTTTTTGACTGGTCGATAGGGCAGCTTCAGGCCGAGGGCTGGGAGCTTTCCGCCGTGACGCATGACCTGCACGAAAACGGCGCTGTGGGCTTCATGACCGACTATGAGGCGAAGTTTTACGCCCAGGGGATGAAGATAAACCGCCTTGAGGCAGCGCGCGGGGAGAAAACGCTCGGTATTGCGGCAGGAGAGCCGCCAAGGCTGAGAAACGCCTCCCTCGTTGACGCGGAGGGCTATGCCCAGAGCGTGCGCGATAACGGCGCGGAGCAAGACTAAAACACCGGCGGAGGATAGATATGAGATTTATTTCATGGAATGTAAACGGTCTGCGGGCCGTGGTCAAAAAGGGCTTTGAGGATGTGTTCACGGGCCTTGACGCGGATTTTTTCTGCCTTCAGGAGACAAAGCTCCAAGAAGGGCAGATCGACCTTCAGTTCGACGGCTACGAGAGCTATTGGTGCTATGCCGAGAAAAAGGGCTACTCCGGCACGGCGATCTTCACAAAGCACAAGCCGCTGAGCGTGAGCTACAACCTCGGCATCGCCGAGCATGACACCGAGGGGCGCGTCATCTGCCTTGAGTATGAGGGGTTTTACCTTGTCTGCGTCTACACGCCCAACGCTCAGGACGGGCTGCGGCGGCTTGACTACCGCATGCGCTGGGAGGACGATTTCAGGGATTACCTGCTCGCCCTTGACAGCAAAAAGCCCGTGATAATCTGCGGGGACATGAACGTCGCCCATGAGGAGATCGACCTTAAAAATCCCAAGACCAATATCGGCAACCCCGGCTTTTCCTATGAGGAGCGCGGGAAATTTACCGAGCTTCTGGACGCCGGTTTTACCGACACTTTCCGCTATCTCTACCCCGACACCGAGGGCGCGTACTCCTGGTGGAGCTATCGCGCGGCGGCGCGGGAGCGGAACGTTGGCTGGCGCATCGACTACTTTGTCGTGTCTGACAGGCTGCGCGAGAACATCAAGGGCGCGTTCATCCTGCCGGAGATCACCGGCTCCGACCACTGCCCGGTGGGGCTTGATATGACATGGTGAAGATAGGCTCAGTAAATATAGAAGGTAAATTGACCCTCGCGCCGATGGCAGGGGTGACGGATTTCGCCTTTCGCCGGGTCTGCCGGGAGCTTGGCGCCGCGCTTACGGTGACGGAGATGGTCAGCGCCCGGGCGCTGGTATACCGGGACGAAAAGACCAAAAGTCTGCTCTACATTCCGCCGGAGGAGCACCCCTGCGCGGTGCAGATTTTCGGCCACGAGCCGGAGATAATGGCCGAGGCGGCTCAGCTCGCGCTGGAGCTCTCCGGGGCGGATATTTTAGATATTAACATGGGCTGCCCGGTGGGGAAAATTGTCAAGGCCGGGGACGGATCGGCCCTGATGCAAAACCCAGAGCTTGCCGGGCGCATCGTGGAGGCTGTTTCTGCCGCCGTGCCCGTGCCGGTGACGGTGAAGTTTCGCAAGGGCTGGGACGGGGGCAGCGTGAACGCCATAGAATTTGCGAAAATCTGTGAGTCCGCCGGGGCCGCCGCCATTGCCGTCCACGGCAGGACAAGGACGCAGATGTACGCCGGGCGCGCCGACTGGGACATTATCCGCGACGTGAGAAGGGCGGTTAATATCCCCGTCATCGCAAACGGTGATATTTTCACCGCCGAGGACGCGGCGCATATTCTGCGCTATACCGGCTGCGACCTCGCCATGGCGGGCCGGGGCAGCTTCGGAAACCCCTGGCTGTTTTGGCAGGCAAACGCCCTTTTTAACGGCGGGCCCGTGCCGGAGCTTCCGCCGCTTCCCGAGCGCATAGCGGTGGCCGAGCGGCAGATAAGAGACCTCGCGCAGCAGCGCGGGGAACACGCCGCCTGTATGGAGGCACGGCACCATCTGCCCTGGTATCTGCACGGTGTACCCCACGCCGGATACTACCGGCAGCAGCTTGTTCATGTAGAGACTCTTGACGAGCTCGGGCGCATCTGCGCTGGAATAAAACGGGATTTTTCATAATGCTCACCCCATAATTTGAAGCAAATTGTGAAAAAACTGCCTAAAGATTGCATTTTCCCTTGAACGGCCGGTCGGATTGTGCTATAATTCACAGAGTAGTATACTAAGTGAGTATGTTGCCCTTTTATCATAAGGAGAGATTGTTAGTGAAGCGTGTTAAGGTATCAAATAATGTAATTCGTCGTCTGCCCCGCTATCTGCGCAAGCTCGATGAATTGACGGAGAACGGTGTCAGCCGCATTTCGTCTTTCGAGCTGGGCCAGCAGCTGGGGCTTACCCCGTCCCAGATCCGGCAGGATTTCAGCTGCTTTGGTGAGTTCGGCCAGCAGGGCTACGGGTATAATGTCCCGGCGCTGCGCGCGCAGATTGCCACCATTCTGGGCATGGACAGGGGATATGCGGCGGTTCTGATAGGCGTCGGCAACATCGGCCGCGCTCTGATGGATAATTTCTGCTTTGCGGAGTGGGGCTTCAACCTCAAGTCCGCGTTTGATGTCAAGCCCGAGCTGATCGGGACCTCCTTTAACGGTGTGCCCATCCGCTCCATGGACGAGCTGGAGGATTATCTGCACAATGAGCATGTGGATGTGGCGGTGCTGTCCGTGCCGAAGGAGGCGGCTGTCCGCGTGACGAAGCTGCTGACCGATAACGGCATCGAGGCTATCTGGAACTTCACCAATGTGGAGCTTACTGAGCCCAACAGCTCCACCATCGTTGAAAACCTGCACTTTTCCGACAGCCTCCTGTCTCTGAGCTATTTTGTCTCCGAGCGGCTTGACGAGAGAGCAGCCAAGGCAGCCCGCAGCGAGAAGCAGGGCTGAACCGTCTGAAACCAAAATCACCCCTCCGGCACCTGCCGGAGGGTATTTTATAGTATTTTTGGAGTTTTTATGAGTGATACCATTGCCGCCATAGCCACCGGCGCACAGGTGGCCGCGATAGGAATAGTCCGCCTCTCCGGCGAGCTTGCCATACCCGCGGTGGACAGGCTTTTCCACCCCTCCTCGGGCAGGAGCATGGCTCAGTACGAGGACAGAAGACTTGTCTACGGCGCTCTGCGCTCAGCCGACGGGGCGCTTCTGGACATGTGCCTTTGCACGGTAAGCCGTGCGCCCAACAGCTACACCGGGGAGGACACTGCCGAGCTCCAGTGCCACGGCTCGCCGGTGCTGCTGCGCGATGTGCTGGGCGAGCTTTTTAAGCTCGGAGTGCGTCAGGCGCGGGCGGGGGAGTTTACAAAGCGGGCCTTTCTCAACGGCAGGATGGAGCTCAGCTCCGCCGAGGCCGTGGCCGACCTTATCGACGCGGAGACGGCGCAGGCCGCCCGCAACGCTGCGGGGCAGCTCTCCGGGGCGATAAGCGGCAAGACCGAGGCTATTTACTCTCAGCTTACGGATATCAGCGCCCACTATCACGCGGTGCTGGATTACCCGGATGAGGATATTGAGGATTTCCGCCTTGAGCAGTATGTTGAAACGCTCAAGGGCGCTGAGGAGCAGCTCAACGCGCTGCTGTCCACCTTCCGGCGCGGGCGGCTGATGACCGCGGGCATCCCCGCCGCCATCGTGGGCGCGCCAAACGCGGGCAAAAGCTCCCTGCTCAATGCCCTTCTGGGCTATGAGCGCGCCATCGTCACCGATGTTCCCGGCACAACGCGGGACACCATTGAGGAAAAGCTGCTGCTCGGCGGGCTGCTTCTGCGTCTGACAGATACCGCCGGCATCCACAAATCTGAGGATATGGTTGAGCGACTTGGCATTGAGCGCAGCCGCGCTGCCCTTGCAAACGCGGAGCTTGCCATCGCGGTTGTGGACGGCAGCCGCGAGCTTACCGATGGGGACAGGGCGGTTATACAGGCGGCGGAGGGCGCGCCGCAGGGCGTGCTTATAATCTCCAAGGCCGATTTGTTCGACACACCGCCCGCGATAGACACAAAGCTCAAAACCCTGACGCTCAGTGCCCTGACGGGAGAGGGGCTTGATAAGCTCGAAAAGGCGGTGGAGGAGCTTTTCCCCATGCCGCCTGTGCCCGCCGGGGAGATAATAACCAACGCAAGACAGGCCGAGGCCATAGAGGCGGCCCTTCAGCATATCCGCGCCGCTATGGGGGCCATGCGGTGCGGGGCCACGCCCGATATCGTCCTCACCGAGAGTGAGGAGGCTATGACCGCTCTGGGCGAGCTTTCGGGCCGCACGGTGCGCGAGGATGTGACGGAGCGGATTTTCGGCCGTTTCTGCGTCGGAAAGTGAAAAATTCTTGACAACGCCCTGCCACTGTGGTACTATATTCCAGCGGCTATGCAGAAGTACCCAAGAGGCCGAAGGGGCTCCCCTGCTAAGGGAGTAGGCGTGTAAAAAGCGCGCGAGGGTTCAAATCCCTCCTTCTGCGCCAAGTAAAAATCCGTTCCCGTAAGAGAGCGGATTTTTGCTTTGTATTATTCATTTTTTTTGTTATTCAATATTCATCATTCATCAAAACGGATTTTCGTAATGAATAATAATGAATGATATGCACCCCGAAAATTAGACACTTTTGGAGACGCATATTTTTCACCTGTAAAAAAGACTAAAGGCAAGAAGTAAACTCCCGGCTTGTTTCAACTGCTGCTGTGCACTCTAAAAAATAATGAAAAATTTGGCCATTTTACATTCTTGTAACAAAATCTGTGTTTTTTATGAAACATGTTCTGGGTAATATAAGAATGCAAGTAACAGTTTTTCATCTTTTTCATTTTGTCCTCAACCATATAAGGAGAACGGAGCGGTTTCCGCTCCGTTTTTCTTTTGGCGGAGTTATGCCTGCGCCGGCCTTGCTTCCCCCTCTGGGGGAAGTGGCAAGCCGGGACGGCTTGACGATAGGGGGGGATCGTCTTGCATAGGTGCGGTGTGCAA
>URPA01000013.1 GCA_900549545.1 uncultured Eubacteriales bacterium
TTATCCGCAGCTTCCCCGACGGCTATGACTCATGGATAGAGCAGGGGGGCAGCAATGTCTCCGGCGGGCAGAAGCAGCGCCTGTGCATTGCCCGCGCGCTGCTTAAAAAGCCCAGAATACTCATTCTCGACGACTCCACCAGCGCGGTCGATACCAAGACCGACGCGCTGATAAGGCAGGGCTTTAAGGAGTATATTCCCGACACAACGAAGATAATCATTGCCCAGCGCGTGGCCTCCGTTCAGGACGCGGACATGATAATTGTCATGGAAAACGGCGCCATATCCGCCATGGGCACACATGAGCAGCTCATGGAGGGCTGCCCCATGTACCGCGAGATATTTGAAGAACAGAGCAAGGGAGGGGACTTTGATGAATAAACGGCCAATGGCTGACGGCGCGGAGAGCATGGCGGCCATCAAGCGCACCGTCAAAAAGTATTTCGGCTACTATCCTATCCTCGCCCCGCTGACTATTGTCTGCATCCTGTTTTCCGCAATAGTCTCGGCGGTGCCCTCGCTCTTTGTACAGAATGTGCTGTCCATCATCGAAAAATGGTACCGCAGCGGCGACTGGGTATCTGCAAGGGCGGAGATCATGCCCTACCTCGCGCTGCTGGTGGCGCTGTATGTGCTCTCTATTATCTCCATCACGCTCTACACCCAGCTTGGAGCGATAATGACCCAGGGCTTCATGGATAAGCTGCGTCAGGAGCTTTTCGGCGATATGCAGGGCCTGCCCATCCGCTATTTTGACACCCATAAGCACGGCGATATTATGAGCCACTACACCAACGATATCGACACCCTGCGCCAGCTCGTCTCCCAGTCTATCCCCACCTTTGTGCAGGCGGGAGCGATAGTGCTGGTCGTGCTTGCCATCATGCTGTACTTCAGCGTCTGGCTTACGCTTATCGTGCTGCTGGGCGTGGTGCTGATGGTGCTGGTGACGAAGAAAATCGGCGGCGGCTCCGCCAAATACTTCCTGCGGCAGCAGAAGTCCGTCGCGGCGACCGAGGGTTATATTCAGGAGAGCATGAACGGCCAGAAGGTGGTCAAGGTCTTCTGCCATGAGGAGCAGAGCGTTGAGGACTTTGACAAGATAAATGAGGAGCTGTTCCAGAACAGCTTCCGCGCCAACGCCTACGCGAGCGTCCTCGGCCCCATTATCGGCAATATCGGCAACATCCTGTATGTGCTGCTGGCGCTTATCGGCGGCGTGCTGCTGATTGCGGGCGTCCCGAACCTGAGCCTCTCAGGCAAGGCGCTGAGCATAAGCATACTGGTGCCGTTTTTGAACATGACAAAGCAGTTTACCGGCAATATAAATTCGCTCTCGCAGCAGGTGAATTTCATCGTCATGGCGGGCGCGGGCGCATCCCGCGTGTTTATGCTCCTTGACGAGCAGCCCGAGACGGACGACGGCTATGTCACCCTTGTAAACGCCAGCGTTCAGCCCGACGGCAGCGTCACCGAGAGCGCCGGGCGCACCGGCTGCTGGGCTTGGCGGCATCCGCACTCCGATGGGACCGTCACCTACACGCCGCTCAAGGGCGATGTGCGCATGGTGAATGTGGACTTCGCGTATGAGGAGGATAAGCCCGTGCTGCACGATGTCTCCGTCTACGCAGAGCCGGGCCAGAAGGTCGCCTTCGTCGGTGCGACCGGCGCGGGCAAGACCACCATCACGAACCTCATCAACCGCTTTTACGACATTGACGATGGCAAGATACGCTATGACGGCATAAACATCAACAAGATAAAGAAAAACGACCTGCGCCGCTCGCTGGGCATAGTTTTGCAGGACACGAATCTCTTCACCGGCAGCGTTATGGATAATATCCGCTACGGACGCCTTGATGCCAGCGACGAGGACTGCGTTGCCGCGGCGAAGCTCGCGGGGGCTGATGATTTCATCACCCGCCTGCCCGAGGGGTATAACACCGAGCTTACCAATAATGGCGCAAACCTCTCCCAGGGCCAGCGGCAGCTTATCGCCATCGCGCGGGCAGCCGTTGCAGACCCGCCGGTGATGATCCTCGACGAGGCGACCTCCTCAATCGACACCCATACCGAGGCCATTGTCCAAAGGGGCATGGATAAGCTCATGGAGGGGCGCACGGTGTTCGTCATCGCCCACCGGCTCTCCACGGTCATGAACTCCGATGTCATCATGGTTCTCGACCACGGCCGCATCATCGAGCGCGGCAGCCATGACAGCCTCATCGCCCAGAAGGGCGCGTATTACCAGCTCTATACCGGCGCGTTTGAATTAGAATAAGAAAACAGCGGCAGACCCCAAGCCTGTTCAAACAGATTTGGGGTCTGCTATATTTTGTGTTATGGACATGAAATGCAGTCTATGAAGCATTGGTGCAAGGGGCTTATCCATTTGTTTTTATGATGTCCGTAAACCAACATCAGGCGGTTGTGCTGAACATTTGTTTCAATTTCAACCAATGCACCTCTTTGTATTTCTTCCTCAACCACGAAGCGTGGAAGAAAGGAAACGCCAACATCGTTTTGCACTAAATTTTTAATAGTCGCAATGCTTGCAAGCTCTATCGTATGGTCTAAAATTATACCACTGTCTCTAAGATAGCTTTCAAATATCTGCCGAAAAATGCAGTTGGGCTCATTAACGATAAGCGGAATTTTATGCTGCTGATTGGCCTTGCGGCGGGTGCTTTGGCCTTTGGTGTTGTTATGGGAGCGGCTACTCCCGCGATTGGCAAAAGATATGCTGCTACGGCGTCGGGGATCATCAATGGGGCGGGTGGCCTTGGCGGAGCGGTGCTTGCCCCATACCTGCAAATACTAAGTGACCACGGTCTGTTCAAACAGTCGATGATAGGCCTTGCCTGTATTTCGGGAGCGGTTGTGCTGCTTTGCGTGTGGCTCGGTAAAAAGGAGCGCGGCGCGATAGCGGAGGACGGCGCGCCGGAGGCTTCCTCGGGCATTCGTGAAATGCTTAAAGAGGCCGTTCTCAGCCGCCGGTTTATGCACTTGGCGCTGGCGCTCTTTACTTGCGGTTTCTTTATGGCAATCATTGAGACCTATCTCTATCCTCAGCTGCTATCCTATGGCTTCGATGGCAGTGAGGTGGCGTTTCTGTTCACAATTTATGGCGTGATGGGAATGATTGGCCCGATTATCGCGGGTATTTTATGCAGTAAAATCAATCCGAAATGGGTGCTCGGAACAATATACGGCTTGCGTCCCGTGCTGATTATCCTGTTTTTGGTTTTGCCTAAAAACGGCGTTACCGTGTATAGCTTTATAATTGGACTTGGGCTTGTTGGAAATGCGACCGTTCCGCCGACAACGCTGCTTATCGGCAAGTTTTTTGGCAACCGTAAAATGCCGACCTTGTCCGGCATTGCAATGGTGTTCCATCAAATCGGCAGTTTTTTCAGCACATGGCTTGCAAGCGTTCTTATCACATTGAGCGGTGATTATATCCTCATTTGGTTTTGTGGAGGAATTTTCGCGGCAATTGCAGCCGGACTATGCTATACAATCAGGGAAGGCAAATAATACATCTGCGCTGTATGTTTGAAAGCGCTTTGCCCAAGCTGCCACAGCCGGGACAAAACCGTCGTCTCCGGCCGGGATGTAAGACTCATAAGCATAGCATAAAACATAAAAAAGACCCGCAGACTTTTTAAGTCTGCGGGCTTGCTTGTAGTCAAAGGCTTTGCCTTCGGCGGTCTTATTCCTTGCCTGCGCCGTCGTCCTCGGTGGAGGAGACGACATCCTCAAAATCGCCTATCTCGACCTCAAGGTCCTTGTCGGCGGTTTTGGCGGCCTCGGCCTTGAGGTCCTCCATCTCGTCGCTCTTTGCCTTGATGCGCTCGGTCAGCTCCTCAGCCTGCTGGAAGAGGGGAGCGAAGAAGCCCTGCGGGTTATCGCGGTTCTCCTCATAATAGAGCTTGCCGATCTCGGTATAGACCCGGCGCAGCTCCTCAGTGTCGCCGTTTACCTCAAGCCCAAGCTTCGCGATGCGGGCATAGGCCTTGGCGCGGGTGCTGCCCTGCTCGTAGATGTTGCGCACGGTGCCGTTGTCGGCAACCTCCTTTGCCTTGCTGACAAGGTTGTTGAGCGTGCCGGTAATAATATCCTTGTAATTAGCCATTAAAAATACCTCCTAATTATTCGTAAGCGCTGAACAAATCGCCTTCGGTGCTTTGCGGACAATTTGCGCCCTGACTTCGCCACTTTTCCTTGAAATACACAAAGTATATCTGCGAAAAAGTGTCATCGTCAGAACACAAGTTCTCTCGCAAATCACTCTCGCCGATTCATTCATCACTTACTTGTTGGTCTGGTGGGTTTCCTTCCGCGCCTGCCCGCGCAACCCGGTTGACATACAGATCGTCCGGGGAGTGGGGCCTGCGGCTCTGCACGATGATCACCGCGAGAGCTATCAAAGCAAGCGCTATTGAAAGCGCCTGTGATACGCGTATGTTGCTGCTGCCAATGTAGAGGCTGTCCGTGCGCAGGCCCTCGATCCAGGCCCGGCCCGTGCCATACCACAGAAAATAGATGAGCAGGCACTGCCCGTCATAGCGGCGCTTGCCCCTGTTTGTCCACACGATGAGGAAAATAAGCCCGATGAGATTCCAGAGGCTCTCGTACAAAAAAGTGGGGTGGACAAATATGGTCGTCCCGTCCGGGGTGGTCAGGCCCATGCGGCAGAAAATCTCAGTCTCCGCTCCGAAGGCCTCGCGGTTCATGAAGTTGCCCCAGCGGCCCAGAATCTGCCCGATGAGCAGGCCAAAGACAACAAGGTCCATCATTGCGAGCACCGGGATCTTCTTGCGCCTGCAAACAAGCCAGATGACGATTATCCCGGCGATGATGCCGCCGTAGATGGCGAGGCCGCCGTCCCGGATGGCAAAAATCTTCGCGGGGTCTGCAAGGTAGCTGTCAAGCTCAAAGAGCACATAATAGAGCCTCGCGCCGACGATGGAAAAGGGCAGCAGCCAGAGCATCATGTCAAAAAAATCGTCCTGCCTGATGCCAAATTTTGAGCTGCGCCGGGAGCAGTAGACCATGGCCAGAATGAAGCCAAGGCCGATCAAAACCCCGTAAAAATAGATGTTCAGGCCAAAAATAGTGAAATACGCGGGGGGATTTATCGAAAAGTCTCCCAGCATGGGGAAACTGATGGCGCTCTCGCGCTGCATGGTTGAAAACAAAAACTGGAACATTGTGCTCATGCCTCCTGCGTCTCAGGGTCAGCGTCGCGCTTGGGGGAGATGACCGCCATGGCAAGCCGCTCGGCCGTTATATTCTCGCGGATAAAGGCCTCGCACTCGGCCTTTTCGACCGCTGCGAGCGCGTCTATCGCGTCAAGGGCACAGTATCCGTCAAACTCCGCCGCGGCAAGCGAGTAGCAGATATTCTCAAAATCCTCAAGCCCTCTGAGCCTTGCGCCGAAGGAGGCGCGCTTTGAGCGCTCAAAGCGCTCTGGGTCTATCCCCTCGGCAGATACCTGCTCCGCCGCGTCCAGCAGGGCCTTGAGCACCTGCTCAGGGTCAGCGCTCTCGCCGCTGATGATAATTGTCCCCGTCCCGGCAGAGAAATCGGCCTCATAGTCATAGTCCCGGCTCAAAAGCCCCTTAGCGTAAAGCCCCGTGTAAAACGGGGAGGAAGAGCCGACCAGCAGGCGCAGAGCCAGCGCCGTAATTAGCTGCTGGCGCATGGCGGCGGCCCCGTCCTTCTCCGGGCGGAGCTTCGCGCCGATCATGAATATGGGCGCGGAGACGCTCATCGTCTCCCAACGCTCGGCCGCCGTGGGCAGGAGCGATTCCTCCGGGCCAAAGTCCGCCTTCGGAAGCTCACCGCGCTCCTGCGGCAGCTCCTCCACGGCGATGGCGCGGATGCGCTCGGGGTCGACATCCCCCGCGATGCAGAGGGTCATATTAACCGGGGCGTAAAACGCCCTGTGGCAGTTATAGAGCGTCTCGGCGCTTATCTCGGCGATGCTCTCCACCGTTCCGGCGACCTTGTCCCGGATGGGGTGCTGCTTATATAAAAGCTCCAGCAGGTTGTAATAGAGCTTCTGGTCGGGGCTGTCCTCGCCCATCAAAATCTCCTGCGCGATAATGCCCTGCTCCTTCTGCACCGTCTCCTCGGTAAAATACGGGGTGGACACAAAGTGCAGCAGCAGGCGCAGGTTGTCATCAAAATTGGTGGTGCACTGGAAAAAATAACAGGTCATGCCGGCGGAGGTGAAGGCGTTGGGGTCAGCGCCGTTTGCGCTTAAAAGCGTCATGGCGTTGTCCCCGTCCGGCAGGTCGAACATCTTGTGCTCAAGAAAATGCGCCACGCCCGCCGGGGTATCAATAAGCTCCCCGCCCAGCTCAAAGCGGCGGGCAGCCCCGCCGTAATCGGTGGCAAAGGCGGCAAAGTATGAGCCGAAGCCCGGCTTTGGCACGATGTTTATTCTCAGCCCGTTTGGCAGCACCTCTCTGTATAGGCGCTCGCCGATGCGGGGGTAATCAGTCATCTGCATCTGTATCCTCCTCGCTTTCTCCATCGCCGGAGAGGAAATATATCATGTCACACTCGACGCTGCGGGCAATGTCGCGCACAGTTTCCACCGTGACCTCACCCACAAGCTCTGAAAGCTCAAGGGGGCTGTACTCCGCGCCCATGAGGGCGTTGGAGAGGTAAAAGCCCTCAAGCTCTGCCTGACTGTCCTCAAAGGAGCGCAGGTCGGAGGCAACGCAGGCCTTGGCAGCCAGAAGCTCCTCCTCGCTTATATCGCCCTTTCGCATGGCCTCAAGCTGGGCAAAAATCTCATCCCTTGCGGGCTCAAATTTATCAAAATCCACCCCGCAGGAGACGAGCATGATGCCCTTGTGTATCTCCAGCGCGGAGAAGGCGTAATAACAGAGGCTCAGCCGCTCGCGCACGTTCAAAAACAGCTTGGAGAAGCTGCCGCCGCCGTAGATGGCGTTAAAAACGTGCAGCGCCGGGATATCCGGCTGCTCCATGCACTGGCCGAGGCGGAAGCCCATCACGAGCTTGCCCTGCGTCACATCGAGCTGCTCCTCGTAAAAGCGGGGCTTTTCCTCAAGGGAGTTCATGCGCACATCGGTGCCGATGTCGTAATCAATTTCGCCCCGGGGCAGGGTCATCAGCGCGTCCTTCATCGCGGCGCTGACCTTGTTGAAGCTCTCCCTGCCGCAGTAGAAAACCTCCACCGGGGAGCTTTGCAGCAGCTCCCGGTAGCGCTTTGTGAGCTTCTGGTAATTGATGCTCTCGCACTCGTCAATGCCGCCGAGGCCGCCCACGGCGAAATCCTCACAGCAGCACATCTCCTCGATGCAGCGGCGCACAGAGTAGCTGCGCTTTTCGTTTATCCGGGCGCGCAGGCGCTCGAGCATTTTTTCCCTCTCGCTGTCCACATAGGGCTTATAGAGCAGGCCCCCGCGCTTTAATGGGTCGAGCAGCAGCTCACCCATGAGCATTGCCACATCCTCAAGCACACCCTTGCCATCGGGCAGAAACGCGCCCTCAGGCAGGCTTGCGAAAAAGCCGAGGCACTGAATTTCGCCTATGCGGCGCACGACAGGCTCCACCGCGCTGCCGTAAAGCTCCTCCATCCGGGCGGAGAGCGCCTCCATATCCCGGTAGCGGGTGCAGCCGCGGCGCAGCACATAGGGAATCAGCGCGTTCATGGCGGCCGTCTCCCGCTCAAGCTGGGTCAGCAGCGAGAGGCTGAGGCAGGCGGTTTTGAACTTATCCTCCCTCAAATGGCTCAGCCACACGCCGGGCATTATTTCTTTCCTGGTCATATTCATCCGAACCCCTCCGTTGCTGCTGCGATTATATACCAAAAATTAGCGGATTTATGGCATATTTTGTTAACTTTAATTATACCATGCCAAAACCCAAAATGGAAGTGCAAAAGTCCGCAATTACCCGATTCCGCCGCCGTCATACGCTGCGCCGTCAACGATGACACCGCCGTTTTCGACTCTTATCTCGTGTTCAGCGCCGCCGCTGTCGCGCCAGGAGCAGACATAGCTGGGCAGGGAAGGGGGCAGGCAGGGCTTTATATACAGCTTACCAGCCTCAAGGCGCAGGCCGAAAAGCTCCCGCGTCACCACGCGGAAAAACCAGCCCGCGGAGCCGGTGTACCAGGTCCAGCCCGCCTCGCCCTCGTGCCCGGGCGCGGAGTACACGTCTGCCGCCAGCACGAAGGGCTCTGCCTGATAGCGGCGCATATCGTGGCTCTGGGGCAGCAGCAGGCGCAAAAGCTCATAGCCCTGCTCCGCCATGCCGAGCTTAAAGCAGCCCATCGCCAGCCACAGCGCGCCGTGGGTGTACTGCCCGCCGTTTTCGCGAAAGCCCGCGCCATAGCTCGAGATATAGCCCACATACTCCTCATCAGGGCCGTAGGGTGGGTCAAAGAGCCGGACAAGGGCGTTTTCCCTG
The DNA here is from genome assembly GCA_900549545.1 of uncultured Eubacteriales bacterium. Lineage (GTDB taxonomy): Bacteria > Bacillota > Clostridia > Oscillospirales > Oscillospiraceae > Limivicinus. The sequence continues at coordinate 8,451 of URPA01000013.1, forward strand.
TCCACAAGGCGCGAAAGCGCCGCCTCCACCGCCATACGGCTGTGCTCGGGCGAGGAATAGGGACTGAGCGCCGCGAAGCTTTGCGGCAGGGAGTCGATGCGTTTTTCCCCGCCCAGCGGGGAGCCGTCGGATAGAAAGCCACGGGGGTACTTCTCCCCGTCAAAGCAGCGCTCCGCCGCTGAGCCCACGCCCTCGCCCAGCTCTCTGTATCGCTGAGAGCCGGGGATATCCAGTGCGTCCATCAGCTTTGCAAAGCGCCGGCAGCAGTCGGAGAAGAACCAGCCCAGCCACAGGCTCTCCCCGTCCACCGCGTCAAGCCCGTCGTTCCAGTCCCCGCTGCCGAAGAAGGGCAGCCCGTGATGCCCGAAGCCCCTCGCGGCGCAGCGGTCAAGCGCGGCCTGCGCGTGCTTTATGACGGAGGCTGCGGCCTCACTCCGGCGGGGCACCTCGTAGCGGTCACGCTCATTCTCGCCCAGCGGCGGGGAGCTTATATAGTTAAGCTCACTGAGCAAAAATTCCCTGTCGCCCGTCGCCTCCCAGTATTCACAGACTGCCCAGCACAGCCAGAGCAGATCATCCGAGCAGCGGGTGCGCACGCCCTTGTCGCCGTCGGGGTGGGCGTGCCACCAGTGCATGACGTCCCCCTCAACATACTGGTGGCGGCAGCAGTCGGCAATGCGCTCGCGGGCATAGGCGGGGTCTAAGAGCATGAGGTTCACCCCATCCTGAAGCTGGTCTCGAAAGCCAAAGGCCCCGCCGCTCTGGTACAGGCTGCTGCGCCCCCACAGACGGCAGGCGATGGCCTGATACGCCGCCCAGTAGTTCATATACGCGTCCAGCGGCTCAAAGCCCGTGGCGCAGCTCAGGCCGGAAAGCAGCCTGTGCCAGCGCTTTTTCGTATCGTCAAATGCGGCCTCCGCCTCGGCGGGCAGGAGCAGGCGCTTAAGCTCCTCCTCGCCGCAGCAGCCGCAGACGAGGACGGTCTTATCCTCGGCAAACACTGTCATGTGCATGGCCGGGGGCGCATAGTCCGAAAAGCCCGCAAAGGGGGCGCTGCTGCCGGCTAAAAGCTCGGCCTTGGGGAGATACCCCTCGGGATTTTTTGCGCGGAAAATGCCGTTTTCAAAGCCCCAGCGCACCGAGGAGAAGTCGCCCCCGCCCATGACCGGGTGCAGCGCCCAGCAGAGGCTCAGCCCTGCCGCGCCTTCTATAAGATAAACTCTCGCGTCGGTGTCTAAGGGTACAAAGGCGCTCAAGCATACGTGGTGGCCGGCGATCACCTTTTCCCAGCGGGCATAGCCCGCGCCGAAGCGCACCGTGCAGGGGATGCCGTCATTGGCGGCAAAAAGGCTTACGCTCTCGCCGCCGACGCTCGCCCACAGCGCCTCGCCGCCCTGAGTGAAGCGAATATCCTCCGGCGGCAGGGTCAGGCGCATTTCCCGGGCATTATCAAGCCACATGAAACCCGGCCCACACTCGGCCATTATGGCGCCGAAGCTGTCATTTGATAAAATGAGCTGCCATGCCCGCGGCGGCAGGTCGTTTTTAACGGTAAACACCTGCTCCCGCCCCTGACGGCTATGGGCGGGGACGCTGTCCCCGGAGCGCTCCGCGCCGAGCCTTGGAATATTGAGCGGCGGCACAAGCTCACGCGGTGCGCCGACAAAGAGCGCGGCCCGGCTTTTTATGAGCTCAGATGCGCTTTTCGGCAGAAAGCAGACGCCGCCCCGCGCGCCAATTAGGGCTTCCAGCCCCACTGCGCTGAGGATTTCGCTTATCATGCTGCGCCGGGGCTGGCGGTATTCGCCGGTCTCGGAGCTGAGATACACAAGCTCGCAGTCAAGCCCGCAGCTTTTTATCAGGCAGAAGCGGCGCAGAGCATCCGCCGCCGCGCGATCCTCAATGTCGCAGGCGATGATGTGCAGGTCTCCGGATATGCCGTACTGCCACAGCTCCCGCCGGGGCTGGGCGTTTTTAAGCGGCGCGATGAGATAGGGCAGGCAGTCCATGGCGGCGCCAAGCTCAGCCCCGGTCATGTTCAGATGCACGGCGGCCGCGCCAGTGAGGTTTCCGCAGTCGGCGCCGGATAGGATATGCTCCGCACCGGAGAGCGCTGCTTCCCGCGTATAGCCGAGGCAGAGGGCGAAGGACAGCTCCGCCGCGTCCCCGGCGGTCAGAGCCTTGCGCACGGTCGCGCAGGCATAGGGGTCGGAGAGACTCCCCACGCCGCCGGAGCGCTCAGCCGAAAGCTGGGCAGCCTCCGAACAGGCAAGGCAGAGCCACAGCTCCCGTTTATCGCTCCGGCGCAGGCGGTGCAGCAGCAGGCTGTTTCCCTGCCGCTCGGCCTGTATGCCAAGCCGCCAATAGGCCGGATGCCCGTCATAGTCCTGAACGGCGGCCAGTATCGGCCGAAAGCTCAGCGAGAGCGAGATGTCCGCATCCTTTTCCGCGCGCAGGCGGATAACGCGTTTTTCGCCCCATTCCCCGGCGGCGGCAAAAAGCCGCTGCTGAATGTGCAGCCCGTCACGCTCGGCTTCAAATACGCAGTCCTCCTCCGAGAGCTCCCACAGGCTCAGCGGCAGTTCGGTAAGGGCCGTTTCGTTCACATGCAGCTCCACGCCGCAGGGCATGGGGCTTTCGCGCCGGCCATATATAAGCGTGCCTCCAAGCATGGCGCAGGTATCGCCCCGGCTGTCGGCAAGAATGCTGTACGCGCCGTTTGTCAAAAGGCAATACCGCGCCGCGCTGTTTTCCGCGCCGCCCCTGACGCGCCAGAAATCCTCCCCGCTTCTAGGAGGCTTCTCCGGCGGCTCGCTGTTATCCCGGCGGATGACTGCCGCCCCGCCAATACGCTCCTGAAGCAGCAGCGAAAACGCGCCCATGGCGCTATCCGCCATGAAGCGGCGGCGGATGCTGCCGTCACAGGCGGCGTTTGCTGCGGAGATGACGCTCATGCCGATGTGGTGCGCCATGTAGCAGCGCACCTTTTCCCCGGCGTCCCGGCGGCAGCGGGCGGGTGTGAAGTCCAGCGCCTCCATGAAGCCGAAGCGCCCCACCGCGCCGAAGCTCTCAAGCCTGCGCAGGTTTTTCGCACCGGCGTGCGGGTCGAGAGCGAGCGCCAGAAAGCTGCTGTATGGGGAGATGACCATGTCGCTGTCCTGCCCGCGCTTGAGCGCGAGGGCGGCGCAGCCGTTTGCCTTGTAACGGTAGTTGAGCGCCCCGTCGAGCGAGTAGAAGGCGCTTTCGGATATGCCCCAGGGCTTGCCGGCAAAGGCGCGGCGCTTCTGGGCATAGAGACAGAAGCGCCCGCTCTCATACAGAAGGCTCCCCCGGTAAAAGGGCAGAAACAGCTCCGGCATGAGGTATTCAAACATCGTCCCCGTCCAGCTTGCAAGGCCGCGGTAGCCGTCCTTCTGGAGCTGGGCGCGGCTGAGCCTGCGCCAGTGCTTTATGGGCACATCACCCTTGGCAATGGCGATATAGCTTGTGAGCATCGCCTCACTCGCCATCAAATCATACCAGCCGCCCGCACCGCGCCCCTCGGCGCTGTCGTAGCAGATATAGAAAAGCCCCCGCCCGCTGTCATAGAGCGGGGCAAAGTCCATCGGCGCCATTATCGCGCCAAGGCGCTTTGAAAGCTCAGCTTCACCCCACTCCTCCAGCGCCTGACGGCAGGCGACAAGCCCGGCGTAGAGGTTGCCGCTGTCGACGGTGGAGACAAAGGCGGGGCTTAGCGGGCGCAGGTTGCGCGTGTCGTACCAGTTATAATAGTGTCCGATGCAGCGGGGCATACGCTCGAGAGTATCCGTCACGCGGGCGATATAGGCGGCAGCCTCCGCGGGGCTTATATGCCCCATGTCCGCCGCTGCGACAGCCGCCGTCATCGCAAGGCCGATGTTGGTGGGCGAGGTGCGGTGTGCAAGACCCACGGGGGGCTGCTCCTGAAAATTATCCGGCGGGAGGAAGTTATCCTCGGCTGTTGAAAACTCCGTGAAGTATTTGAAATTCTCCCCGGCGGCTTTGATGATAAAATCCCTGTCAGCGGATGAAAGAGAGTTCTCCTTGAAGGCGGGCAGGGCAAGGGCGGCAGCGGCAACCGGGCTTAGAAGCCACATGAAGCCCGCCGCCCTGCCGATTATAACCGGGGAAAAGAGCATGAGCCCCAGACCCAGCGCCACCGCCGGCCACATGGCGGCGATGTGGCTTGCAAGGCCCTCGCTGCCAAGCTCGCTCTGCGCGGCAGTCTGCCATTGGAGAAGGTTCTTGCGGCTGACCGCCATGCGCCATATGGAGCTTGCCGCCGCTGTCAGGCAGATCCACGCCTCGTATGGCAGCAGCCACAGCCTTATAAAGGTGTGCACTATCGCCCCGCCCACGCCCGTGAGTATCCGCGTGTGCCGCCGCAGGCGCTTGCCCTCCCGGCGTTCCTTCGCGCCCTCGGCAAGGCTGATGATAAGCCTGCTTAAAAGGCTCAAAAGCGCCGCCCAGGCCGCCAGCGCAAGCCCGCCGTGGGGCAGGAAAAAGCCTGCGACAATTGCGATGAGCGTCATCGGCGGCAGGAGACTGCGGCGGATGCTGTCAAACAGGCGAAAGCGCTCGATGGGCGCAAAGTCCGCGCAGAAAATCCACCTGAGATTCTGCCAGTCGCCCCGTGTCCAGCGGTGCAGACGCTTGAAATAGGGCAGGGGCTTTGCGGGAAAGGCATCGGAAAATTCCGCGTCGCTCATGTAGGCACCGCGCAGGCAGGCCCCCTCCAGCGCGTCATGGCTGAGTATGCGCCCCTCGGGAAAGCGCCCGTCCGCGCATTTTAAAAGGGCGGAGGCGTCGATTATGCCCTTGCCCGCGAAGCCGCCGCTGCGAAAGGCGTCCATATACAGCTCCCCGCACAGCCCGCCGTAGGGGTCGCTGCCGCCGCCCCCGGCGAAGATGAGGGCAAAGTCGGTTGCGTTTGCGGAGGAAAGCTCGTTATCAATGCGCGGGTGGATAAGGGCGTGCCCCTCGGTCACGACCCGGCGCTTCTCGTCGATGACCGGGGCGTTCATCGGGTGGAGCATTGCCCCGATAAGCTCACCCGCCGCGCCGGGGAAGATGCGGGTGTCGCTGTCAAGGGTGAGAATATAGCGCGTGCCGCCGAGAGCGTCCTTGTCGCCGGTGACGATCAGCTCGTTTTCCTCCCCGCAGAGCAGGCGCGAGAGCTGGATTATGGCCCCGCGCTTTCGCTCCCAGGCCGTCCAGCGCTGCCCGTCAAAGCGGCGTGGGCGGGTAAAAAGATAAAAGCCGCCGCCGTATTTTATATTCAGCGCATTTACCGCCGTGCGTGCGGCGGAGAGTATCTCCGCGTCGCCCTCTGTCTGTTCGCTCTCCGCCTCCGGGAGGTCGGCAAGCAGCCCGAAGCAGAGATTGCTCCCCTCCCGGCGGCACACATGGCGCAGATTTTCAAGACGTTTGCAGAGCTTTTGGGCCGTCTCGGCATTCGGCACAAGGGCGGAGATGACACAGACTGTCCTCCCCTCGGAGGGGACGCCATTTTCCGTGCTCATACGAAACAGCCGCTTTGGGCTGACAGAGTGCAGCAGCGCATAGTCGATAAGCCCCTTCACAAGTTCCGACACCGGCAACAGCAGCAAAAGCGCCGCCCACACGCTGTGGGATAAAAACGCCGCCATCAGCGACACGAACACCGTCAAAAGCACATTCGCGGCGATATACAGCGGCGAGAGCTCGCGCCGCCTGGGAAAAAGATAGAAGCCCACGTGCCGACCATCACGCTTGGCGGTTTTTATGAGGGAGCGGGCGTAAACATGCTCCTCCACGCCTTCTCTGCGCGCAAGCAGCTCCACGCGGCGCAGATAGCTCGCCTTGGTGCCGCTGTCCATGCGGGGATAGTCCCCGGTGGGGTCGGCGCAGAGCACGGCGCTTGTCACATCGGCGGCGCTTATGAGCGCTTCCCAGTCGAGCACCGAGATAAGCCGCAGGGAGGTAAAGAGCGCCTTGAAGGACTCGGCGTGCGGCTCCGTATCCGCGGCATACTGCATCCCCCGGCAGACGCTTGCAATGTCCAGCGCTGCCGCCGCTCTCATGGCCGCGGGGAAGGCCTCAAGCTCGCATCTTCGCAGCACGGTTACGGACTGAAACCCGTCGAGAAAAACCCTGCACCGGCTCTCGCTGATGCTGCCAAGCCCGGCCCTGAAAAGCGCCCGGCAGAGCTGCAAGAGCATGGTGCCCTCCTCGCAGCGGCGCAGGCGCTTTGCGCGCTCCAGTGTCTCAATTGCGCAGACAGACTCCCGCTGCACCATGTAGCGGTTATCCAGCAGCCACTCGCAGGCGGCGGGCGGCGCTGCCAAGTCCCCGTAGCGGAGCTTCACGGCGGCGCTGACGGCTTTTATATCGGCCATTGCCCGGCGCAGGGCCCTTACGCAGGCACTGCCGCCGCCCTCGCCCCGGGGCTTTAGCAGCCGGGCGGTCGCGGCGGCGTAGTCGTAGAGCCGGTCGTCCTCAATATACACAGCGGAGTTTACAGTATCCATGATTCCTCCAAAATTGCGAAAATAGCGATAATAATATACATTTTTTCCCGGCAGGCTCTTATATATTCAAAATATGAAAAAAGCCGACCTGACAAGAAAAAACACTTGACAGCGGTGGCTGCTTGTTGTATACTCTGCAAAGTGATTATACTTGACAGGGGGATGCGCTGTGGCTGACAGCCGGGTCATGCAGGCAATGCTGCTGGATTTTTACGGTGAGCTGCTCACCGACAAGCAGCGCGAGTGCTTTGACCTGCATTATAATGAGGATCTTTCCCTGTCGGAGATCGCGGAGCAGAGCGGGATATCCCGCCAGGGCGTGTGGGACAATATCCGCCGCGCCCAGGCCGCGCTTGACGAAATGGAGGAAAAGACCGGGCTTGTGCGCCGCTTTTCCAAGATAGACAGCGCGCTGGAGCTGCTCCACCGGCAGCTTGAGGAGCTTTGCCAGAGCACGGACGGGAAGGCAAATGAACTTGCCCAGGCCGCGCTGGAGACGGTCAAATCGCTGGAAATTGGCGACAGAGGTTAAATTATGGCGTTTGAGAGCTTATCCGACAAACTGAATGCCGCGTTCAAGCGGCTGCGCGGCAAGGGCCGGCTTACCCCCGCCGATGTGAAGGAAGCTATGCGCGAGGTGCGTATGGCGCTGCTCGAGGCGGATGTGAGCTACAAGGTGGTCAAGGATTTTACCAAGACCGTCACCGAGCGCGCCAGCGGCAGAGAGGTGCTGGAAGCCCTTTCTCCCGCGCAGATGGTTATAAAGATAGTCAATGAGGAGCTTTGCGCCCTCATGGGCGGGGAGAACCAGAAGCTCATCATCGGCGACAAGTCCCCCAGCGTTGTGATGCTCGTCGGCCTTCAGGGCGCCGGCAAGACTACAAACGGCGCGAAGCTTGCGGCTTACATGCGCAAGCAGGGCAAGCGCCCGCTGCTCGCCGCCTGCGATATCTACCGCCCCGCCGCTATAAAGCAGCTTGAAACCGTGGGCGCACAGCTTGATATCCCCGTTTTCCAGATGGGGCAGACAGACCCCGTTGACATTGCCAGGGCCGCCGTGGAGCACGCGAAAAAGCACGGCAACGACCTTGTTTTCCTCGATACCGCCGGCAGGCTTCATATTGATGAGGCGCTGATGGCAGAGCTTCAGAACATCCGGGACGCTGTTAACCCTGCCGAGATTTTGCTTGTGGTTGACGCGATGACCGGTCAGGACGCGGTAAATGCCGCCACCGCCTTTGATGAGGCACTGGGCGTTACCGGCGTCATGCTCTCCAAGCTCGACGGTGACGCGCGCGGCGGCGCGGCGCTCTCCATAAGGGCGGCCACCGGAAAGCCGATAAAATTCATCGGCGTGGGCGAGAAGCTTGATATGATCGAGCCCTTCCACCCTGACAGAATGGCCTCGCGCATCCTCGGCATGGGCGATGTGCTGACGCTTATTGAAAAGGCCGAGCAGAGCTTTGACGAGAAAAAGGCTCTCGAGGCGGCGGAGCGCCTGCGCGCAAACCGCTTCACTCTCAGCGATTATCTTGACCAGATGGGCCAGATAAAAAACATGGGCGATATCGGCAGCATCGCCGGTATGCTCCCCGGCATTGACGCCAAGGCTCTCCAGGGCGCGAGCGTTGATGACAAGCTCATGGCGCGGCAGGAGGCCATCATCCTCTCCATGACCCAGGCGGAGCGGGATAACCCCTCCATCCTCAACAGCAGCCGCAAAAAGCGCATCGCCGCCGGTTCCGGCACGGCTGTTGTGGATGTTAACCGCCTCTTGAAGCAGTTTGAGGCCATGCAGACAATGGTCAAGCAGCTCAGCGGCAAGAATATGAAGAAGATGCAGAAGAAAATGTCCCGTATGGGCGGTATGGGCGGCCTCGGCGGGATGCTCGGCGGCATGAAATTTTGAGCAAAAGGCATTAGCTTACACGCGTTGAATAACGCTTGTAATATATGAAAAATTACATGGAGGTGAATATACACATGGTTAAAATCAGACTTCGCAGAATGGGCGCAAAGAAGGCTCCTTACTACCGTATCGTCGTGGCGGACTCCCGCAGCCCCCGTGACGGCCGTTTCATCGAGGAACTGGGCACTTACGACCCCATGGCCGAGGGCAGCAAGCTCAAGGTCGATATGGAGCGGGCAAAGTACTGGATCGCCAATGGCGCTCAGCCCACCGACACTGTCCGCGGCCTGCTGAAAAAGGTCGAGGGCTAATAAGGAGTTTCTACCAGCATGAAAGAACTTTTGACCTATATCGTACAGAGCCTTGTTGATAAACCCGACGAGGTCTCTGTGACCGAGCGCAAAGCCGACGGCGAAACGGTTTTTGAAGTTCGCGTCGCTGACGGCGATACGGGCAAGGTCATCGGTCGGCAGGGGCGGATTGTCAAGCAGATCCGCATCCTCATGCGGGCCGTTGCCCAGAGAAAGGGCAAGAAAGTATCAGTCGAGATCATGGACTGAGTATAAAAAGGCGGAGGCGCAGCCTCCGCCTTTTTTAGTTATATCGGGTTATATCGGGCTCTGACCTCCACTTTTCTTTTGTGCCGCCAAAAGAAAAGTTCCAAAAGAAAACGCGGCTCAAGGGAGAGGTATCTCCCTTGAGAATCTCTCTCCGGTGGTGAAGTGTACATATCACTTCTTAGCTCGCCCTTAATCGTTACTGCTGGTTTACCTCGATTGTTATACTTCTACGAGTCGTTACTGCACGACGCGAATCATCTTTACAAGGCTCGGCTCAGAGTGGGCGAGTGAGGGTGCAAAATTAAGATTTCTGTCCAAGAATGGCAAATGCCGCGATTTTCACCAGCCCCTTGCCTCTCACTCTGGGAGAGGTGGCACGGCGAAGCCGTGACGGAGAGGGCTCTATAACTCATCACTGTATTTCTGAAACGGGTAGTCTCGATACCCTCTCAGTCTCGCTCACGCTCGCCAGCTCTCCCAAAGGGAGAGCCATGAAGTTGTGCAGCTTCTCAACCATGCCCCCTTCAGTCTTGCCGCTTCGCGTCAAGCCAGCTCCCCCAGAGGGGGCGCCAAGGTTGGTGCGGTGCTTTAGTCAAGCGGAGCATCATTCAACTCTGTGCCGCGCTATTCTTGCTTCCCCCAACGGGGCAGTGCACCGCTGTAAGATAGCAGGCTACGAGGCTTTTTACTTGTATTTTCCCTTTCCGTGTAATATACTGAATGTATTGAAGCGGACACTAAATAAGCAAAAGGAGACGGGTTACATGAAAAATCTGAAAAAGATTCTTGCGCTGCTGCTGGCGCTGTCTATGCTGCTGTGCCTCTCGGCCTGCGGCTCTTTTGAAAAGAAAATGGCAAAATCCGCCGCGAAGATGGGTCAACTTAAAAGCATGCACATGGATGCGGACTTCACACTTGACACGGATATTGGCATTATGGGCCAAAGCGTGAATATGGATACCACGCTAAAGGCCGGGATAGACCTGAACACCGAGCCATTTGCCATGAAAATGGACCTGACTGTGGCGGCCATGGGCACAGAGGAAAATGCGCAGGTATATGTGGTCGATGAGGGCGGTCAACGCATAGCATATACTTCCGATGACGGCGGCAAGACCTGGGAACGCGGAGAAGTGGACGATTTTGAGCTCGGCGCGCGTGACATCAACATAAACGGCACTCTCGCGCTTATATCTGAGTGGGCGGAGAGCTTTGAAGCAGCCGGCGAGGAGAAAATTGGCGGCTCCACGGCTACAAAGTATTCGGGCAATATTGACTCGGCAAGCCTTGTGAAGCTTATGATATCCTCCGGGGCGAATGAAATGCTGGAAAGCAGCCTTGGCGTCGACCTTGACGATGACGCTGCTGCCGCGCTCAGCGATGTGCCGGTGAGCATCTGGATTGACAACAAGTCCGGCATGATTGTGCGTATAGATATGGAGCTGACGGAGCTTATGCAGAGCATGGTTTCCAGCATCATTGCCGAGGTACTGGAGGATGCTCTTGAGGACAGCGGCCTTGGTGATTTGCCGCTGGAGATAAAAGTGAACTCCGCAATCGAAAGCATAAAGTTCTCACAGTTTGACGCGGTGGGCACAATTGAACCGCCCGCTGGGGTGAAATAAAATAGCCGCTCAACCGCCCCGTAAAGGGGCGATATCACCCGACCACAGGTCGGATATCACACGCGAAAAGCGTATATCATTTGACCGTAGGTCAAATATCATTGGGCGCGTTGCAAAATTCATTTTTGCAACGCGCCCTTCTGACGTCTTGGCAAATGGGGAAATATATGTTAAACTAACAAAATACGGAATAAATTTTCAGGAGCAAAACACATGGAAAAACAGGCATTTATTGACGCTGGGCGCATCATAAACACCCACGGCGTTGTGGGCGAAGTGAAGATAGAGGTGTGGCTCGACAGCCCCGCGTTTATGAAGAAATTCAAGCGCCTTTACATCGGTGGCAGGGAAGCGGCGGTGCTCTCCGCGCGTGAGCACAAGGGCTTCCTGCTCGCAAAGCTCGAGGGCGTGGACGATGTGAACGCCGCCATGGCGCTCAAGGGCAAAACCGTGCAGATAAACCGCGCGGATGCCCGGCTTCCAAAGGGTGCGTTCTTCATTCAGGACATTATCGGCGCGAGCGTTATTGACGAGGGCGGCGCGGAGATAGGCAGGCTCTGCGAGGTGCTGGAGACTCCCGCGCACAGGGTGTATGTCGTCAGGGGCGATAAGGAGCATCTTATACCAGCTATACCTGAATTTGTTATGTCAACCGATGCCGAGGCGGGGATCATCCGTGTGCGGCTTATAGAGGGAATGTGAAGGCTATGCGGATAGATATAATGACCCTGTTTCCGGACACGGTGAACGCTGTTTTGCACGAGAGCATCATCGGCAGAGCGGCAAAAAAGAGCATAGTTGAGATAAACTGCGTGCAGATTCGGGATTTTACCGAGAATAAGCAGCATCAGGTGGACGATTATCCATACGGCGGCGGCTGGGGCTGCGTAATGATGGCTCAGCCGCTGAAATCCTGCCTGGATAATATTATGTCAACCGCAAACGGAAGGCGCAGCCGGGTGATATATATGTCTCCCCAGGGCAAGCCCTACACGCAGGAGACGGCCAAGCGCCTCAGCCGGGACTATGACCATCTGGTGCTGGTCTGCGGGCACTATGAGGGCATTGACGAGCGCTTTATCGAGCAGTGCGTTGATGAGGAAATTTCGCTGGGGGACTTTGTCCTCACCGGCGGAGAGATTGCCGCCATGGCGGTTGCGGATTCCGTCTGCCGCCTTATCCCCGGCGTTCTGGCGGATGAGCAGTGCTACACCGGCGAGAGCCACTGGGACGGGCTTTTGGAGTACCCCCAGTACACCCGGCCCGAGGTCTGGGAGGGGCGTGCTGTGCCCGATGTGCTGCTCGACGGAAACCACGAAAAGGTGGAGCAGTGGCGGCGGAAAAAGCAGTTTGAGCGCACAATGGAGAAGCGCCCGGATATGTTTGAAAAGCTGCGCATAACCGATAAAAACGACCTGAAGCTCATGGAACAGGTGAAAAAAGAGCAGGGGAGGATAAAGCTCACCGGGCCTGTCAGCTGCCGTGCGGCGGGGGAGGATGATCTGCCGGATATTCTCAACATCGTCGCTCAGGCGCGCTCGCTATTGAAGCGCCGGGGCATCGACCAGTGGCAGGGGGATTACCCAAACGAAGCGGCGTTTCGATTCGATATTGACCGGGGCGAGTGCTTTATAGTTGAGCACGGGGGAGAGACTGCCGCGTTCTTCACGCTCTCTACCCGTGAGGAGAAGTCCTACGATGAAATTACCGACGGCAAATGGACGGCGGACATGGCCTGCTGCGTGCTGCACAGGGCGGCGGTGGCCGCGAAATACCGCGGCAGCGGCATGGCCGAGCGGCTCATAAAATGCGTCGAGGAGCAGTGCCGCGCTTACGGCCTGCGCTGCATACGCACGGACACACACAGAAAAAACAAGGCCATGCAGCGCCTGCTGCGGGAATCGGGCTTCAGGTACCGGGGCAATGTTCAGGTAGCTGTGGAGCCGGGGCATGACACCGCGCGGCAGGCCTATGAAAAAATATTGAAAAAATGAGGCAGAATATGAAAGACGATCAATCCAGCCGCTTCCTCATCGCGGCAATCATCTGGACAGTTGTGGCGGCTGCGGCCTGCGTGCTGCTGCTCATGGCCACCGGCGACCTTTTCGGCAAGATCTGCGGCGGTGTGCTGGTGATTATGTGCGTTGTGGGCCAGTGGCTCCGGTATTTTAAGAGCAAATGAACAAGCTGACGGATATAAATTACATCAGGGATCTGCTTGGGCGGCAGGGCTTTCGCTTTTCCAAGTCCAAGGGGCAGAACTTTCTTGTGGCGGACTGGGTGCCGCGCGGCATAGCCGAGAGCGCCGGGCTTGACGAGAATACCGGCGTTCTGGAGATAGGCCCCGGCGTCGGCTGCCTGACGGCGGAGCTTTCAAAGCTCGCCGGGAGGGTGGTCACGGTGGAGCTGGATAATGCCCTGCGCCCGGTGCTCAAAGAGACCCTGGGCGGCCTTTCCAATGTGGAGCTCGTCTTTGCCGACGCGCTGAAAACCGACCTCGCGGCCCTGGCGGCGGAGAAGCTCTCCGGCCTGCGCCCCGTGGTTTGCGCGAATCTCCCCTATAACATCACAAGCCCCATACTCACCGCCATTATCGAGGCCGGCTGCTTCGAGCAGGTGACGGTGATGATACAAAAAGAGGTGGCCCAGCGCATCTGCGCAAGGCCGGGAACGCCGGAGTACGGCGCGTTTGGAGTGTTCGTCAACTGGCATATGGAGGCGGAGCTGCTTTTTGATGTGCCGCCGTCCTGCTTTATCCCGCAGCCGAAGGTGACCTCCGCCGTTATCCGCCTGACCCGGCGCGCGGAAAAGCCCGCCGCCGTGCGGGATGAGGCGCTGATGTTCCGCCTTATCCGCGCCTCCTTCAACCAGCGCAGAAAGACTCTGCCCAACGGAATATGCAGCGCTTTTCCCGCGCTTAATAAGGAACAGGCCCGGCAGGCGCTCATAAACGCGGGCTTTGATGCGCAAATCCGGGGAGAGAGTTTGGATATTGTAGGTTTTGCAAAAATTTCCGATGAAATCGGGAAGATAATGTCCTCGGATTTGTAAGTATAGTGCATTGATTATTTTGCCATTTTTGTGGTAATCTATGAACGTTGTCAAATAATAAATTTAGTTATAGAAAGGACGAAAACAATGAGCAAGAAATATGTCTACATGTTTTCCGAAGGCAATGCCACCATGCGCGAGCTGCTGGGCGGCAAGGGTGCAAACCTTGCTGAGATGACCAATATCGGTCTGCCTGTGCCCCAGGGCTTCACCATCACCACTGAGGCCTGCACTCAGTACTATGAGGATGGCCGCCGCATAAACGATGAGATCATGGCTGAGATCATGAAGAATGTCGAGACCATGGAGCAGATCAACGGCAAGAAGTTCGGCGATCTGAATAACCCCATGCTCGTCTCCGTCCGTTCCGGCGCCCGCGCCTCCATGCCCGGCATGATGGACACTATCCTCAACCTGGGTCTGAATGACGATGTCGTCGCCGCCATGATCAAGGGCAACCCCGACCCCAAGTTTGAGCGCTTTGTCTATGACTCCTACCGCCGCTTCATCCAGATGTTCTCCGATGTCGTTATGGAAGTCGGCAAGAAGTACTTTGAGCAGCTCATCGACGAGATGAAGGCCCGCAAGAACGCCACCTCCGACCTCGACCTCACCGCCGCCGACCTCAAGGAGCTGGCTGAGGAGTTCAAGGCCGAGTACAAAAAGCAGATCGGCGAGGACTTCCCCTCCGACCCGAAGGTCCAGCTTTACGAAGCCATCCGCGCCGTGTTCCGTTCCTGGGATAACCCCAGAGCCAACGTCTACCGCCGCGATAACGACATCCCCTATTCCTGGGGTACTGCCGTCAACGTTATGCCCATGGTGTTCGGCAACCTCAACGAGAACTCCGGCACCGGCGTCGCCTTCACCCGCGACCCCGCCACCGGCGAGAAGAAGCTCATGGGCGAGTTCCTTGTCAACGCTCAGGGCGAAGACGTCGTCGCCGGCGTCCGCACCCCGATGCCCATCTCCCAGATGGCCGAGCAGTTCCCCGAGGCATATGACGATTTCGTCAAGGTCTGCGCCCTGCTCGAGGACCACTACCGCGATATGCAGGACATGGAGTTCACCGTCGAGAACGGCAAGCTCTACATGCTCCAGTGCCGCAACGGCAAGCGTACCGCTCAGGCTGCTCTGAAGATTGCCTGCGACCTCGTTGACGAGGGCATGATCGATGAAAAGCAGGCCGTCCTGATGATAGACCCCAGAAACCTCGACACTCTGCTTCACCCCCAGTTTGACGCTGACAAGCTCAAGGCCGCTACCCCCATCGGCAAGGGCCTGGGCGCTTCCCCCGGCGCTGCCTGCGGCAAGGTCGTCTTCACCGCTGAGGACGCCAAGGAGTGGAAAGAGCGCAAGGAGAAGGTCGTTCTCGTGCGTCTCGAGACCAGCCCCGAGGATATCGAGGGCATGAAGGCCGCTCAGGGCATACTCACCGTCCGCGGCGGTATGACCAGCCACGCTGCCGTTGTCGCCCGCGGCATGGGCAAGTGCTGTGTCTCCGGCTGCGGCGAAATTAAGATGGACGAGGCCAACAAGAAGTTCGAGCTTGGCGGCAAGGTCTATCACGAGGGTGATTATATCTCCATCGACGGCTCCACCGGTAAGATCTACGACGGCATCATCCCCACCGTTGACGCCACCATCGCCGGCGAGTTTGGCCGCATCATGGCCTGGGCCGACAAGTATCGCCGCCTGAAGGTCCGCACCAATGCCGACACTCCCCACGACGCCGCCAAGGCCCGTGAGCTGGGCGCGCAGGGCATTGGCCTTACCCGTACCGAGCATATGTTCTTCAACAGCGACCGTATCGCTGCTTTCCGCGAGATGATCTGCGCTGACACTCTTGAGGAGCGCGTTGCCGCTCTTGCAAAGCTCGAGCCGATGCAGCAGGCCGACTTTGAGGGTATCTACGAGGCCATGGAGGGCAATCCTGTCACCATCCGCTTCCTCGATCCTCCTCTCCACGAGTTTGTTCCCACTGAAGAGGCTGACATCAAGGCTCTGGCCGATGCTCAGGGCAAGAGCGTTGAGCAGATCAAGGCTCTCATCGCCTCCCTGCACGAGTTCAACCCCATGATGGGTCACCGTGGCTGCCGTCTGGCTGTCACCTATCCCGAGATCGCCGAGATGCAGACCCGCGCTGTCATCAAGGCCGCTCTGGCCGTTCAGGCCCGTCACCCCGAGTGGACTATGGTTCCCGAGATCATGATTCCTCTGGTGGGCGAGGTCAAGGAGCTCAAGTACGTCAAGGATGTTGTTGTCAAGGCCGCTGACGAGCTTATCGCCGCCGCAGGTTCCGACATGAAGTACCTTGTCGGCACCATGATCGAAATCCCCAGAGCCGCTCTGACCGCCGACGATATCGCCAAGGAGGCTGAGTTCTTCTCCTTCGGCACCAATGACCTGACCCAGATGACCTTCGGCTTCAGCCGTGACGATGCCGGCAAGTTCCTCGGCGCGTACTACGACAAGAAGATCTATGAGTCCGATCCCTTTGCCCGTCTGGACCAGACCGGCGTTGGCAAGCTGGTTGAGATGGCCGCAAAGCTTGGCCGCGCAACCCGCCCCGAGCTGCACCTGGGCATCTGCGGTGAGCACGGCGGCGATCCCTCCTCTGTGGAGTTCTGCCACAAGGTGGGTCTGGACTATGTGTCCTGCAGCCCCTTCCGCGTTCCCATCGCCCGCCTCGCTGCCGCTCAGGCCGCCATCAAGGAAGGCTAAGATAAGCGAATAACAAACCAATCAAACAAGCATACCGCAGAAGCGGTATGCTTGTTCTTTTCTATTTATAAATTAAAACCGTGTCGATTCCTGCCGCAAAGCGGCAATAGGGCAGGGTGGAACATGAGACAATCCTGACAAAATGCTGACTATACGGTTAAGCGTGGGCACGGCGCTTGACTTTTATACAATTTTACAATAAAATCAAAATATCCATAGAGTGGAGAGCTGGTTTTCGGCAAATCCACCAAACGAAAAAATTTTGAGGAGGACATTCAATGAAAAAACTGTTAGCATTGCTGCTTGCACTGTGCATGGTTTTCGCGCTGTGCGCCTGCGGTAACTCCGCCCCGGCGGAGAGCCAGGCCCCCGCTGAGGAGCCCGCCGATGCTCCCGCAGAGGAACTGGCCGGCATGGATAAGCTCATAGCCGACGCTCAGGCTGAGGGTGAGCTTGTTGTCTACGGCTCCTGCGAGGAGGAGTACCTCGCCGCTGCCTGCGAGAAGTTTGAAAGCCTCTACGGCATAAAGGTCAGCTACCAGCGCCTTTCCACCGGTGAGGTTCAGGCCAAGATCGAGGAAGAGAACGGCAATCCCTCCGCTGACGTCTGGTTCGGCGGCACGACCGACCCCTACAACGTTGTCGCTGCTGAGGGCCTGCTCGAGGCTTATGAGGCTGAGAACGCTTCCCACCTGACCGGCGATATGTACCGCAACGCCGATGGCTATTGGTACGGCATTTACAAGGGCATCCTCGGCTTCATGGTCAACACCGATGAACTCGAGCGCATGCAGCTTGAAGTTCCCCAGGATTGGGCAGACCTGCTCAAGCCCGAGTATCAGGGCCTTATCTGGCTGTCTAACTACAACACCGCCGGCACCGCGAAGCTCGTCATCAACACCATGATCCAGAAGTATGGCCACGATGAGGGCATCCAGTACCTCGTAGACCTTGACAAGAACATCGAAGTCTACACCAAGTCCGGCTCCGGCCCGTCCAAGAACGTCGGCACCGGTGAGTGCGTCATCGGCATCGGCTTCCTGCATGATGGCATCACCCAGATTCTCGATAACGGCTACACCAACATCCAGCTCGTTATCCCCTCCAGCGGTACCTCCTTTGAGATTGGTGCCACCGCCATCTTCAAGGGCGCTGCCCATCCCAATGCCGCCAAGCTCTGGATCGAGTTTGCGCTCTCTCCCGACTGCGTGAACATCGCCAAGGACAACGGCTCCTACCAGTTCCTCGTTCTCGATAACGCCGAGCAGCCCCCCCAGGCTGCCGAGTTCGGCCTCAACCCCGAGAACGTCATGGACTATGACTTTGATGACGCTACCAATAACATCAAGACCTATATTGAGGAAGTCATGGCTGCTCTGGCTGACGCCGGCGCCAACACCGAGGACGCTTCCCGCTTCCAGACCGAGTGATATAATCACAATCATATAGCAACACTCCGAAAGAGCGGCGGCTTTTGCCGCCGCTCTTCTTCTAATTATTATTCAGCTTCATATCCGGCTGGAAAGGAGCAGTTATGGCAAGAGGCCAAAGCGCGGCGCTGGACAGAAAAAAACTGATGGCCGACCCTATCATGGTCACTACCATCGTCGTGCTCATAACATTTTTGACTTTGTTCATTCTCTATCCGCTGGCAATATTGCTGGTGGACAGCTTCGTGGGCGACGGGGGCTTCTCCCTGAATATCTTCAAGCGCATTTTCGCCATGCCCACATTTACCACCGCCATTACCAACACCCTGAAGATAGGCTTCATGGTGGGCATACTCTCTGCCCTCATCGGCCTGCTGTTTGCGTATGTGGAGGTCTATGTCCGCGTGGGCAAGTTCGTCGGCGGGCTTTTCAAGGCGGTCTCCATGCTGCCCGTGGTGTCGCCCCCCTTCGTGCTGAGCCTTTCAATGATAATGCTCTTCGGCAAGGCCGGCATCATCACGCGCTTTCTCCTCGGCATCTATGACAACAGCGTCTACGGCTACTGGGGCATCGTCATTGTCCAGACCCTGACCTTCTTCCCGGTCTGCTACATGATGCTCAAGGGCCTGCTTAAAAACATCGACCCCTCCCTTGAGGAGGCCGCGCGCGACATGGGCGCGAGCCGCTCCAAGGTCTTTACAAGCGTGACCCTGCCGCTGATGCTGCCGGGGCTTGGCAACGCTTTTCTCGTGACCTTTATCGAGTCCATTGCCGACTTTGCAAACCCCATGCTCATCGGCGGCTCTTATGACACTCTGGCCACCACCATCTACCTCCAGATAACCGGCGCCTACGATAAGGCGGGCGCGGCGGCGATGGCGGTCGTGCTGCTTTGCATAACGCTTTTGATGTTCGCGGTGCAGAAGTATTACCTCGAGGCAAAGACCGCCGCGACGCTGACGGGCAAGGCCTCCCGTGGTCGTATGCTTATCGAGGACAAGAGCGTGAAGGTACCGCTGACGGTGCTCTGCGCGATGGCGGCGATCTTCGTTATAATGATGTACATATGCGTGCCCATCGGGGCCTGCTTCCCCACCTGGGGCTTCAAGTTCTTCCCACTGACCGGCAAATGGTTCCAGCTTATCTTCACCCGGTATCACGGCTTCCAGGCCTTCCGGGATTCCTTCCTGCTCTCGATTATCGCCGCCCCGATTACGGCGCTGCTGAGCATGATAATCTCCTACCTTGTCGTAAAGCGCAACTTCAAGTCCAAGGGCTTTATTGAGGCCGTTTCCATGCTCGCGATGGCCGTCCCCGGCACGGTTCTCGGCGTCGGCTACATCCGCGGCTTCTCCGGCGGCATTTTCCACACCGGCTTCATGCAGGGTATTTACGGCACGGGGCTTATCCTCGTCATCGTCTTTATTGTCCGCTCCCTGCCCACCGGCACCCGAAGCGGCATCTCCGCCCTGAGGCAGATTGACAAATCCATCGAGGAGTCGGCCTACGATATGGGCGCGAACAGCTTAAAGGTGTTCATGACCGTGACCCTGCCGCTCATTAAGGACTCCTTCCTCAGCGGCCTTGTGACGGCCTTTGTCCGCAGCATAACGGCAATTTCCGCCATCATCCTGCTCGTTACGCCGCAGTTTCTGCTTATCACGGTGCAGATAAACGAATTTGCGGAAAAGGGCTCGTACAGCCTTGCCTGCGCGTTTGCCACCATTCTTATCATCATCACCTACGGCGCGGTGCTGCTTATGAATCTGTTTATAAAGCACTTCGGCACCAGCAAAAAAATAAAGGAGGAGACCTGAGCCATGGAAAAGACCAAAAAAGGTGTCCGTCTGGAGCATATTTCAAAAATCTATCAGGACCCCAAAACCGGCAAGGATTTTTACGCCGTGAAGGATACCTCGCTTGAGATAGAGCCGGGCAGCTTTGTGACGCTGCTGGGGCCCTCCGGCTGCGGCAAGACCACGACCCTGCGCATGATTGCGGGCTTTGAAAGTCCCGACGAGGGCGAAATTTATCTCGGGGACGAGGCTATAAACGAGCTGACCCCCAATAAGCGCGACACGGCCATGGTTTTCCAGAGCTATGCCCTGCTGCCGCACTACAACGTGTTTGACAACGTAGCCTACGGCCTGAAGCTGCGCAAGGTGGCGAAGGATGAGATCAAAGAGCGCGTCATGCGGATACTCGACCTTGTGGAACTGACGGGCATGGAGGGGCGCATGACAAACCAGCTCTCCGGCGGCCAGCAGCAGCGCGTCGCGCTTGCAAGGGCGCTGGTCATCGAGCCGTCGGTGCTGCTCTTTGACGAGCCGCTGAGTAACCTTGACGCAAAGCTGCGCGTCTCCATGCGCACGGAGATCCGCCGCATCCAGCAGGAGGTGGGCATCACCGCCATATACGTCACCCACGACCAGAGCGAGGCTATGGCGCTCTCGGACAAGATAATCATTATGAACAAGGGCGTTGTCGCCCAGATGGGGACGCCCCAGGAGATTTATTACCACCCCAACAGCGAGTTTGTGGCCGACTTCATCGGCGAGGCAAACTTCCTGCGCGGCAGGATGACAGGCGCGGCGGAGGACGGCCATGTGCTGCTCGATGTCGCGGGCAACAGCGTCAGGGTCCTCGGCAGGGACGGCATGACAGCGGGGGAGGAGTACACCGTTGTCCTGCGCCCGGAGGCAGCTACCCTTGCCGACAATGGCGGGCTTCCCTGTAAGGTGGTGCTCTCCTGCTTTATGGGCTCTTACCAGAACTACCATGTCATGGTGGGAGACACCCTTGTAAAGCTCGAGGAGCACAACCCTAAGAATAAGCGCATCTACGCCGAGGGCGAGGAGTGCTCCCTCGTCTTTGAGGCCGACTCCGTGCATATCCTGTAAGGCTGATTCAAACGCAAAATATCTCAAAAACACCGGCGTGGTTTACTCCATGCCGGCGTTTTTATGCCAAAAGATGGAGGGATTGCTTGAAAAATATACATACTGCATGGTAAAATCAAAAAAGTAAGCAATGAACAAATCGGCGAGAGAGATTTTTCATTGCTTACGTCAAAAAAGAGGTGATGATTTTGAAAAAAACATTGCTGCTGCTCTTGGCAATGGTGCTGCTGCTTGGCGGCTGCGGAATAAGCGGGAACGATTACTCCGCCATCGCTCCCGGGGATGAAGAGCGGCTGATCATATATACCTCGCACAAGGAAGACGTCTACGCTCCGATAATCCGTGAGTTTGAGCGGCGCACCGGGATATGGACGGAGCTTAAAACCGGCGGCACCAATGAGCTGCTCGAGGAGATAGCCGCCGGGGATACCGACTGTGATTTGATGTTCGGCGGAGGCGTCGACAGCCTGACGGCATATGCCGGGTGCTTCACAAAATACAACAGCCCCGCGATGACGAATGTGGACGAAAAATTCACCGGCGACGGGACCTGGACGCCGTTTTCCTCTCTGCCGGTGGTGCTGATTTACAACACCCAGCTTGTGCGCCTCAACCCGCCCACAGGCTGGCAGAGCCTGCTTGACAGGGAGTGGCGCGGGAAGATCGCCTTTGCTGACCCCACCGTCTCCGGCTCAAGCTACACGGCGCTGTGCACAATGGCTCAGGCTCTTGGCGGCGACGCGGAGGAAGTATTGCAGCGCTTTGCGGAAAACCTTGACGGGCGGCAGGCGGACGGCTCCGGCCTCGTTGTCGGTCAGGTGGCCGAGGGCAGCTGCTACATCGGCGTGACCTTGGAGGAAACCGCGCTCAAAGCGGTTTCGGAGGGCTATGACATCGCCCTTGTCTACCCCGAGGAGGGGACGAGCGCCCTGCCCGACGGGGCGGCCATCGTCAAGGGCTGCAAGCATGAGCAGAACGCCCGGCTGTTTATCGACTTTCTGCTCAGCGAGGATGTGCAGCAGCGCCTGCCGGAGAAATTCTCCCGCCGCAGCGTCCTGACCGAGGCGGAGAGCGAGCCGGAGCTTGAGCTTTTAAGCTATGACCTTGACTGGGCAAGCGCCATGCAGAGCCAATTTCTGGACAGCTGGCAGGGATATTTTGAGGGCACACGCGGATGAGAGCATGGATAAGGCGGTCATTCAAAAACCGCATATTGTGCACGGTGCTGCTTGCGGCGCTGCTGCCGCTGCTGCTGTGCAATGTTATCATGGTGCGGGCCATGATAGTCCAAAACGAGCACAGCCTCAGCGGGCAGGCGCAGGAGGAGCTTTCAAGAGCGGAGGAGCGGTATTTCGGCTTCCTCGACGAGCTTGACAGCACAGCGGAGCATCTTTCTCAGAGCACCGCCGTGAGAAGCGCGCTGCGCCGCGGCGGCGGGGACTCGAGGATACTCTATCAGGTGCTTTACCGCAACACCCAGGAGCTGCGCAGTTTCGCGGGCTTTGGCATTTACGGCCCGGAGGGGGACTGCCTTTACAGCACCGACGGGCGCCTTCCCGACGGAAAGCTTGACACCGGATGGGGCCTTCTGTATATGGCGGAAAACAGCGACAAAACGGCCTTCTGCGCTGATGACAGCCGCGCCCTCGAGGGGGCCAGAGCCATAAGAACCTCTGGCGGCAGGCTTCTGGGCTATATAGTCATGCGCGTGGAGCAGAGCGGCTTTGACGCGCTCTTTAGCGATATTATCGACCCCATGAATGATCTCATGATATTTGACTCCACATGGCGCGGGATATACTACACCCAGTCCGGCAGGGCGGAGGAGACGGCGGCGCTTTTAAGGGAGCAGCTTCTCTCCGGCGAGCGCATCACAGGCGGCAACGAGGACTGCGCGTACACACTCAGCGCCGGCGAGCGGGACGAGAGCTTTATTTTGCAGCAGCCGAAGAACTACACCTCTGCCGTGCTGCGCACTATCCGCTCGGTCAGCGTCATAATGGGCGCGCTGGGCGTGCTGCTGTGCCTCTGGTGCGCGTGGCAGCTCAGCCGCCAGCTCTTTGAGCCTGTGCAGAAGCTCGATTCGGCCATGCGCCGGGTCGAGCAGGGCGATTACAGCGTGGAGCTTGAGAGCAGCGCCGAGGACGAGCTTGGCAGGCTCACCTCAAACTTCAACCGCATGACGCGGGAGTATAGGGAGAACCTTGACCGCTCCGTCCAGCGCGAAAGAGAGCTCAATGAGACCCGCCTGAGCATGCTTCAGGCACAGCTTAACCCGCATTTTCTGTATAACACGCTCGACAGCATAAAGTGGATGGGCGTTACAAACGGCGTGCCGCAGGTGGCGGGCATGGCGACGGACCTTGCCGCGCTTCTCAGGGCCGGTATCTCCGGGGAAAAGCTCATCACCCTCGAGCAGGAGCTGGAGCTTATAAACCGCTATCTTGAGATTCAGGAGATGCGCTTTGCCGACAGCTTCACCTGTGAAATCGAGGTCGAGGACAGGTTTCAGCACTGCATAATCCCAAAGCTTGTGCTCCAGCCGATAGTTGAAAACGCGATAATCCACGGCGTTGCGGATATGGAGTACGGCTATATCAAGATAAGCGCCCGGGAGGACAGCGGGGATATGATCCTCACCGTCAGCGACAACGGCAAGGGCATCTCCGAGGATGTGCTGGCGCTTCTAAACGCCCCCGGCCACCAGATACCCGGCGGGCATCTGGGGCTTAGCAACGTGGACAAGATAATAAGGCTCTATTACGGCGAGAGCTACGGAATCGCGGTGTTTTCAAAGCCGGGCGAGGGCTGCCGGGTGGAGCTGAGGCTGCCGATCGTGCGGCAGTACGATAAGGAAAAGGAGGCGGCAAAAAATGCTGAAGGTTCTGATAGTTGACGATGAGGCGATAGTCCGCAAGGGGATCGTCCTCGGCGTTGACTGGATGGCGATGGACTGCGTCATCGTGGGCGAGGCCGCAAACGGCGTTGAGGGCCTTGAGGCGGCAGAAAATTATAACCCGAATCTCATCATCACCGATGTGCGTATGCCGCGCATGGACGGCATAGAGATGATGCGCGAGCTGCGAAGCCGGGGCTGCCGCGCCCACGCGATATTCCTCACCGCTTACAGCGACTTTGAGTATGTCCGCTCCGCGGTGCAGCTCGGCGCGGTGGATTATCTCTTAAAGCCCTTCCGGGATGAGGAGCTTGCCGCCGCCATCGAGCGGGTGCACCGCAAGGACGAGGAGCTGTCCGAGCTGAGCCGGGAGGACATGATGCCTCTTGTCAAGGGCGACAAGAGCAAATACGTGTTCGAGGCCTTAAACTACATCTCCGAGCACTATGCCGACAGCGACATTAACATCACCGGCATTGCGAAAAGCCTCGGCGTCAGTGAGGGGCATCTGAGCCATGTGTTCAAAAAGGAGACGAGCTATACCGTGGTGGGCTATCTCACGCAGTACCGCATACATATGGCCATGCAGATGCTGCGCGACTGCCGCCGCAAGGTGTATGAGGTGGCGGAGGCCGTGGGCTATAAGGACGTCGCCTACTTCGGCAGCACATTCAAAAAGCTCACGGGGCTTTCTCCCTCTGAATATCAGGACCGCTGCCGGTAGAAAACCGGATTTTGTGAAAAACGCACAAAAATGACCTCGAAATTTCTCCATTCAGGAAAAACCAATGTCAGAAATGACGGTATAATCGCAGTTTTGTCTCATTCTTAAAGCGGGAATTTTCCTATATAATATGTGTAGCAACAGCGAACAATTATATGAAAAGGAGAAAATCAAAATGAAAAAGTACCTTGCGCTGCTTTTAGCTCTCGTAATGGTGTTCACCCTGTGCGCCTGCGGCCAGAAGGCTGAGGCGCCCGCCGCCCCCGCCGAGAGTGAGGCCCCCGCGGAAGAGCCCGCCGAGAAGGACTATTCCGGCTACACCATCCGCATCTATTCCAACTCCAACTCCACCGAGCGCACCACCTGGCTCATAAACGAGGCCAAGGACGCGGGCTTTACCATCAGCATTGACGATAACAGCGTTATCTCCGGTGATACCGCCGCTATCCAGGCCGCCAACGAGAACAAGGACGGCGACATCCTCTTCGGTCTCAACGAGACCCGCTGGAGCCAGGTCGTCAAGGGCGAGTATGAAAACCTCAGGCTCGTTGACTGGACCCCCACCTGGGCTGACGAGGTCGGCGAGTATGCTTACCCCGGCGCTGCCTACGGTCTGGTTATCCAGAACGTCCTGATGCTCTACCGCACCGATGAGCTCGGCACCAACGGCGAGGCGCTCCACTTTGAGCACTGGGCCGACATCGTTGACAGCGGCTACACCTGGTACCGCCAGAACAAGGTCGGCGGCACTACCAATGCCAACATCAACTCCGCCATGCTCTACGCTTTCGTTGACCCCGCTTCCCCCGCCGGCGGCATCTCCATCGACGGCTGGAAGACCCTCTGGAACTACTGCGAGAACGGCAAGTTCTCCTCCGATGACAGCTATAAGTACGGCTTTGATCCTCTGAACAAGGGCGATGTGGCTGTTTCCACCTTCTACTCCTCCTCCCTCTACGGCAAGATTGACGCCGCCGCTGAGAGCTCCGATAACCCGCTGCTCGGCGCGCTTGAGCCCGAGAACTGGGCACTGGTCGACATTGACGACGGCACCTACTATATTGCCGAGTACCTTGGCATCCTCGACAAGGAAGGCCGCACCGAGGAAGAGACCGAGGCTGTCAAGGCCTTTGCCGAGTGGTTCGGCTCCGCTGAGGTTCAGGCTGCATGGGGCGAGGAGTTTGACTCCTATCCCTGCAACGCTGCCGCTGCCGACATCCTCTACCCCGACGGTATCCCCGCTATCTACACTCTCAAGAACTTCGCCCTCACCACCGTTGAGGGGACTGATATGACCTATGCCGAGTATGTTGCCGCCCACACCAGCGAGTGGACCAACATCATGACCAACCTCGGCTTCTACTGGGCCGATGCTTCCTCCGCGGTTGCCGAGCCCGATTGGGATAACCTCGACTGGGCGACCCTGACCCAGGCTGCTGCCGCATAATCCGTTTGATTAAAACTTTATATGGCGGGCCTTACGGCCCGCCATATTCGTATAGTCTGTATGTTCAACGCTTATAAAGGCTCCCTTGTGTAAAGGGAGCTGTCAGCGAAGCTGACTGAGGGATTGTTTTTTTGCAAAATGCTCCTGCTTGGCACAGGGCTTTTCATTTACAACCCCTCCGGTTTGCGGCGATACCGCAAACCACCTCCCCTTACACAGGGGAGGCTTTGAAAAGTTCAACAACTAACGCATGACTTGTAAATGAGAGGGAAAAGACATGATAAGGCTCAATGATATCGTTGTGAAGTTCGGGGATTTCACGGCGCTTCACAACATCAATGTACACGTAAAGGAAGGGGAGTTTTTCACCTTTCTCGGCCCGTCGGGATGCGGGAAAACCACCACACTGCGCACGATAACGGGCTTTATTGAGCCTGTTTCGGGTTCTGTCGTTGTAAAGGACAAGGACATTACCCATGTCCCGATCGAGGACAGGAACATCGGCATAGTCTTCCAGAGCTACGCCCTGTTCCCGACGATGACGGTGTATGACAACATCGCCTTTGGCCTGAAGGTCAAAAAGCTTAAAAAACCGGAGATCGACCGGCGTGTGCGCGAGATCGCGCGCAAGGTTGATCTGAGCGACGAGCAGCTTCAAAAAGCGGTGTCCCAGCTCTCCGGCGGGCAGCAGCAGCGTGTGGCGATCGCCCGCGCGCTGGTGACGGAGCCCGCCATAATCTGCATGGACGAGCCGCTTTCTAATCTGGACGCGAAGCTCCGTGTCCAGCTGAGAAACGAACTTAAAAAGATGCAGAAGGATTTCGGCATCACTACCATATATGTCACCCACGACCAGGAGGAGGCGCTGACGCTCTCCGACCGTATCGCGGTGTTCAACGCGGGCTATATCGAGCAGATAGGCACGCCAAACGAGGTCTATAACCACTCCGCGACGGAGTTTGTGTGCAACTTCATCGGCGACATAAATAAAATCAGCGATGAGCTGGTTAAAAAGCTCAGAGCCGCAGGGGCGGAGGTTTCGGAGGATAAGAATAACTACATCCGCCTTGAGCGCCTGCACGTCAACATCCCGCCCAAGGCCGGGGAGCTGGCGCTTGACGGCGTCGTGACCGACAGAGAGTATTACGGGCTTTACATCAAGTACTATATCGACCTCGGCTGTCAGACCGTCAAGGTCATTGAGAAAAATGACGGCGTCTGCATCTATGAAAAGGGTGAGCAGGTCAAGGTCATCCTCAACCCCGCGGACATCATGGCCTACGAGCCCAAGGCGGCGGAGGTAGCGCAATGAGCGGAGGGCTTGAAAAGAAACGGCTGACGCCGGAGCTGCTTTTCCGTGTGTTTGGCGTGGTGTTCTTTGCCTATTTTTTCTTCGGCTTTATGCTGCTGCCCTGCCTCAACACGCTGACAAGCATTTTCAACACCAGAAACGCCGCCGGTGAGCGCGACCCACTCGCGGTCATCCGCTTCTTCTTCGCGGGCAGCATGGGCAAATACGTCTGGAACTCCTTAAAGCTTGCCATCTGCCTTGTGATAACGGTCAACATAGTCGGCGTCTCCATCGTGCTGCTGACGGAGTATTTTGACATCAAGGGCGCGAAAATCCTGCGCCTCGGCTATATGACGACGCTTATATACAGCGGCGTCGCGCTGGTGACTGGGTATCTCTTCCTCTACGCGCCGGACGGCATGGTGACAACTGCCATGAAGAGCATCTTCCCGAACATGAAGGATAACTGGTTCACGGGCTTTAACGCGGTGCTCTTTACCATGACCTTCGCCTGCACCTCAAACCACGCGCTGTTTTTAAGAAACGCCATCCGCGGCATAGACTATAACACCGTTGAGGCCGCGCGCAACATGGGGGCAAAGCCCTTCGCCGTGCTGCGCAAGGTCGTATTCCCCACCCTTGTGCCCACGATGTTCTCCCTCACGGTCATGACCTTTATAACCGGCCTCTGCGCCATGTCCGCGCCGACGCTGCTGGGCTATGACTCCATTAACCCCGAGATAGTGCGTCTGGCGGGCTCCTCCGTTGCGGATGAGGCCTTCCCCCAGGCGAGGGCGGCGCTGCTGTCCATAATTCTGGCGATGTTCACCATCCTGCTGCTGACGGTGCTGACGGCCTACGAGCGCAAGGGGCATTACCTCTCCGTCTCCAAGACCAAGGCAAAGCTCCAAAAGCAGAAGATAACAAACCCGGTGGCGAATGTGCTGGCGCATATCTACGCCTACGTGCTGTTTATCATCTACATGACCCCGGTGGTCATGATAATCATCTTCTCCTTCCAGACTTACAGCGCCATCAGGATGCGCCGGCTCGATCTGAGCCAGTGGACGCTTGTAAACTTCTTCGGGCAGGAGGATTACATGTACCTCACCAACCGCGGAAAGTACAAGGTGCGTGAGGGGGCGATATCCGGCCTGTTTTCAAACGACGCGACCATGGGCGGCATCAAGCTCAGCTTCGTGCTCTCGGCTCTGGCGGCGGCGCTGGCCTGCGTGCTGGTGGTCATTGCCTGCAACTACATCTTCAAAAACCGCGGCAAAAAGAGCGGCGTTATCCTTGAATACTGCCTGCTCTTCCCCTGGCTGCTGCCCACGATTCTTATCTGCTATTCCTACCGCACATATTTTAACAGCGACGCTGTCTGGTATGTCGGCTACAACAACCTCTACTACGCGGAAAATGTGCGATTGCTTATCGTCTTGGCGTATACGGTGGTCAAGCTCCCGTTCTCGCTGCGCATGATAAAGGCCTCGTTCTACACCATTGACGAGGAGCTGGAGGAGGCGGCGCGGAATCTCGGCGCGAGCGGCATCCGCACCTTCCTCAAGGTGAAGCTGCCGATAATTCTGCCGAGCGTTCTGGCGGTGTTCGCCCTGAACTTCAACGCCCTCTTCACCGAGTACGATATGTCCGCCACCTTCGCCAGCTCCTACGGCACGAGCTACGCCATGGTCATTCAGTCCATGTGCGCCGAGGAGGGGCTTTACGGCTATAATGTCAACGCCACGGGCCGCCGCTGCGCCTCGACGGTGTTCATCATGATGGTCTCGGGGCTGATTCTCTATCTTGTCTACGGCGTGGGCGCGCGCGACCTGGGTGAGCGGCTGGAGGCCAAGGACAGGCGCCGAAAACGCATTGAGAAGTTCAAGCGCATCTTCAAAAAAGGAGAAACCGCGTGATAAAAAACATCATTTTCGACATGGGCCAGGTTCTCATCCACTGGTCGCCGCAGATAGTGACGGCGCGCTTTGCCCTGCCGGAGGAGGATAAGGCCCTGCTGATAAGCGAGGTTTTTGGCGGCGTGGAGTGGACGGCGATGGACCGCGGCCGCATGACGCCGCAGGAGAGCTTTGAGCTTATCAGCCGCCGCCTGCCGGAGCGCCTGCACGAGGCGGCCCGCTCTGTCATATTTGAATGGTGGAAGGTAAACCTTGTGCCGATGGAGGGCATGGAGGAGCTTATTGCGGAGCTCAAGGGAATGGGGTATAATATCTATCTCCTCTCCAATGCCTCAAGCGCGCTCAACATTTATTTCCACCGCCTGCCGGGCGCGGAGCATTTCAGCGGACGGATAGTCTCCGCCGATGTGAAGCTCCTCAAGCCCCAGCATGAAATTTATGAGCTGCTGTACAGCCGCTTTTCTCTCAGACCCGAGGAGTGCATATTTATTGACGACTCCCCGGCCAATATTGACGGCGCGCAGTGCACCGGGATGGACGGCATCGTCTTTCGCGGCGACGTTGCTCGACTGCGCCGGGAGCTGAACGAGAAGGGCATCGCGGTAAAGCAATGACAAACAAGGGAGACGAGAAAAACTCGTCTCCCTGTGTAAGCTTAGGAGAAAATAACATGGTATCGGTTAGTGAATGGATAGAGCGGGGTGAGCGCGGGCAGGCGGTATGGCTGCCGGAGCTGCGCGAGAGCTGCGCCGGGGATAAAAGCTGTGTCCCGGTCATTTTCCGGCTGGATAACGGCGGGGAGATAGAGCGCGTTTATCACTTCCCCCGCTGGAATAACGCGCGGGAACGGGCGTTTGTCAAGGAATACCTCTGCGCCTGTGCGTATAACCTGCTGTCGGCCTTCGGCGGCAGGAAGCTCACGTTTTATCTTGACCCAAAAGAAGCTGAGCTTATTGAATTGATAAAAGAGCTGGACGATGTTTTTCAGCTTAAAAATAAAGTCCGCTCCGGGTACGGGAAGCCTATCAGCGTCTCAAACCGCATCAATCACAGCCTCGGCTTCGGGGAGCTGTCCTTCGCGGTGGCGGGAATGGATGAATATAAGCCCCTTGCCCAACTAAAAAAACAGGCGGACAGCGCACTTGCCGAGCGCCTTATAGCTGCGGCGGAGCGGAGCGGCAAGGGCTGCTATTGCGGGCTTGACGTGGGCGGAACGGATATAAAAATCGCGGGCGCTAAAGACGGAGAGCTCATGCTTGTGCGGGAGTACGACTGGAACCCCGCGGGCTTTGACACGGCGGAGAAGCTGATCGCGCCCATTGTTGAGCTTGCGCGCGAGTGCCGCGAGAGCCTTGGCGGAGCGCCGCTTGACGGCATCGGCCTGAGCTTTCCGGATGTCGTGATAAGGAACAAAATCGTCGGCGGGGAGACGCCCAAGACCAAGGGCATCCGCGAAAATCCCGCGCTTGAATATGAGGCGGAGTTTGAGAAGCTTTCCTCGCTTGAGGCGCGGCTTAAGGAGCTGTGCCGCGCGGGGGCGCCCGTGCGCATAATAAACGACGGGAGCATGACCGCCTTCACTGCCGCGGTGGAGCTTGCCGAAAGCGGCGCGGATGTGGACGGCGGCGTCTTTGCCTTGTCACTGGGGACGGATTTGGGCACCGGCTGGCTCAGGGGGGACGGCAGCGTCCCGGAGATGCCGCTCGAGCTGTATGATTTTCTCCTCGACCTCGGCAGCGGGCCGCAGCGCGCCCTGCCGCCGGAGGATCTGCGCAGCATACTCAACGAAAACTCCGGCCTGCCCGGTGTGCGCCGGTATCTGGGGCAGGCGGCGGCCTACCGCCTCGCCATGGAGAAAAACCCGGCGCTGCTTGACGGCTTTTTGGCCGGGGGAGCCGTGCCGCAGATAGCGTCCAGCCCCGCCGACCTGCGCAAGCCCTGCCTTGAGCATTTGATGGAGCTTGCCGCGCAGGGGGAGAGCGCAGCGGCGGATATCTTCCGCCAGATAGGCCGGAACCTCGGCATTTTGAACCGGGAGGCGGAGTTTGTGCTGGGTGAGCTGCCGAAAACACGCTACCTTTTTGGCCGCTTTGCGAAGAAGGAGCAGTGCTTCAGGCTCATCAAAGAGGGCTTTTCAGCCACCGCCCCGGCGGCGGAGCTGCTGGCCGCCGATGAGCACATGGCCTTCACCGCTCTTATGAGGCAGCTCAGGGACTGGGAGAACGCCACCGTCGCCCAATATGCGCAGGCAGTTGGCGCGGTGTATTTTGCCTGCATGGAGGATAAAACATGAAAAGAAGCGAGATAAACAAGGCCCTGCGGGAGCTTGAAGCCATGTGCCAAAAGCACTGCTGCTACCTGCCGCCCTTTTGCGGCTTTACGCCCGAGCAGTGGCAGAGCATAGGGCATGAATATGACGAGGTGCGCGACTGTATGCTCGGCTGGGACATCACCGACTACGGCCTCGGCGATTTTGATAAGGTCGGCTTTTCGCTCATCACCATCCGCAACGGCAACCGCAAAATGGCCGAGAAATACCCCAAGGTCTACGCGGAAAAGCTGCTCTATCTCAAGGAGGGGCAGTACGCTCCCAATCACTTCCACTGGTATAAGACCGAGGATATCATAAACCGGGGCGGCGGCAATGTGCTCATAAGGGTGTATAATTCCCTGGAGAATGAGGAGATCGACTATGATTCCGATGTGACCGTGCACACCGATGGCAGGACATACACCGTCCCCGCCGGGACGCAGATTCGCCTCACCCCCGGCGAGAGCATCCACATCCAGCAGTATCTCTACCACGATTTTTCCGTCGAAGCGGGCAGCGGAGCGGTGCTGCTTGGCGAGGTGAGCCAGTGCAACGACGATAACACCGACAACCGTTTTAATCCCCCGGTGGGCCGCTTCCCGACGATTGAGGAGGACGAAGCCCCCTACCGCCTGCTCTGCAACGAGTATCCCCCGGCGAGGGACTGAGAAATGACAGATTTGCATATGCACAGCCTTTACAGCGAGGATGGGGAGTTTTCCCCCGCCGAGCTTGTTGAACGCTGCTATCGCGCGGGCATCAGCGTCATGTCTGTCACAGACCACAACTGTGCCCGTGCCAACACTGAGGCACGCGGGAGAGCCGAGACGCTGGGCATCCGGTATGTAAGCGGCATAGAAATTGACTGCGTTTTTTGCGCGCGCGAATTTCATATGCTGGGATATGGCATTAATGAGAACAGTGCGGATTTTGCGCGCGTTGAGGAGAACATCCACCGGCAGAACCGCCGCGCGTCGCTTGAGCGGCTTGAAAAGATACGCGCGCTTGGCTTTGAAATTGATGAATGTGAGCTTGAGGCGAAGAGCCGGGGCGCGTATTGGCAGGAGAGCTGGCCGGGGGAGATGTTTGCGGAGCTGCTGCTAAGTAAGCCCGAGTACTTAGCGAACCCGCTGCTGCTTCCGTACAGACCCGGCGGCAGCCGGGGCGACAATCCCTGTGTGAATTTTTACTGGGACTACTGCGCGCAGGGAAAGCCCTGTTACGCGGAAGTGGACTATCCTTCCATGGCAGAGGTCATCGACCTCATCCACCAAAACCACGGCAGAGCGGTTTTGGCACATCCGGGCGCGAACCTCAAGGGTAATCAGGGGCTTCTGGAGACAATTTTTGCCCTCGGCATTGACGGTCTGGAGGCCTTCAGCAGCTACCACAGCGCGGAGCAGGCAGAACGGCTTTACCGCTTGGCGCGGGCGCGGGGCTTGTTTTCAACCTGCGGCAGTGACTATCACGGCAAAACCAAGCCCACCATAGCCCTTGGCGGCTATGGCGCACTGCCGTCGGACTTCTTAACGGGAAATCTTGCGCAGCTATTCCAATAAAGCATAAAAAAAGTGTACCATTTTGCTGGTACACTTTTTTATACGCTGTAATCATCGGGTCTCCGCAAAGGTAGGGTGATAATTCTCCGGTACAACGGCAATCTCATAGCCGTCCGGGTCTTCAACATAGTAGATATTCTTCTTGAGCTCTTCTATGCAGACTATCCCCAAATTGAACTGCCCCAATTTGTGCGGACAGCACAAAAAGGCATTCCTGCGAAGGAAAATAAAATTTTAAGCAACACACTGGCACCGAAATTCCATCGGTGTCAGTTTTGTTTTCGTCTGGATACGCTGGTT
>URPA01000014.1 GCA_900549545.1 uncultured Eubacteriales bacterium
CCTCGAGCACCCCCGCTACTTCTTTATCTTAACATTTTGACATAGGTTTTTTGACCGTCTCAACCGGGAATGGAGTTCTCTCCATTCCCGGTATTATTTATTCTTTGTTCATCTTAATTCCGATTTTTACAGGTATTGCGGCATTTTCTCCGATTGACTATACCGTGCCCATGTGATATACTATTTGTCGATTTTATATAAAAGTAAACGATGAATAAATCGTCAAGAATGATTTGTTCAGAGTTTACTCAAGAAAAAGGAGTTGTATATCCTAAATGGATGATGGCAGTCGATTGCCGTGGTTGATCGCAATCGCTTTGCTGTTCTGCGCCGCGTTTTTCGCCGTGGCGGAGACGGCTTTCGCCTCAAGCTCCCGCGCAAAGCTCAAGGCCGCGGCGGACAGGGGCGAATCGGGCGCGGAGAGCGCCCTGTACGTGCTGGATAATTTTGACCGCGCTATCACGACGCTGCTTATCTGCACAAATATTGTACATATATCCGCCGCGTCTATTGTGACCGTGGCGGTGACAAAGCGCTGGGGCCTCAGCGCTGTATCCCTGAGCACTATCATCACGACCATCGTGGTGTTCTTCGCCGGGGAGATGCTGCCAAAGAGTATCGCGAAAAAATACAGCGAGCGCTTTGCAAAGCGCTGCGCAGCGCCCATTCGCTTCTTTATGAAGCTGTTCGCGCCTCTCTCCGCGCTGCTGACCTTTCTGGGCCAGAGCGCCGCGAAGCTCACAAAGGGCGACGCGCAGATCTCCGTCACCGAGGATGAGCTTTACGACATCATCGAGGACATGACCGAGGAGGGCACGCTCGACGAGGAGCAGGGCGACCTTATCTCCTCCGCGCTCCAGTTCGGGGACGTGACTGTTGAGAGCGTGCTGACGCCGCGTGTGGATGTCGCCGCAATAGACATTGACGACTCTCCCGAGGAGATTCTCGACTTCATCAAGACCCAGAACCACAGCCGCCTGCCCGTGTACGAGGGCAGCATCGACAATATTATCGGCGTTTTGCAGATAAGGCGGTACATCAAGGCATATCTGCACCAGAAAAACGCGCTCGACATCCGCTCCCTGCTCGACGAGGTGTTTTTCATCCACCAGAGCGCCAATATTGATGAGCTTCTGCCCATCATGTCAAAGCGCAGGCTCAACATGGCCGTCGTCACCGATAACTACGGCGGCACGCTCGGCATTGTCACAGTGGAGGATATCCTTGAGCAGCTTGTCGGCGAGATCTGGGACGAGGACGACGTTGTCGAGGAGACGATAACCGACACCGAGGACGGCTGCGTCGCGGACGCTGATATGTCCGTGAGCGACGTGTTTGAGCATATGGATTACGAGGACCCCGAGGAGAACGAGGAGCTTGTGAACACCCTCATGGGCGAGTGGGCCTATGAGCAGTTCACCGCTATCCCCTCCGTGGGCGACAGCTTCCGCTATCACCGGCTTGAGGTTGTTGTGGAGGAGATGGAGCATAACCGCATACTGAAGCTCCGCGTCCGGCTGCTGCCCGAGATTGAGGAAGGGGGCGAGCAGGCATGAGCTTATACCTTGTTCTGATGGGCATAATTCTCTGCGTGTGCCTGTCGGCGTTCTTCTCCGCCTCGGAGATGGCCTATTCCTCCTGCAACTCCCTGCGCCTTGAAAGAGCGCGGGATGGCGGCTCCAAACGCGCCGGGGCCGCGCTGAAGATAACCGAGCGCTATGATGACGCGCTGGGCGCGATTTTGATCGGCAACAACCTTGTGAATATTGCGGCCTCATCTCTCGGCTCCGTCGCGGTGATCCTCATCACCGGGGGCGACGGGTACGCCTGGGTCGCGACGGTGGTTATAACCCTGCTTGTCATCATCTTCGGGGAGACTATTCCCAAGATAGCGACCAAGAAAAACGCCAACCGCACGGCGGAGAACTTTGCCTACCCCGTGCGCGGCCTGATGATAGTTCTCAAGCCCCTTGTGTGGCTTGTGGTGAAGGCAATCGACCTTCTGACGCGCGGCATGAAGCCCGAGGCCGACCCTGACAGTGACGAGGCCGTGGAGGAGCTTCAGTCCATCATCGAGACAGCCGAGGATGAGGATGTGCTTGACGAGGACCAGTCGGAGCTTGTGCAGGCCGCGATTGACTTTTCCGAGATTCCGGCCTACGAGGCGATGACCGCCCGCGTGGATGTCGCCGCTATCGACATTGACGATGATTGGGAGGATATCCTCGCCCTTATTGAGAACGCCCCCTACTCCCGCCTGCCCGTGTATGAGGACAGCATCGACAACATCATCGGCGTTTTGTATCTCAACCGCTTCCTCAAGGCCATGACCGACGGGGAGCCGGTGAACATCCGCGAGCTGCTGATGCCCCCATGCTATGTTTACAAGACCATGAAGCTGCCCGCAGTTTTGAATCAGCTCCGCCGTGAGCGGCAGCACCTCGCCATCGTGTCTGACGAGTATGGCGGAACGCTCGGCCTGCTGACGATGGAGGATGTGCTTGAGCAGATAGTCGGCGAGATTTGGGACGAGACGGACACTGTTGAGCATGAGATAGTCCGCCGCGCCGACGGCGAGTATGAGCTTGACGGCGATATGCCCATAACCGACTTTTTAGAGCTGATGGGCATTGACGAGGACAGCTTTGACGCCGACAGCGACACGCTCGGCGGCTGGACGGTGGAGAGCTTCGGCGCCTTCCCCAAGGTCGGGGACAGCTTCCGCTACGAGGGCCTTGAGATAAGCGTCCTCGCGATGGATGCCCGCCGCGTGGAGAGCGTGCTGGTGAAAACCCTGCCCGAGGAAGAGCAATAAATATTTTGACCCTGCGGTGAAAATCCGCAGGGTCTTTTCGGTTATCTTGACATATTTTGAGCCGTAAGCTATTATGTTTGACATGGGAGAATTAAGCAGACAGGAGGAAAAAAGTATGTATAACGACGAATTTGCCACGGTATTTTTGATCGTGTATCTGGTCATTCTGGGGCTCGCCCTGATTTTTGGCATTGTGGCCTATGTTTTGAACTCGCTCAGCCTTTTTACGGTGGGCAAGCGGCGCGGCGTCCGGTTTTACGGCCTTGCGTGGGTGCCGGTGGCAAGCAGCTGGGTTTCCGGCTCGATTGCTGATATTCACGACAGAAAGCTGGGCCGGGACTACAAATGGCGGCATTTTCTGCTCTGGTCATCGGTGATTGTCTTTGTCTGCGCCGTCGCGATAATCGGCATATACGCGGACTTGATTGTCAAAATGATTGCCATTGCGGATTACCTGACCGAGGCGCAGATGGACAATATGGCGATTAAATATGTCTCGCGTCTGATTCCCTTTGCGATAGTCGCGTCTCTTATATCGGCCGTGACCACCGTGTTCATGTATATCTGCATGTACAAATTTTTCGAGTCCTGCCGCCCGAGATCCACCATGCTCTACCTGATACTCAGTATTATCATACCGGTGACGCACCCCTTCTTCGTCTTTGCCTGCCGCAACTGGGATGACGGAGTGAAGCTCGGCGCCGCGCCGGAGCAGCCCCGCATACCGGAGGAGGCTCAGCCACCTGAGCAATCCCCCTTCGACGAACAATAAGCCTATAACCAGCCAGCCCCCGCGGCATCACCGCGGGGGCTGGTTTTATGTTCAGCCGTACTGCTCGGAAATATAGATGCTGGCCTTGGATTGGATATTTGCGGCGGCCTGCTGGGCGGTAATACTCCCGCCTATATAGGCATTGAACTCCTGCAAAACAATAGTATACATAGCGTCGCTGTATTCATCCATGCAGTCAATGCTGTCTATAATCGTCCGGACGCGCGCTAACGTGCCGCTGTCAGGCTGATGGGTCGGAACCGTGAGCTGAGTGATCTGGCCATTTTCATACTTCACAAGGCCGATGCCGGTCGTATCTTTGACCTCCTCGCACCACTGCTCCATCTTCTTATCAAGCGCACTCTGCATAATCGGCACGCTGGTATATTCGCTCTGGAAACCGTCACTCAAAAGGTACTTGAAAAACTGCCACACACCCTCCTTTACCTCTGAGCTTACGGACATACCAAGCCGCATATCCGCCGAGGCGGCGACTCCGCCGCTGTTTGTCGCCGGAAAGCCTATGGACACTGAATCCCCCACAAATAACGCATCGGAGGACATAATTAAAAGCACCATATTAGACAGTGAATCAAACAGCAAATACTGGTCGCCAAAATATACATTCTCCCAGCTGCTGGTGGTCTGGTCAGGCTCAGCCGGAAGCTGGGCTGCAAATTCCAGCAGGCGCACAAACTCCGGGGTGCTGAAGTTGCAGGTCGCGTTCTTAAGACTATAATAATCCCCGCCGGAATAGGCCAAAAGTGCCGACCAGAATTTTTCTTGGGTCATGTCGCTACCGAACATCTTGGCAGCGCCCAGCCTGTCCGCAGCGTCCAGAAATTCAGCCATAGTCAAATGCCTGGCTGTCCCAAATCGCGCCTCCGTCGTGAGCACCGTAGCCACCGAGAACGAGGGTACAAGCTCATACAGGCCGCCGTTTTTCTCCAGCACAGCAGTCACAGAGGGCATAAGGTCACTGTAATCTATGTCCGGGTCAGAATCAAACCATGGCTTCAAGTCCTCGGTCAGTCCTTTGGTGGCGTAATTTACCGATGACAGGCTCCATAGGTCGTATATATCCGGGGCGCTTCCCGCTGCTATGTCCGCGTTGAGCTTGGTATAGCCGCCGTATGGATCTGCCCCGCTGTTATAGGCGGCATAGTCAACGAGATCGATGCGGTAGTCCGAGTGTGTGTTGTTGAAGCCGATCACCGCCTGCGTCAGCATCCGGTCAACTATCATGTCCTCACCGGAGCAGGTGGCAAGAGTGATAACTTGAAGCCCATTTTGCTGCTCATCGTTTTTGCCAACAGTCCATATGGCGGGCTGGCCTTCATTGGTGGCGGCAAAGAATTTGCTCTCGCCAAGCTCTATAAAGCAGCGCGGCGTGCAGCCACTGGAAAACACATTTGCATAGGCGTTTTTATCACCGTTTCGATAGTTGATGTTATAAAGCATATTCGGGTCGTCGCTGCTCCAGCCGTACAGCTCGCCGTCAGCGCTGCTGCCGAAACACCGGGTATATTTGCCGTCAAGCGTCCACTTTTCTTTCTCGACATAGGATATGGTGCCTGAACTTGAATCATCCCTCACCACACGCTGTATCGTTGTTGACACTTCATTGAAGGATACAATGCCTATCTCCTCTTCGGCAAAGCGGAACACCTCAGCGCCGGAGGCATATGGACCAAAGCCGGTGATGCCTTTCGGCGTCTTAATATATACGTTGTCGGCGGTCACAAAAATGTGAGCAGTTGAGGCAAATTGCCGCATGACGTTAAAAACAGTTTCGCTCTTCAATTCGTTTGGTATTTCTAAATCCTCATGGTGGGTATAGCGTATCTCCTCCGGCGAAATAACCGCAAAGCTGTGTTCTATTAATCGGCCATCCGTTTTTCTCTCTACAAGAAAGGCCACCGTTCCATCTGAGCTGTCTATGGATAAAACGCTCTCGGGATATAAGCCGCCGAATTCCGTGAGCGATTTGTTGTCTAAATTCAGGCCAAAAACTCTGTTTTCGCTTTCGTTCCCGGCACACAGGACAATAAAATTGCCGACCAGCGCCGCGTCCCGCAGGGTAAGCCCCTCCGGCAGTGAAATGACCTCCGGGGTGAAAAGTCTGCCTCCGCCCTCCCCGGACAGGGTGCTGCCAACTACGGTGCCGTCGGTATATTTTTCCTCCTTACCGCAGGCGCACAAAGTAGACACAAGCGCAATTATAAGAAGAATAGCGATAAGCCGTTTTTTCATATGCTTTGCCTCCTTTTTTGATTTGTGTATATCATACTCTGCGCTTGTATACTTTCGGTCAATTTCTTGTATAGCTTTTGTATATTTGGAAAATTTTCCGAAAAAATTCCCCGCGGCGATGCCGCGGGGCTGGTTTTAGTTGTCCTTCTTTTTCCGCGCTTTTGGGGCTGTTAAATCAAAGCTGTCCTGAATGAGGCGCAGCACCTCGTCGCGCGTCATGCTGCCGTCGAGGATGACGCTTATCCAGTGCTCCTTGTTCATATGATAGGCCGGGACGACCGCGCTGTAACAGCCGCGCCAGAAATCGCCCCAGCTCGGCTCGGCCTTGAGATTGAGCCAGATATGCCCCTCCCGCTCAAAAACCATGGCGAAAATTTTCTTATTCGCCCCGTGGCGCATGGCCGTCCAGTTGCCGTCGTCAAAGGGGTAATCCTCATACACGCCGGGAAACTCCATGCAGGCGTCAATGGCCTGCTGCCGGGTCAAAAGCTCAGCGCTCATTTCTCGTGCTTCCCCTTATAACTGCCGCCGGGGGCGGGCAGGCTCAGACTCCAATCCAGCGCAAAGGCGCAGAAGCCCCTGTCGTCATGCTCCTCGAGGAAGCGGAAGATGAGCCGGGTGATAATATACGCCACAAACGCGGAGAGCGCGCCGATCAATATTGCAAAGAGCACGTCGGAGGGGTAGTGCGCCACAAGGTAGTTGCGTGAAATGCCCATGAAAACCACCACCAGCGCCGCCGGGAGAATGAACCTCCTGCCCTTTGTGAAGCACAGGGACACCATCGCCGCGGTGGCCGCCGTGACATGGCCGGAGGGGAAGGAAAACCCGTCCTCCGCTGGGGAGCCGACCGCCATCCACCACTGCTTGTACACATCCAGCGCCTCAAAGGGCCGGGGGCGCGCCACCGCGTCCTTGAGGATGATGTTGGTTATCAGCGCGCCGCAGCACACCGCGCCGAACATGCACACGCCCACAGGGCGGGTCTTTGCAAAGCACATGAGCACCAGCGCGAGGAGCAAAAACAGCAGCCCCTTTTCGCCCAGCAGGGTGATGAGCTTCATTATGGGCGTGAGCACCGTGCCCGCGCCGTCGGCCAGATGGTGCAGCGCCTCCAAAAGCGCCCTGTCATAGCCTGCGAAAAAGCTGTTGAGCCATTGAGCCATAAATTATCCCTCTTTCTTATCTGCCGAAGTACGCTTCCCGCTCCTCCGGCGTTACATTGAGCAGCGAGCAAAGCTGCTCAATATTGTGCATTTCCCAATCCCTGTCGTTAATAAAGCTGCGCAGGGAATCCACTCTGGAATACCACCCGTCCATAGTCAAATCCCAGCGCTCTCTGTCGCGCGCCGCCTCCGGCTCAAGCAGGGCCTGATACTCGTCGATAAGCCGCAGGACATTTTCATTGGAGAGGACGGTTTTATTAAGCTCGGCAAAGCGGGTGAGCAGTCTGTCCCGGAAATCAGCGTTGTTGGACAAGGCCCGCGCTATCGTGGGCATCTGGTTGCCGACGTTGCCAAGGTCGCGCATCAAAAGGAGAAAGTCATTCGGGTAATAAAAGCCCCAGTCCAAATCGTACAGGGCGAAGGCCCACTTCCCGCCGTTTTCGTCCGAGTGGAACACGCGCACGTTGCCCTGAATATCGGTGTTGGCGCAATAGCCCTCAAAGATGAACCAGTCAATAAAGCTGTCTATATCAATATGCTGGCAGAGCTGCTGATAGTTCTCGTCAATGGACATGTCGTTTTTCCAGCAGGGGTCTATCACATCTTTATAAAAGCCCGAATCCAGAGCCACCGGCGTTTTAAGCTCCGTGACGCTGCCCTTGGAAACACCCGCGTGAGAGGCGTAATACTGCTCGGAGAAATCCTCCTTCAGGCAATATATTCCCCTGTACTCGCCGTTGATATACAGGATGCAGAACTTGCTCGCCTGGGTCAGCGCGGCATCGGACGCATCGCTGCACAGGCGCTGGAACAGCTCATTGCGGAAGATGGAGAAGGTATAATCCTGCCCCGCACGGATAGAGAGCGAGGAATATTTTGTGATGCCGTTGCCGAACACATCGCACTCGAGGTCGCCCCCGTAGACGCCCTTGAAGGACACGCCCATGCTCTTTTTCGGAAGGCTAAGGCTGGTCCAGCCCTTCATGCTCAGCGCGCAGTCATGGTTGAAGCTGCTCTCCCCGTCATAGAGGGCGAGGTTCGCGCCCAGCTTCAGGCCCTTCCGGCTGTTGCCGTACATGTTTGAAAAGTCCCCCGGACTGTCCACCGCGAGGCTGAGCACCGGAAGAGTATGGTTTTCGTTTATAATATAGCTGTATGTTGCCGGGCGGCTGGGGAGCGCCCCATCCTCCACGGAGATGGCGCGTATCACGCAGGTGCTCTGAAGCTCGATAGGCGCCGTGTATTCAGCGGATGCCGCGGTGGGCAGGGAGCCGTCGGTCGTGTAGTAGATTTTTCCCTCGCCCTCAAGCTCAACTGTCAGCTTGTCAATGCCGTTATAGCAGCCATCCTCAGTCAAGCTGCGCGGCATGGCAGATATGAGCCTTGCCCCGCCCTCGTTCGGTGCCTCCGGGCTGGAGGCCGAGAAGTAAAAGAAGCCGTTCTCCCCGTCGACGCGCCCCATGCTGCCGCCGGCCGGTATATCGTGCAGATAAACATAGTCCGCTATGCCGCTCTCCCCGCTGAGGTAAAGCCGCTCATCCTGCGCGTTGAGGGAAAAGGGCGCGTGATACTGCCCGTCCACGTCCCCGGCACAGAACACCACCATGCACTGCCCCGGCTCGAGCACATATTCGGGCAGCTGCCACTGGGTCAGATCCTTATCGTCATCAGAAAGCCAATACTCGGAGAGCTGCTGAGCCGTATCCGAGACGTTTTTCAGCTCGACCCAGTCAAAGGCCTCCTGCTGCGACCATGGGATATAGTTTTCGTTGTAGACAACGACCTCGTTTATAACTATCGGCGAGGCGCACTGCCGCTCAGCGGCAAATTCGGCGCTGCCCTGAAGGGTGTTGGCCTTGCCGGGGCTTGCCCAGCGGCTGTCAGTAAAGCTGCCGTCCTCCGTTCTGAGCATGACATGGTCGGCCTCCATATCGGCACACTCCACACTGTCAATGACAGCCCCGTCCGGCGCGATGAGGCTCAGAAGCTCCCCGGCGGAGAGACCGAAGTTTGCGCAGGACTCATCCGAGCCGTCCTTATCGCAGAACACAAGCAGGCGCTCACCCGGCTCAAGCAGCGCGCTCGGAAAGCTCCAGCTGTCCCCGTCCGCGTTGAGCTGCCAGCCATCGAGCGAGAGCTGCGCGCCGGAGGTGTTTTCAATCTCCACCCAGTCGGAAAAGCGCCCGTCAGGGGACAGAAGAGAAGCGTCGTTTTTTATCATCAGCTCCGAGATGCGCAGGTTTCCGGTATAATCCGGGAGCGACTCAGAGACAGGCACCGTACCCGGCTCTGTCGGTGCCGCATTCTCTTTATTGCCCGCGCAGGCGCA
This sequence comes from uncultured Eubacteriales bacterium, assembly GCA_900549545.1. Taxonomy (GTDB): domain Bacteria; phylum Bacillota; class Clostridia; order Oscillospirales; family Oscillospiraceae; genus Limivicinus. The sequence continues at coordinate 9,336 of URPA01000014.1, forward strand.
CAGGCTCAGGGCCGCAAGTGCCGAGAGGATGACCGCCGCGAGCTGTTTTTTCCTGAATTTCAAATACAAGCGCCCCAATCCGTTCAAAATTATTAACGCTGTCTGTTATTTTACCAATAATCACGCCCGCTTGCAACCGCAAATGACAAATTAACCCGCGTTTATCTTGACAGAAGGCGCGTTTATATATAGAATAACAGCTAATGTTTTATAATAAAAAGGAGCGCTGTTATGAAATCCAAAGTCTACTTTACAAAAGATATAAGCCCCGAGAGCGTTGTCCGCCTTTATGACATGGTCGGCAAGACCCTGCCCGGCAACGTGGCCATCAAGTTTCACTCCGGCGAGGTGGGAAATCAGAATTTCCTGCGCCCGGAGTTCTGGAAGCCCATTGTTGACCATGTGGGCGGCACGCCGGTTGAGTGCAACACCGCATACGCCAGCGAGCGCAACAGCACCGAAAAGCACTGGAAAACTCTTGAGCTGCATGGCTGGACCCATTATTTCAATGTTGATTTGATGGACGCAGACGGCCCGGACATGGTGCTGCCCATCCCTGACGGCAGGATTATTAAGGTTGACCTCGTCGGCAAGAACCTTGCAAACTACAACTCAACGCTGGTTCTCTCCCACTTCAAGGGCCACCCCATGGGCGGCTACGGCGGCGCGCTCAAGCAGCTCGCCATCGGCTTTGCCTCCTCTGACGGCAAGCAGCTTATCCACGGCATAGGCGAGGTCGGCTACAACAAGGAGCAGCTGCGTTTTCTCAACGCCATGGCGGACGCGGCATGGGCCGTGAAAAACTATTTTGGTGACAACGCGGTGTTTATAAACGTGATGAAGAACCTCTCCGTCGACTGCGATTGCTGCGCCGCTGCCGAGGACCCCTGCATGAAGGATATCGGCGTTCTGGCCTCTCTCGACCCTGTGGCCATCGACCAGGCCTGCATTGATTTGGTGTACGCCTCTGACGACCCCGGGCGCGACCACTTTGTAGAGCGCGTTGAGAGCCGCAATGGCACCCACACCATTGAGGCCGCCGCTGAGCTCGGCGTCGGCAGCCGCGAATACGAGCTTATAGAGGTCTAACCCTAAAAATTTTCCACCCATTTGGGCAGTACTCCATAAAGAAGTTAAGGGCAAGACAGACTGCACAGATCTGCCTTGCCCTTTTTATATTTTGTAACCCATTATGACACTTTCAGGAAAAGTGTCATAATGGGTCAGCGCGATAAATACGAAGTTGTCGGACTGTTTGCACTGCACTATGGCTCCCCTTGTCAGGGGAGCTGTCAGCCGAACAGGCTGACTGAGAGGTAGTATTCTCTCCCTCCGTCTTCGCCTTACGGCGAATCCACCTCCCTCATCAGAGGGAAGCAGGGCGATGCGCAGAGATTTACAACTTCCGACTTGTCACTGAGTTTATCATAGGACAGCACCCGCTGAAAAGCAATTGCCTCTCAGCGGGTGCTGACCTCCTTACGGGGTGTTCCCCACGGGCGGAAGCTTTTTGCTTATTTCCAATATTTCCTCATTACCGCTTTATCCAACGCGGCGGTGATTGCCGGGAGAATAAACAAAATCAGCAGCACGGAGGAGAGCGAGCCGAGGGAGATTGTCGCGCAGATCGGCCCGATTGCAGGGGCAGAGACAGTCACGCCCAGAAGGCCGGTGACCAAAATCACAATAAGGCCTGAGGTCATGATGGTGTGTATAGACCCGTCATAGGCGCGGATGAGCGAATCCTGCACGGAGCAGGCGCGCCGGTTCTCGCGGTAGTAGTTGACGAACAAAATGCCGTAGTCAATGGTCGCGCCCATGAGGATGCACTGGACGATTAGATAGGCCATATAGTTCATGGCGTAGCCCCGGATGTAGCTGAAGGCGGCGGTCATAAACACGGCGCACTGCACCAGCAGCACAAGCACTGTCGGCACGAGCAGGTTCCTGAAGCTTATCAGCACGATGATGAAAATTGAAATCGCCGTGAGCAGCGTGAGCAGAAGCACCTCGCCGCGGAAATCCTGCTGCATCTCATGGTACATGGCGGAGGTGCCGATAAGATAATAGTTGCCCAGCAGCTTTTCCTCGCACTCCGCGTCGAGCTTATTGACAAATTCGGTCGTCTCCTCGGACTCCTTGGGGAGCACGGTAGAGAAGGCGATGATGGAATAATCCTCGCCCCGGAGCTGTTTGCGGGCATCGGCGAGAGTTTCCTTTGCGTCGGCAAGCTGCTTGCGGACGTCCTCGTCCACAAATTCGGAGAAGCTCTCGTTCTCCGCGATGCGGGTGTTGACAAAATCTATAAACTCATCAATGGACATTGTCCACGCCTCGTCGAGGTTGTTCTCCCCCTGATAGGCGGCGTAGAGCAGTTCAAGCTGGCCCTTGTCGATTTCAAACCCGGCGGTGGAGATGAGGCTGTACATGCTGTCGAGGGACATTTCCTTATTAAGATCCAGCCCCGCGTTCCCGGCGAGGGCGGGCAGGTTTTCCATATCCTGCGCGTACTCCTCAAGCGCGGGCTGCTCCGCGGCAAACTCCGCAAAGCCGCCGAGGCTGGGCCTGTGTTCCGCGTGGTCAGCATAGCGCAGGGCATAGACCGTGCGTATCATCTCGGGCTCAACGCTGAGGTCCCCGCCCATGTCGTTCAGGGCGTCCTCAAGCTCGGCGGCGGTGAGCTGCTTGCCGATGGTGGTGGGGTAGCTCGCGATCTGCTCAATGCCCTCGGTGTCGGAAAACTCGTCGCATATCTCCTCAACGCGCCGGTCGTCAAAATTATGATAGAGGACGATAACGGGGTTATTCTCGGTGAAGGTATCGTTTATGACGCTCTCGTTGGAGAGGTCAAAGGAGAACTCCGTCTTGCTCTGCAAAAATGTTGCCGCCGCCATGAGCAGGATGCAGACGAAGAACATCGGCACTCTCGCCTTATAGCTGAACACCGCGAGCTTCTTTGTGGGCACGGTGAGCACCTTTTTCTGGGTTTTGCGTATCGCCCCGTCGCACATGAGGATGAGCGCGGGCAGCATCAAAAACACGCAGAGCAGGCTGAAAATGACGCCCTTTGCCAGCACTATGCCGAGGTCGGGGCCAATCTTGAAGCTCATGAACACCAGCATCAGCAGCCCGACGAAGGTCGTAAAGGCACTGCTGGTGACAGAGGAGAAGGCGTTTTTGAGCGCGGAGACCATCGCCTTGGCATGGTCGCTCTCCGTCTCGGACTCCTGCCGGTAGCGGTTCATGATAATAATAGAATAGTCCATGGAGAGGACCATCTGCAAAATGGCGGAGATTGCAAAGGTGGTGTTGGACACCGTACCCCTGAATATATTCGTGCCGGAGTTGAGAATCACCGCCGCGCCGATAGTCGCCATGAACAGCAGCGGCTCCACCCAGGAGGGGGTCATGATGAACAGGATCACCAAAAGGCTGCCCAGAGCCAGCGCTATAACCCAGGTGGGAATTTTATAAAAGGTGCTGCCGGTTTCGATGATGGGGTCATTGTCCGGGTAGAGCTCCTTGACGGCGCTCTGAATGGCGCGCTCCTCCGCCGAGTCATATTCATACTCGGTGGTGATTCTGTAAAGCGCCTTGTCGCCCTTGTTATAGTCTTCGTCCAGCTCCTCATACTCGACGGCCTTCACATAGGGCAGGCCGGAAAGGGTTTCCTTCGCCATCTGCCGCGAAAAGTCGTCAAGGCCGGTGAGCATCACGCGGATATACTGATCCTCCGTCGCGTCGGGCAGCTGCTCGGCCATGATATCCATGCCGATTTTCATTTTCGAGGAGTCGGGCAGATACTCGGTCATGTCCGAATTTATCTTGACCCCCGGTATCATAAAAGCGCTGACGACAGTCAAAACCAGCGTCAGCAGCAAAATGGGCACTCTGTGCTTCACGATAAAATTGGCAAGCTTGTTCATCATCAAATCCTCCGGGTTGACAGCACTTCATTTATATGTGTATAATACCAACAGCCTGTCGGAATTTCAACGGACAGTATTTTAGAAAACGCTGTGTTCCCGACAGTTTTTTGAAATTTGTGGAGTTGCGGTGTTAATTTTTCGTTAACGGGGAGGTTTGACGTATGGCGGAGAGCAGACGGGTAAAGCTGACAAAAAAGCTGATGAAGGATGCGCTGCTTGAGCTTATGGAGGAAAAGCCGCTGGAAAAGATATCCGTCACGGATGTGTGCCGGGTAGCGGATGTGAACCGCTCCTCCTTCTATGCCTATTATCAGGACATTATGCAGCTTGCCGAGGAAATAGTGCAGGATGTGCTCTTGCTGCTGCCCACGGAGACGAAGGACCTCTATGACTACTCCACCGGCTATACGCAGCGGGTGTTGGCGGATTTTTTTGACTATATCCGCGAAAATGAGCGGATGTTTCGCATACTTATCATCCGCTACGATAACCAGAGCTTCAACGACCGGCTCATCGCAACTGTCATGGATAAGTACGGCGTGCCCCTCATGGGTGATACTGAGCTTGAGCGGCGTTACAGCTACACCTATGTCACAAACGGCGTGATGGGTATGCTGCGCGCGTGGATAGTGGATAACTTCCCGATATCCAGCGCGGAGCTTGCAAAGCTGGTGCTGAACATGACAAAATGCCTGTTAAAACCATCAGCGGAATGATTTTTGTTGACTATGTGGCGCTGAAATTGTAAAATATAAAGAAGAGCATTATTCAGCATATTAAAAGGGGCGTGACCGTTACGGGCCTTGAAAAAACCGATATAAACCGTCTGCCCCAGTCCTGCATCATTGTGGGCGCCGCGCCGGAGGATGCGCTGCACCGAGCCGGTGAGATCGCGGCGGCGGCCGTGTGTCAGGGGGCGGAGCCTCCCTGCGGCCAGTGCCGGGATTGCCGGAAGGCTTTCGCCGGGGTGCACCCGGATATCATCCATATCTCCCGCCTGACGGATAAAAACGGCAACCAGAAGCGTGAGCTCTCGGTCGACCAGATACGCGACATGGCGGCGGACGCGGTCGTGCTGCCCAATGAGGCAAAGCGCAAGGTGTACATCATTCATGAGGCGGACACGATGAATCTCTCCGCCCAGAACGCCGCCCTGAAGCTGCTGGAGGAGCCGCCCGCAGGGGCGATGCTGCTGCTGTGCGTGACAAACGCCGATAAGCTGCTGCCCACGGTGCGCTCCCGCTGCGCGGAGCTGTCCGTCAACGGTAAGGCCCCCGCCGCCGAGGAGGCGGCCATGAAGCTTGCCAGGGAATACATCAAGCTTGTTTCCAAGGGGGATGCCGCGGCGCTCTGCCGCTGGTGCGGGCAGAATGACAGCATGGACAGCGCCTCGGCCGAGGCCATGCTTGACTGTGTGCAGGGTCTTTTGTCCGATATGCTGTGCCTCCGGCGGGAGAGCGTCCTGCCTGACCGGGGTGAACTTATGCGCCTTGTTGAGCTGTGCCGGCGCTGCTGTGCCTGGCTCAGGGGCAGCGTGGGCGTAAAACATATATTTGGTTTGTTGGCGGTGGACAGCCTGTCGCAGCCGGAAACAGAGGAAAAATAATTGATTGAAGTTGTAAGCATAAAATTCAAAAACAGGGGCAAGTGCTATTTCTTTGCCCCCAATTCCCTGAAGATAAATACCGGGGACAAGGTCATTGTGGAGACCTCCAAGGGCCTCGAGATAGCGGATTGCTGCCGAGGCAACCACATGGTGGAGAAAACTGCCGTCGTTCAGCCGCTGCGCCCTGTGGCCCGCGTCGCCACGAAGGACGATCTGCGCGTGGCGGAGTACAACAAGCGCCGCGAGAAGGATGCTTTTGAGATCTGCCAGAAGAAGATCGAAGAGCACGGGCTTGACATGAAGCTTGTGGATGTTGAGTGCAATTTTGAGGGGAACAAGACCACCTTCTTCTTCACCTCCGACGGGCGCGTGGACTTCCGCGAGCTCGTGAAGGACCTCGCCGGCATCTTCCGCAACCGCATTGAGCTGCGGCAGATAGGTGTGCGCGATGAGGCAAAAATGATTGGCGGCATCGGCATCTGCGGGCGGCCCTATTGCTGCAGCCAGTTTCTGGATGACTTTCAGCCGGTGTCCACCAAGATGGCCAAGGTGCAATCGCTCTCCTTAAACCCCACTAAGATCTCCGGCAGCTGCGGCAGGCTTATGTGCTGCCTGCGCTATGAGCAGGAGGCCTATGAGGAGCTTATAAAAAAAGTGCCCAAGCAGGGCGCCTTTGTGGAGACTAAGGACGGCTACGGCACCGCGATGCAGGTCAATCTCCTGCGCCAGACCGTGAAGGTCAAGCTCGACGGGGACGATGACAGCCTGCACAGCTATAAGCCCAATGAGCTCTGCGCCGTGCCCGGCGGCAGGCCCAAGGACGGGGAGGCCCCCGCCCATGTGCTCAACTACGTCCCCGAGCCGGAGGAGCCGGAAGAGAAGGAGGACGAGTGGGCTATGCCCACGCTGCTGGCCGATTACGGCCCGGAGCAGCCCGCCGAGCAGCCCAAGCCCGAGCGCCGCGGAAGCAAGCCGAGGGGCTCCCGGAATAAAAACACGCAGAAGCCCAAGGCCGAGCGGCACGAGCAGCCCGCCGAGCAGAAGGCCGAGCCGAAGCAGAAGCCCCGCTCCCGCAAGGGCCGCGGCGGCAGCAAGCCCAAGGCCGAAAATGCCCCCCGCCCCGCTCAGAATACCGAAAAAAAGGCAACCGTCAAGCCTGTAAAGGTCAGCGACAGGCAGAAGCCTCAGAACGAGCAGCGCCGCAATAACCGCCGCCGCAACTACTACCGCGGCAAGCCCAAATCCGGCGGCGCGCCGAAGAGCGAATAAGTTTGTATAGTAAACCCGCGCAGTCGATTACTGCGCGGGTTGCTGTTATTTTTACCTGCTTGTCACTTCGACAAGGCCGTTTTCCTTGACTTCGATCTCCATGCCGTCCTGGACATAGTCGAGAAACTCATCGCCCAGCAGGTCGATGACCGGCATATTCACATCGTCGGCCCAATACGCGGCGAGGATGGCGCCGGCAGCGGCGAGGGAGTCGATATGCTTTGAAAAGAGCATGCACGCGGGCTGCTTGCCGGTGGCGCAGACGGTATAGAGCGCCATGCCGCCGGTGGTGGAGCCGATAGTCTCCGGCAGGCAGAGGGCCTTGCCGAGCATGGATTTCTGGTAGAGGTCGGGGTTATTCTGGTCGCTGCACTTGACCTTTTTATCGCCCGTCAGCATAGGCGTCTGATAGCTGGCAAGGGTGTTGAAGCCGCCGTGGGAGACCAGCGCCTCAGCCTTAGCCGTGCCGGGAGTGACAACACGCCCCTGAAATGTCTTTGTCATTTTACATCTACCTCCAATCCGGTTATTTTTTCAAGGATCTCCGCCTCGGGATAGAAGCGGGCGCTTGAATATGTGCGCAGCTTGTTTGACGAGGTAATGACCGGCATGGACTTGCAGAGAGGATTGTTCATGTACATCAATGGGCAGATGGAGCTGACCTTTACGCCGGTGCGCTCAAGCCGCCGGGCGTACTCCGTGCGCTGGAAGTCCTTGAGCACGGCGGGCGCGGCTGTAAACACCGTGGGAATAACGACTTTCTTGTTGCCCGCCGCCTTGAGCGCGTCCTCCACGCGCTGGGTCCATTCGATAAGCTGATTAAGCGTCATATGGGGGCAGCCCATAAAGCAGAGCTTCGGCTTCGCGTCAAGATTTTTCCAGATGCAGGGGTAGCTGTTCTTCACCCGCTCTATCTCCGCATCGTCCACCACATAGACCGGCGCACCCTCGCGGATAAGACTCTCACCGAAGTCCACCGCCTCAGGCGTCAGGTTTTCAATATGGTACAGGCCCACGGAGCCGTTGGAGGCCGTCGCCGCGCCAAAGTCCTTGAGATAGGTGCAGGCCCTGTCATCAAGCTCCTTGCCGAGGTATTTGTCCAGCCCCTTCACATAGGGCACCTTCTCCAGCACCTTCATGCCCACAGCGGAGCCGAAAAGCTGAGCGTCCGGCAGGGTGCTTGTGCGCAGCTCAACCACCCAGTCGGCCTTGCGCCCATCGTCTGTGAGCAGGCCGAACTCGGGGACCAAACCCATGATGGAGCCCATCAGCTCAATCATGCCGGAGTTGCGGTTGCAGCGCGCGCCGAGGACGGAGTTTGCGTAGACCACGGCGGAGGACTCTGCCCAGGAGAGTATCTCGCCGCGCTTGGGGGTGTTGCCCACCTGCGGGAGATAGCAGGTGCAGGTGTACGCGTCGTCATTGATGATGCCGAAGCGGCGCAGCTGCTCCTCGTATCTGTCCTGCTGGCTGTACATCACGTTGAAAAAGATGTTTTGCAGGAAATTTGACGGCACGTTTTTCTTATCCACCGGGCGGGGGTCGGCGGAGAATTTCTGCCCGCTGACGGCGCCCTCGGCAAGAATCTTGTCATACAGCTCGTAAACGGGCTTCATTATGCCCAGGCCGAAGCTAATGACCGTGTGCCCCTTGTCGCTGGTGATGGGCACAAGGCGCTCGGCGTCAAACGCGTCGCCATATGCCACCAGCGTTTTCATGATTTTGGCTTTGACCTCGCCCTGGCTGCCATCAAGGACAGCCTGTTGTTCTTTCGTCAGAAGCAAAGCGATTCCTCCTTTGTTTTTAGTAATCTCCGAACAACCCGTCGAGGCGCTTTGCGGACAATTTGCGCCCTGACTTCGCCACTTTTTCTTGAAATACACAAAGTATGTCTGCAAAAAAGTGTCATCGTCAGAACACAAATTTTCTCGCAAATCACTCTCGCCGGTTTGTTCTCCGCTTACTTGTGGTTGTTCTTATGGTTTTTCTCAGCTTTTACTATCACCAGTGTAAGTCCATTGTCACATATTTGTCAAGCATTTTTTGTATTTTACGCTCACAGAGCGCCGCCCGCAGCGTTGGGGATAGCTGCGGGCGGTTTTTTGCGTTTATTTGTGCTGATACTGGCCGGGAACCTCGACAACCACGTCGGACAGGGGGAAGGTGGAGCAGGGGTGGATATAGCCAAACTCCTTGTCGGCCTCGCGGCGGCCATCGGTCTTCGCGGGGACAAACACCTCACCCGACAGCAGGCGCGAGCGGCACCAGCCGCACTCGCCGCTGCGGCAGCGTGACGGCGTATACAGCCCTGCCCTGTCAAAGGCGGTCAGCAGCGGCTCGTCAGCCCTCACGGGGACGGTGAACTGCTTGTCGTGAATGGTGACCTTCGCGGTGAAGGTCTTGCCGCGGGCATCCTCGGGGAAGCCGGGCTGGTTCCACGGGTCTTTTATCATGCCGAAGAGCTCCCGGCGCACATGCTTATGGTCAAGGCCGAGCTTCGTAACCTCATTATCAAGGAAGTTGTACATCGCCTGCGGGCCGCACATGAACACGCTCACCGGCTCGCCCGCGGCGTACTTTTCGATAAGCTCCGCGGAGATAAAGCCGTGCTCAAAGCCGGGCTTCTCCTCGTCAGAGAGGACATGGACAACATGCACCTTGTCGCAGGCGGCGGCAATCTCATCCAGCTCCCTGCGGTAGAGAATGTCGTTTTCGGTGCGCGAGCCGTAGATAATGGTCAGGTCAAAGTCCTCATACCCGTCGCGCAGGGCGTAGGCCATGCCGGTGAAGGGCGTGATGCCGGAGCCGCCAGCCAGCGCAAGGACCTTTTTCTCGTCGCGCAGCGGCTCATAGTACAGATGCCCCTGCGGCGCGGAGACGCTTATCTCGAGTCCGGGCTTCCACTCGTCCTGAATGAACTTGGAGACAAAGCCGTCATCCTCGACGCGCTTTACCGTTATGTCATATTCGCCCTGCCAGCTTCTCGCGGGGCTGCCGCAGAGAGAATAGGAACGGGTAGTGGCGCTGCCCTCGGCGTCCACGCTCAGGTTGAGGTACTGACCGGCGCGGAAGGGGGCCAGAGCCTTGCCGTCAAGGCTCTCAAGGGTCACGGTCATGGCGTCCGGCCCGTTGGGGCGCATGGCCTTGATACGGACGTTCTGACGGCGCGGATGCATGAACATCGCCTTTTCGTTGGTTTCAAAGGTCTTGGGCAGAGTTTTTGCCTCTCCGGCGCTGATATTGTCGCGCCTGTTTTTCGCCAGATTTTTGAACTTGAGCATATCCAGCAGGCCGATAAGGCCAACCTTTACTTTAAGCGCCATATCACATACCCTCCTCTCGCATCTCACCAATCATAAGTTTTGCCATAGTGTCGCCGCTGAAGATGGCGGAGTTGAAGCCGTCGCCGCGGATACTGGCCGCGCCCACGAACTTGAGCCCCTTGATGGGGTACTCCTCGCGCATCATCATCATGCGCGGCATCATGTTGTCCCAGTCGCGCAGCTCATAGCCGTAGGCCGCGCCCTGCGGCACGCCCGCGTAGTGGCAGAAGGTCCAGGGCGTTGCGATCTCTATCTCCTCGATATAGGGGCGGATGGTAATGCCGGTCTGCTTCTCGAACCAGTCTATCATGCCGGAGGCGACCTTTTCCTTGGTTCTGACATAGTCTTTCGGGTCTATCTTGCCCCAGCAGTCCTCCATGTAGGTGGTGGTCAGGGAGACAATGCAGGTGCCCTCGGGGCTGGCCTTGGGGTTGACAACGTTATAGCACAGGGCGATGTTGTATTTATTCGTCTCAATAGTCTTGAGGCTCTCGTACTCCTTTACGCTGTCAGCCGACTGGGGCAGGAAGTAGCTGTAATCCTTCAGGCCCAGCTCCTCCGCCGAGCGGTTGAGGCCCATGTACACAACGAACATACGCGCGGAAAACCGGCGCTGCGGCAGGAGCTTTTTGTCCTTTTCGGGCACAAGGCGCTCCGGCACCATGCTGCCGTACACAGTGGTGGGGTTGGCGTTGCAGAGCACCCAGCGGGTGTCCACCGTGCCGGAGCTGGTTTTCACGCCGCACAGGCGGTCGCTCTCGTCAAAGAGCAGCTCCTCAGCCCGGCAGTTGAGCCAGACCGTGCCACCCATGGCGCGAAAGCGCTCCAGAAGGCCGGTTGTCAGCTCGTTGCTGGTCTTTTCGGGGATCCACGCGCCGTGGTTTACATAGAGGCAGACCATGTTCACATACTGCACGAAGCTCAGATGGTCCGCGTCAACGCCGAGGTAGCCCCAGTAGGTGTTCATAATGTCCTGCGCGAGCTGCGGCATTTTCAGGGCCTTGAAAACCCTGTTCACGGGGTAGGCCGCCGTGCGCATATAGTTCGGGAAATGCTCCTTCATGTAGCTGGGGTCAACCTTGCCGCCGGCGCCGGTCATATAAGTGCCCGCGGCCAGCGTCTCCGCGCCGAGGTCAAAGAAATCCGTCACAGATTTCCGGCAGCCGGGGACGTACTCCTCCATCTTGTCGATAAAGGCCTCACGCCCGCTGGGGAGCGTGGCGTCGATATGGGTCACCCCGTCGCTTGCGGTGGTTATCACGCGGAAGTTGTCGGGAACCTGATACCAGGGGATGTCCAGGCCGAACTCATCAACAATGGTGCGGCGGCAGCCGCCAGGATTCTCGGCGCTGCCAAACTCGCACAGCTCGTGCAGAGCGGTCTCGAACTCAAAGCGGCCCCTGCGGAAGCTTGAGGCGACACCGCCGGGCAGATTGTGCTGCTCGAGCAGCAGGGTGTTCTTGCCGGCCTTCGCGAGACGGCACGCGGCCGCAAGCCCGCCGTTACCGGCTCCGATAACGACAGCATCAAATTTGGGCATAAGCTTTTCCTCCTTTTTCTTTTATGTAGGCGCTGAACAAATCGCCGGCGGCGCTTTGCGGACAATTTGCTCTTGACGATTTGCTCATCGCCTACATTCTTTTACATTTATTCTCACCGTGTGGTCATACCACAGCTTCTAACAGTATCATATTAGGTCTATTGTCATATAATTGTCAAGCCATTTTTGCCATTAAAAGGAAATTTCAGCGTTTTGCGCTAATTGTGAGCTTGACATCAGCTAATATTACCTATAAAATAATGCCCGTGGTTCTTGGTATTACCACAAGCATTCGATGTATTTTAAGGAGGACGAGCATGGGATATAAAAAATTTCCGCCCCGTCGCTTACAGACCTGTTTGTGCAGCAGATAGAGAACATGATTTTATCCGGGGAACTCGCCGTTGGGGAGCAGCTTCTGCCCGCGCGGGAGCTGTCGCTCAAAATGGGCGTTTCGCGCCCGGTCATCTCCGCGGGGCTTGTGGAGCTTGAGAAGCTCGGCTTTGTGGAGATTGTGCCGCGGCAGGGTGTTTTCGTCTGCGACTACCGGCGCAAGGGCAGCGTGGAGACGCTTGTCGCCATCATGCGCTATAACGGCGGCGCTCTGCGCAAAAACGAGGTGCGCTCACTGCTCGAGACGCGCGACGCGATGGAGTGCCTGTGCATAAGGCTCGCGCTGGAGCGGGTCGGCACGGCGGAGCTGGAGCAGCTCTCCCCCATTCTGGATAAGCTCTCGGAGGAGAAGGACCCCGACGCCGCGGCGGAGCTGGTCTATACCTTTCACCATGAGCTGGCAATGATATCCGGCAACGTGCTGATGCCGCTGCTGTATAACTCCTTTCGCCCGCAGGGGCTGTATCTCTGGGCGCTGTACTGCAAGCGCAGCGGGATACAGAAGCTATACGAGATAAAGCTCCGCCTTTACTCCACGCTTTTAAACCGCGACCTTGACGCCGCCATTGAGGAGACGCACAAGGTGCTATACGCAGCGATTGACGATTTGTCATTCTACGGGGCGTAACGTCAGACGAAAGCAAATCCATTCCGTTTTCGCCATGTTTGGCGAAAACTCCATATCCTTTGCTTCCGTCTTCCTTTTCAAACTCACGACCACTGCGTTGGGTCGTGAGTTTGGGTGGGACGCGAAGCGGCAAGGCGGAGAGGATGTCCTTTGCATAGTTGGACTTTAGTCAAACACAACTTTTGCGCATTGTGCTGAGCACCCTCTCAGGCGCTGCGCGCCAGCTCTCCCAAAGGGAGAGCCAAGAGGGCGGCGCAGATTTTACCACTATGCGCCTCGTTAATCAAACTGCTGCTGTGACAAAAAAGGCTCCGCCATTTGGCGGAGCCTTTTCAATGCTTTTATTACTTGCCGGCGTTCATCTGGGCAGCGACCTCGGCGGCGAAGTCCTCTTCCTTCTTCTCAATGCCCTCGCCCTTCATGAAGCGGACAGCGTCAACAAACTTGACGGAGCCGCCCAGAGCCTTGGCAGCGGAAGCGATATACTTCTCGACGGTCATGCTGTTGTCTTTGACAAACTCCTGCTGGAGCAGGCAGTTCTCCTCATAGAACTTGTTGAGCTTGCCGAGAACTATCTTCTCCTTGACCTGCTGGGGCTTGGAGGCCATCTTGGGATCCTGATCCATCAGAGCCAGAGCGATCTTCTTCTCCTCGGCCAGAACATCATCGGTCACATTGCTCTTATCCCAGAAACGGGGATTGAGAGCGGCGATCTGCATGGCGACGTCCTTGCCGATGGTGGTGGCGTCAATGCCGCCCTCGACAGCCAGGTTCACCAGAACGCCGATCTTGCCGCCGGCGTGGACATAAGCGACGCTGGTGTTCTCGCTGTAACGCTGGAAGCGGCGGATCTGGAGATTCTCACCGATGGACATGACCTTCTCGGGCATGGTCTCGGCGACGGTCAGCTCACTGCCGGGGTACTTGCAGTTCATGAGAGCGTCCATATCGGCGGGGTTGTCCTTGAGGACGACGGTGCAGATATCCTTAACAAAAGCGACAAACAGCTCGCTCTTGGCGCAGAAGTCAGTCTCGCAGTTGACCTCGACGATGGCGCCGGCGCCGCACTCATCGCAGACAGCGGCATAAGCCATGCCCTCGGCGGCAACTCTGCCGGCCTTCTTCGCGGCCTTGGCAAGGCCCTTCTCACGCAGCCACTCGACTGCCTTATCCATATCGCCGTCGGTCTCGGTGAGGGCCTTCTTGCAGTCCATCATGCCGACGTTGGTCATCTCACGGAGAGTTTTAACATCCTGAGCGGTAAAAGCCATAATATTATCCTCCTATAAAACATCATTAAGTAAGGGGCGCGGAGACGCGCCAACTTGTATACAAAACCCCATCCGGGGGTTTGTATACAAGTTTCTCACGCCGAGCGTTTTGAAGGCATTCAAAACGCAGCTTCGCCCGAAAATCCCGTATATACGGTCTTTTCTGCGGCGTGCGATTGTACACGAGGCGGGTCTTACCCCCTCGTACTCCCCCGCTACTTTGTTATCTTTGAACTAATAGAGCTTTGTATACAGCATAAGGGGCGCGGAGACGCGCCCCTTTAAGTGATTACTCTGCGTCCTTCTCGGCAACAGCCTCGGCGGGGACTTCCTCAGCCTCGGCATCGACGCCCTGACGGCCTTCCTGCACGGCGTTTGCCATGGTGGAAGCGATCAGGCGGATGGCGCGGATAGCGTCATCGTTGGCGGGGATAACGTAATCGACCTCATCGGGGTCGCAGTTGGTATCAACGATAGCAACGATGGGGATGTGCAGCTTGCGGGCCTCGGCAATGGCGTTGTGCTCCTTGCGGGGGTCAACAACGAACATGGCGCCGGGGAGCTTCTTCATGTCCTTCACGCCGCCGAGATACTTCTCGAGCTTCTCCATCTCGCCAAGGTGCTTCATGACTTCCTTCTTGGGGAGCATATCGAAGGTGCCGTCCTCCTGCATCTTCTTGAGCTGAGCCAGACGGTCAACGCGGGTGCGCATGGTCTTGAAGTTGGTGAGCATGCCGCCCAGCCAACGGGCGTTGACATAGTACATACCGACGCGGGAAGCCTCCTCACGCACGGCATCGGCAGCCTGCTTCTTGGTGCCGACGAAGAGAATGTTGTCGCCATTCTCGGCCAGCTGACGGACAAAGTCATAGGCCTCTTCCAGCTTCTTGACAGTCTTCTGAAGGTCGATGATATAGATACCGTTGCGCTCGCAGTAAATATACTCGGCCATTTTGGGGTTCCAGCGGCGGGTCTGGTGGCCAAAGTGGACACCGGCTTCCAGCAGCTGCTTCATGGATACTACTGACATTGTTTTTCCTCCAATAAATTTGTTTTTTCCTCCGGGGATTTCAACCCCTCCACCAAGCCGGAAAAGCCCGGCCACATGGGGGAAAGTCCGTCCCCGTGCGAAATGCCTTGATATAATATCAGAATTATGCCCGTTTTGCAAGGGGTACGGGCATATTTTTTGACTGTTTTTTGAGATTTTTTTAGGAGCAAGCTATGAGCAGGCGACCTGCTCATAGCTTGCTCTATAATATCTGAATCCGATTATCAATCAGCTCAGATTCCCCGTTGCAAACATCGCGGCAGTCAGCGCCACCACCGGTGCCGTCTCGCAGCGGAGGATGCGCTCACCCATGGAGCAGATGTGCAGCCCCGCAATTTTGGCAAGCTGAGCCTCAAAGGGCTCAAAGCCGCCCTCCGGCCCGGTGACAATGGCGGCGGATTTGGCGGCGCTGTTCTCGCCCAGCACCTTGTCAAGCGCCTCCCGCTCGCCGGTCTCGTACATAAACAGCGGAAGCTCCGTCTTTATGGCTCTGTCCAGCGCCCCGGCAAAATCGCCCGCCCAAGAAACCTCGGGGATGATGCCCCGGCCGGACTGCTTGGCGGCCTCCTCGGCAATACGCTGCCAGCGCTCGAGCTTCTTCTCCGGCGCGTCGGGCTTTGCGATGCAGCGGGCAGAGGAGAAGAAGGCGATGCTGTCCGCCCCGGCCTCGACGCATTTCTGGATAATATAATCGGTCTTGTCGCCCTTGGGCAGAGCGCAGAGAATGCTCACCTTAACAGACGGCTCCGCCGGGCAGCGGACGACCTCTATGACCTCGGCCTCCACCTGCTCCTTGTCCGCCTTGACAAGACGGCATTTGTAGTCGGTGCCCTTACCGTCGCAGATTATCATATCCTCGCCCGGGCGCAGCCGCAGCACGCGCACATGCTCCGCGTCCCGCCCGCGCATGACGGCCATGCCGCCGGCTATATTGGTGCCTGCCATGAAAAATCTTGCCATATAACCACCCTCATCCGTTTTACTTTTGTTTATTATCTCATATCCGACACCGCTTTTCAAGGGGCGGCATATACTGCGGCGGGAGAATTTTTTCATTTTATAATAGAAGGGATAGGCAAAAGCATGGAAAACGAGCTTAAACGCTACGAGAAGGAGCTAAAGCACTTTGACGCGGTGTGGAAGCGGGTCAGCGGGGCGAAGTCCGCCGCCGCTGCCGCCAACGCACGGGGCGTAAGCCTCAAGCCGGGGGCAAAGCGCTCCTGCTGCCGCTGCCGCTTCAATCAGGGGCGGAGATGAGGGCTGTGCCCTCAGTTATATTCGCCTGACGGCGAGTGATATAGCCTTCGGCAGTGATATCCGACCTGCGGTCGGATGAAATCGCCCCTTTGGGGCGGTTAAAGTGTCCCTGCGGGACGATTTGAAATATTTGAGGCTGTTGCGGAACATTCATTTTGCAGCAGCCTCTTTCGTACTTGACCGGCGAAAAATTTAGTTTATAATAGTAGAAAAACATATGTAAAAGAGGGATTCATATGCCGACTACATGGAGCCGCTCACCCGAAGAGTTTCACAAGATATATATCGCCAACACCGATGCCTTTTACCGCATCGGCAGCTCCTCCCTTGCGCCGGAGCTGGACGAGTTTATGACCCGCTGCGCGCTCTCGCTGTGGAGCAGGGCGGGCGGCATCACCCAGCGGCACGTGGACATTGCAAACCAGATATACTCCCGCGGCCGCCCGCAGCCGAGCTGGCTGCTGTGGAACCTGACAAGCTCGGTGTGCAATGAGGATGGCTTTCTGCCGCCGGTGTTTTTCTGGAACCTTGCGGAGAGCGACGCCAGGCGCGGCACGGATACCTCCCGCGTTTTCATCCGCATGCTGACAAACATCATGCTCTATGCCGCCGCCGCGGATGATGACGTCTCCATGGCGGAGGCAGAGTATATCACCGAGTGCACCGACCGCCTCACCGCCATATGCGACACCACCGGCGTGCGCCGGGCAAACACGGGGCTTAATCCGCTCGACTTCGTGACCAGCAGCGCCCCCAGCTTTACCGACAAGCACATGAACATGGCGCAGGGGCAGGGCGGCGGGAGCGAGGCTGCCGCCAATACCGCGGAGGCGGAGACGGAAAAGCCGGATTTTGACACGCTCATGGCCGAGCTTGACTCCCTCGTGGGTCTGGACGATGTGAAAAAGGACGTCAAGAACCTCATAAACCTCGTCAAGGTGCGAAAGCTCCGCGCGGATAACGGCCTGCCCGTGCCGCCGATGTCGCTGCACATGGTGTTCATGGGAAACCCCGGCACTGGCAAGACCACAGTCGCGCGGCTTATAAGCGGGCTTTACGCCTCCATCGGCGTTCTGAGCAAGGGCCAGCTTGTGGAGGTCGACCGCTCCGGCCTTGTGGCGGGCTATGTGGGGCAGACGGCGCTTAAAACGCAGGAGGCCATCAAGTCCGCGCTCGGCGGCGTGCTGTTTATCGACGAGGCGTACTCCCTCTCCTCCGGCGGGGATAACGACTTTGGCCGCGAGGCTATTGAGACGCTGCTCAAGGCGATGGAGGACCACCGGGACGACCTTATTGTCATTGTCGCTGGGTATGACGAGCCTATGGAGGGCTTTCTCAGCTCAAACCCCGGGCTTGAGAGCCGCTTCAACAAATATTTCTACTTCCCGGATTACACCGGCGAGCAGCTCATGGCCATTTTCCGCGCCCAGTGTGCCAAAAACGGCTACAAGCTCACCGAGCTTGCGGAGCAGTCCGCGCTCGAACTGTTTGATAAGCTCTATGAGGAGCGGGACGATAACTTCGGCAACGGGCGCGACGTGCGCAACTTTTTTGAGAAGATGGTCGTGCGCCAGTCAAACCGCGTTGTAACTCTCGAAAACCCCGACAAGGAAGCCTTGATGGAAGTCCTGCCCGAGGATTTAATAGAAGAAAGCGCAGAATAAGCATAATAATGGCCGCACCGCCATCGGCGGTGCGGCATCACTATTTTATTTATACTTCACTTTCGGCTTGTAGAACTCGAAAATCACCGCGTCACGGCCTTTTTCGTTGCGCGGCTCGTGCGAGGTCCAGCCGATGTTCATCGCGCCCATCATATCCGCCATAACCACCGGCGCGGGGCGGCGGCCAATCTTATAGGCGATAAACTGCGGCCGGGCGATGAAGTTGAGCGCGCAGCGGCTCAAAAGCGCGGCGGCTGCCTTGGGCCAGCCCTCATACTCCTTCGCCGGCATGGAGAGCTGCCCGCGCAGCATATCCCCCGCGTGGCGGCGGAACCAGCCGACGATGAAGGGGTTGAAGCTCTCGATGCACACATCGCCCCGGTAATTTTCCAGCAGGGCGAGCGTCTTTTCGCAAAGCTCCCTGTTATGTTTGCCGTTTTTAAGCTCCACTATCAGCGGCCCCCTGCCGCGAATGACGGAGAGCACCTGCGAAAACAGGGGGATGGTCTGCTCCGTCCCGCAGAGGCGCAGCTGCTGAAGCTCACAGAGCGTCCTGTCCGCGACCTTGCCGGACACGCCGCACACCCTGTCAAGCGTATCATCATGGAAAACGACAACCTCCCCGTCCCGGCTGAGCTGGACATCGAGCTCCACCCCGTAGCCCGCGGCGACGGCGCGGCGAAACGCCTCCAGCGAATTTTCCGGCACGGACTTATCCCGGCTGTGCAGGCCCCTGTGGGCAAAATTCACCCCCGCGAAGGGTGCGCGCTGACGGCGGCTGCTCCGCCCGGGCGCAAAGACGAAAAGCGGCGCGGCGGCAAGCCCCGCCAAGGACAGCGCAACGCATTTTTTGTTCATTCCATGCCCCTCCTTCTAATTTGGCCGACACACGCTCGCCCGTGCCGGCCTGATGTTATTCGTTTCAAAATATTGTTTCTTTTATTACATTCTACCACCGGGCAGACCCCAGCGTCAATTTTTTAGTTGTATATTTTGGAAAATTATTGTAAAATCATTCCAGTATTATTTATACAATTTGGAGAGAAGCGATATGAAATTAAACAACAAGCGCACAATACTCGTGGGCCTTGCCTTTTTGTCCATCTGCGCCTTCTGGCAGATGTATGACGGCATTGTTCCCCTTATCCTGACCAACACCTTCCACCTGAACAAGACCTTCTCCGGCGCTATCATGGCGGCTGACAATGTTCTGGCGCTGTTTCTGCTGCCCCTGTTCGGCGGGCTTTCGGATAAAACCAACACCAAGCTCGGCAAGCGTATGCCTTTCATCCTCTTCGGTACGGGCTGCGCCGTCATCCTCATGAACATTCTGCCCCTGCTGGATAACGGCTATGCTGCGGAGCCTTCGCCGTTCAAGCTCGCCTCCTTCGTCATCGTTCTGGGTCTGCTGCTGGTGGCCATGGGCACCTACCGCTCCCCCGCTGTGGCTCTGATGCCGGACGTGACGCCCAAGCCCCTGCGCTCCAAGGCAAACGCCATCATAAACCTCATGGGCGCGGTCGGCGGTGTGCTGTATCTTGCGGTGGCGGCGGTGATGTATCCCAACTCCAAGGTCGAGGGCCTGAGCCATGTGAACTATCAGCCGCTGTTCATCGTTGTCTCCTCTTTGATGTTTATCGCCATCGCCGTGCTGTTTCTCACGGTCAAGGAACCGAAGCTTGCTGCGGAAAACCGCGCGCTTGAAGCGGAGCATCCCGAATGGGACCTTGCCAAGGACGACGGCTCCGGCAATCAGGTCCTGCCCAAGGAGGTCAAGCGCTCGCTGGGCTTTCTGCTCGCGTCCATCGCGCTGTGGTTCATGGGCTATAACGGCGTGACCACATGGTTTACCACATATATCGGCGAGGTCATGGGTCAGAGCCTGGGCGGTGCGTCCACCTGCCTGCTCATTGCAACCGTCGGCGCAATAGTCTCCTACATACCCGTCGGCGCGGTGGCCTCCAAGGTTGGCAGGAAGAAAACCATCATCTTCGGCGTTATCCTTCTCGCCGTGTGCTTCCTGCTGGGCTTTGTGCTGACCACCACCTTCCACACGATAAACGCCATTATGTTCGTGGTGTTCGCGCTGGTAGGCCTTGCCTGGGCCTCCATCAATGTTAACTCCCTGCCCATGGTGGTGGAGATGTGCAAGGGCTCCGACGTGGGCAAGTTCACCGGCTACTACTACACCGCCTCCATGGCGGCGCAGGTGGTAACACCCATTGTCGCCGGCTCACTGATGGAGCATATAAGCTACCGCGTGCTTTTCCCCTATGCTGCCATCTTCGTCGCGCTGAGCTTTGTCACCATGCTTCAGGTAAAGCACGGCGATACCAAGGCCGAGGTCAAGCGCGGGCTTGAGGCCTTTGAGGATATGGACGACTGATAAGATGGTATGAACATCTCTCCGCCCCGGTTTGGGAAAACCCAAACCGGGGCTTTTCCTGCGGGATTTTTCTTTTTCTCGTACGGGATTTTTCTTTTTCGTGCAAATTTTCCACAGGATTGACAAGGCGGGAGCACAGTAGTATTATGTTGAAACTCCAAGAATCCAAGGGAGGTTTTTTTATGCAGTCTCTGGCATTTGCGCTGCTGGAAAAAATCGGAGCGCTTTCAATTTATATCGTGCTGGGCTTTATCGCCGTGCGCTGCAAGATAATGAAATACGAGGACAGCAAGGCCATCTCCGCCTTTGCGCTCTATTTTGTCACCCCCTGCGCCATGCTTGACGCATTCCAGTATGAATACACACCCGCCAAGCTTCTTGGCATGGGCATCGCCATGCTGGGCGTGCTGGTGGTGTGCGCGGTTTTCGCGGTGCTGACGCTGCTGCTCAAAAAGCCGCTCAGGCTCTCGGATGTGGACTATCTGTCCATGCTCTATCCCAACGCCGGCAACTTCATTCTCCCGCTCGTTACCATGGCCCTCGGCGGGGACTGGGTCATCTACTGCTGCCCCTTCTTTATGGTGATGAACCTGCTGCTGTTCACGCACTGCAAATCCGTGCTGAGCAGGGAAAAGGGCTTCCGCTGGGGCATGATTTTCAAAAACGTGGTCATCATCTCCGCGCTCATCGGCTTTGTGATGTTTCTCTGCAACTACAAGCTCCCCGGCGTGCTGGGCAGCGTGGTGACGGATTTCGGCCGCATGATGGGCCCGCTTTACATGTTCGTCGTCGGCATGATAATCGGCCACGCCGACCTGAAGCCCGTGTTCTTCAATAAGCGCGCGTACCTTGTGTGCATTGGGCGGCTGGTGGTGTATCCGCTGGTGGCGATGCTCGCCATCCGCTTCAGCGGGCTGCTCTCCATCCACCCGGACGCGCCGAACATCCTGCTCATCGTTGTCATCACCGCAGGTGCTCCCGCCGCCGTTATGGTGACGCAGTTTGCGCAAATGTACCGCAGCGAGGAGGAGGCGGCCTTCGCAAGCTCGGTGAACATCATCTCCTCTCTGCTGTGCCTTTTCACGATCCCCGCGCTGGCAAAGCTCTATGAGCTCATAATATAGCGGAGTTTTTTCTCAATCGGTGCCGCTCATCCGGCACCGGTTTATTTTGTCCGCGAGCCATTTCTTAAATTTATTTAAGCAATTCACTTGACATAACACCGCAGACAGGATAAAATAAAACGAATCGCGCCGGGCTGCCATGGGGAGGCTGCCCGCGTTATCATCACTCAACTTCGACGGGTTCGTTTTATGGCCTGTCTTTTTGAAACGCAAGCTCCAAACAAATTGTCTCGGTGCTTTGCGGATAATTTGCGTCCTGACTTCGCCACTTTTTCTTGAAATACACAAAGTATGTCTGCAAAAAAGTGTCATCGCCAGAACACAAATTTTCTCGCAAATCTCTCTCGCCAATTTGTTTTTCGCTTGCTTGAGATTTTACAACTGAGATTTAAAAACCAGTAACCCACCGCAAACTTCTAAAATTTACGAAGAATGGAGGTGTGTTTACTTACTATGTCACCGATTTTATGGATTGTTATTATAGCCGTTACGGCGGTTATTTGCTTTATTCTCGGCGTGACCTACCGCAAAAAGGTGGGTGAGCGCGAGATTACCAGCGCCGAAGAAGAAGCCAAGCGTATAATAAATGAATCAATAAAAAGCGCGGAGAGCAAGAAAAGAGAAGCTCTCTTGGAGGCAAAGGAAGAAATACACAAGAGCCGCTCAGAGCATGAGCGGGAAGTCAGGGAGCGCCGCAGTGAGCTCCAGAAGCAGGAACGCCGCCTTCAGCAGAAGGAGGAAAACCTCGACCGCAAGCTTGATTCGGTCGAGAAAAAGAGCGAGACGCTCAACAACAAGATCGCCGCTGTTGACGCTCAGCAGCAGGAGATCGCCACAATCAAAAAAAGTCAGCTTGAAATGCTGGAAAAAATCTCCGGCTTCTCTATTGAGGATGCCAAGGCTTATCTTATCGCAAACGTCAAGGACGATGTGACCCACGAGATGGCGATGAAGATAAAGGAGATCGAGGCCCAGTATAAGGACGAGGCTGACGAGCGCGCGAGAGAGATTATCTCCACCGCCATTCAGCGCTGCGCCGCTGACCACGCCAGCGAAATCACCGTCTCCGTCGTACCCCTCCCCAACGATGAGATGAAGGGCCGCATAATCGGCCGCGAAGGGCGCAACATCCGCAGCATCGAAACCCTCACCGGCTGCGACCTTATTATTGACGATACTCCCGAGGCCATCACCGTCTCCAGCTTTGACCCTGTCCGCCGTGAGGTGGCAAGGCTCGCGCTGGAAAAGCTCATCCAGGACGGGCGCATCCACCCCGCCCGCATCGAGGAAATGGTCGCCAAGGCTCAGCGCGAGGTCAACGCCACCATCAAGGCCGAGGGCGAGCGCGCCGTGTTTGAGACGAATATCCACGGCCTCAACCCCGAGCTTATCAAGCTTCTGGGCCGCATGAAATACCGCACGAGCTACGGGCAGAACGTGCTCAACCACTCCATTGAGGTGTCCCATATCGCGGGTCTGCTGGCCTCCGAGCTGGGTGTCGATGTGAACATCGCAAAGCGCGCGGGTCTGCTGCACGATTTGGGCAAGGCCATCGACCATGAGGTTGAGGGCAGCCACGTCACCATCGGCGTGGACATCGCCAGAAAATACAAGGAGTCCGAGGCTGTTATCCACTGCATTGAGGCCCACCATGGCGACGTGGAGCCGCACACTGTCGAGGCCTGCCTCGTTCAGGCGGCGGACGCGATTTCCGCCTCCCGTCCCGGCGCCCGCAGAGAGAACATCGAGAACTATGTAAAGCGTCTTGAGAAGCTGGAGGAGGTCTCCAAGAGCTTCCCCGGCATCGCCAGCTCCTATGCCATTCAGGCCGGCCGCGAGATCCGCATTATGGTCAAGCCCGAGGATGTGAGCGAGGATCAGATGGTACTGCTTGCAAGGGACATCGCCAAGAAGATAGAGGAAGAGCTGACCTACCCCGGCCAGATCAAGGTTCATCTCCTGCGCGAGACCAAGGCTGTCGATTACGCGAAATAATAATATCAAAACAACCTTTGCCGCATTGGCAAAGGTTGTTTTTTGTGTGTAACGCTGTACCATGCAATGGCTCCCTTGTGTAAAGGCTGCGCCCGCAGGCGCGTTTCGGAGCGCAACCGCCGTAACACGGCGGCTCTTAGCGCGGAGATGAGCTGGCACGGCATTGTAAAACCGGCCTTTGCCGAAATCGGCAAAGGCCGGCTTTTAGTTTACCCCTCGTCAGTGACGGTGTCGCTGCGGAAGAGCAGGGATATGCACCACAGCGCCGCGAGGCCCACAAGGGTATAGATAACGCGGCTGACCGTGGCGGTCTGGCCGCCGAAAATCCACGCCACAATGTCAAAGCGGAACAGACCCACGCTGCCCCAGTTTATGCCGCCGATGATGGCAAGCACAAGAGCGATGCGATCCATTATCATGAAACAAGTCTCCTCTCTTTTTTCGTAAGCGCTGGACAAATCCTCTCGGCGCTTTGCGGACAATTTGTGCCCTGGCTTCGCCACTTTTTCCCCAATACACAAAGTATGTCTGCAAAAAAGTGTCATCGCCAGAACATAAATTCTCTCGCAAATCACTCTCGCCGATTCGTCCATCACTTACTTAAGCGGAAATTTAATTTTCCGCTACTATATTTCCGTTCTATTTTGCCCCGGCGGAAAGAAAATATTCATTCGACAAAAGTAGTGCTTTTTCGCTCTTTACAAATTTTAGGATTTGGACTATCTTATACTCACAGCTTATCCAATTGGTCTTTCAAGCGAAAGACCCGGCTCATATCTTTATCCCACAACCCTGTTTAGCGGACTGATTCATTCAGTCCGCACCTTTTTTATCAAAGAAGCCCCTTTAGGGCTTCTTTGATAAGGGAGCTTCACTGTGTTCGCGCATTTTTGCCCGCGTGGGCGGGCAAAAATACACTCTCTCCGTGCAAAGTGTTTTTCCCGAGGTACGTGCCCCCGGAAAAAACTTATTTTTCCGAATCGAAGCCCAGCGTCAGCGGGTTCGATTCGGGGGAGGAAGATGGCGCTGATGGATATGAAGCTTTCACCATGCTTGGTGGAAGCGAAATGTAATCTGCGTCATCTGACGTGCGGCGAACTCTGCGAGACTTTTTACGGTTTGCGGTCAATCCGCGCTCTTTTTGGCAAATAGATAACCGCCCAGACAGCCGCTATCATTGGCAGGTAGCCCAGAACATAGCCGGGCCTGCCTAAAAACGCGAACAGCTCCAGCGGCGAATCCGGGGCGGGGTAGCTTAAAAACATGAAATTCGTCCCGGCGGCGAGGTTGAACACATATACCGGCGCGGCGATGAGCAGCATTATCCCAAGGCAGGCGGGCAGCAGGCACGGCTCGCGGCGGATATCCCCGGCGGCAAGCTGCATGAGCACGTAGGCGACAATGAGGGCATGTATAGCGAAGTTAAACACGCTCATCACGCTCCAAGGCGCGCTCGCCGTCCAGTCCGGAAATAGAATGGCCGCCAGCGCCCCCGGCATACAGAAGGCCAGCAGGAACTGCGCCGTGAGCCTGCCCGGGCGCAGCGCGTGAAGCAGGCAGATATACACCGCCATTCCGCACAGGTGCAGCGGCAGGCGCTCCACGCCGTATTGCCCCGCCGCCATCAGCAGCACCGCGCGCAGCAGCGCCAGCGCGGTGTTCCCGCAGGCGGTAAGCAGGCGCAGCGTCCTTCTCTGCCTTTCAGCGCTCCGGCGGTATAAAAGGCAGAATCCGGCGGATATTGCCAGAATGAGCAGCAAATGGCCCATATGCGCCGCCGAAAAGTGCCCGAACCCGCTCTCTGCCCCGCTAAACAGGGAAAACGTTAAAAAATTTTGCTCAACATTCATAACACAACGGAATATTATTCACGCCTTTCTAAATAATATGCCCAAAATTGCATTTTTATGTTGACATTCACAGAAAGTTCATTATAATGGACTCAACTGAACAAAGTATGATAGAGGCGCGATGCTCAAGAGTAGCTCCATAAAAGCGGCGGGAACCGCGGGAGCGAAAGGGTGTGTCGCCGAAGGGTTTCCGGCTTCCCGGTCGGTTTCGCCTGGGTCGTCGGATAATATCCGGCGGACTGTCGCCTTGAGCTTGTATTGCAGGCTCAGGAGCGGAGAGCTGTCGGGCTTATATGGTTTGTATTGGTCATGAACAGTATCTGCTCTGTTCATGATTTTTCTTTTATTTGGAGGGTCACAAAATGAACCGTTCCCGCAGAATTATCACTGTGCTGCTGCTTGTCATCATGGCAGCCGCCCTGCTGAGCGTCACCGCCTTCGCCGAGGGCGACGCCGCAGCATCCATCTCCTGCCCCACCTGCAACGGCACCGGCGTTTTCTCCGGCGCAGAGTGCGGCGACTGCGAAGGCGCCGGTGTCCTCACCTCGGACAGCAGCATGGCCTTCTCCTTCTGGGCGCTCGTTCCGCCCATCGTGGCTATTGTCCTGGCGCTGATAACCAAGGAGGTCTACTCCTCCCTCTTCGTCGGCATAGTGCTGGGCGGCCTGTTCTACACCAACTTCAGCCCCATCACCGGGCTTGACGCCATCGTGAACGAGGGCATGGTTCCCGCCGTCGCTGATAACGCGGGCATCTTCCTCTTCCTCGTCATCCTCGGCATTCTGGTCTCGCTCATCAACAAGGCCGGCGGCTCCGCCGCTTTTGGCCGCTGGGCGGAGACCCATATCCACTCCAAGGTCGGCGCGATGCTGGCAACCTTCTTCCTCGGCATCCTGATTTTTGTCGATGACTACTTTAACTGCCTCGCCGTCGGCTCCGTCATGCGCCCCATCTGCGAGAGCCAGAAGGTCTCCCGCGCGAAGCTCGCCTTCCTCATTGACGCGACCGCCGCTCCCATCTGCATGATAGCTCCTATCTCCTCCTGGGCCGCCGCTGTGTCCGGCGTTGTGGAGGACTACAACGGCATTGAGCTTTTTGTCCGCGCCATCCCTTATAACTTCTACTCCCTGCTGATGATAGTCTTCGTCATCGCGTTGATAGTCATGCGCGTTGACTACGGCCCGATGCTCACCCATGAGCGCAACGCCGAGAACGGCAACGACAGGCCCATGGCCGGCGCCGCTGCCGCCGCTCCCGAGGGCAACCCCCGCGGCAGAGTTATTGACCTTATCCTGCCCGTTGTCGTGCTCATCATCTCCTGCACCGTGGGCCTTGCCTATGTCGGCGGCTTCTTCGGTGATGACCCCGCCTACGCCGGTAACTTCGTCGAGGCCTTTGCCAATACCGACGCTTTCGCGGCGCTGCCCTGGGGCTCTCTGATTGCTCTCGTGTTCACCCTTATCTACTTCTGGTGCCGCAGGCTCATCGGCTTCAAGGCCTCCATGCAGTGCATCCCGCAGGGCTTCAACAACATGGTCCCCGCAATCATCATCCTGACCTTCGCGACCTCCCTGAAGAACATGACCGGCCTGCTGGGCGCAAAGTACTTTGTGGCCACCGTTATGAACACCGCCGCCGGCGCTCTGTTCACCTTCCTGCCCGCCATCATCTTCCTGGTTGCCTGCCTGCTCAGCTTCTCCACCGGTACCAGCTGGGGCACCTTCGGCATCCTCATCCCCATCGTCACCTACGTCTTCCCCGCGGACAGCACCCTGTTCATCATCGGCGTATCCGCCTGCCTTGCCGGTGCCGTGTTTGGCGACCACTGCTCCCCCATCTCCGACACCTCCATCATGGCTTCCGCCGGTGCGCAGTGTGACCACGTGGAGCATATCTCCACTCAGCTGCCCTACGCCATCACCGTTGGCGCCATCTGCTTTGTAAACTACATCCTCGCGGGTCTCATTCAGAACGTGTTCATCTGCCTTGCAATCGGCATCGTTCTGGTCATCGCGACTCTGCTCGTCATTCGCTCCCGCAACGCAAAGCAGGCCGCGTAAGAAACATATATGTGCTGCTGCCCGCCCCGTCTCAATGACGGGGCGGTTTTTTTCGCATTTTTCTATTGAATTTACCGCCTGTTTGCTTTACAATACTGCGGGCGGATTCACCGCCCGCGTGCTTTTGCGAAAGGAAGAATATATATGACCGCATTACTGTCTCTGTCCGTGGCGATGTTCGCCGGACTTATGATGACAAGACTTATAAAACGCTTTCACCTGCCGGATGTGACCGCCTACCTCGTGGCGGGGGTGCTCATCGGCCCCTGCGCCATCGGCGCGCTGAACCTGCCGGGCATCGGCTTTAACAGCTATGACCAGCTTGAGGGCGTGAGCCTGATATCCAACGTTGCCCTTGGCTTCATCGCCTTCTCGATTGGCAACGAATTTCGCCTGTCCCAGCTCAAGGAGACAGGCAAGCAGGCGCTGGTCATCGGCGTGCTTCAGGCCGTTGTTACCACGCTTCTGGTGGACGCGGCGCTTATCACCTTCCACCTGCTTCGTCCCGATGTGCTGTCTCTGCCCGCTGCCATCACTCTCGGCGCTATCGCCGCCGCGACGGCGCCCGCCGCGACGCTGATGGTCGTGCGCCAGTACAAGGCCAAAGGCCCTCTGACGGATCTGCTGCTGCCCATCGTCGCGCTGGACGACGCGGTGGGTCTTGTGCTCTTTGCGGTGTCCTTCGGCATTGCCAAGGCCCTCAACAGCGGCAGCGTGGACATTTACAGCATACTTTTTAATCCCCTTATCGAGATTGTGGGCTCCCTGCTGCTGGGTGCGCTCGCCGGCTGGGTACTGACGCTGACGGAGAAGATGTTCAACTCCAACACAAACCGCCTTGCCATGACGATAAGCTTCGTGTTCCTGACGGTGGCGCTGAGCATGCTGAAGATTCCCTGTGGCCCCGTGACCATCGGCTTTTCCTCGCTGCTGGTGTGCATGATGCTGGGCAGCGTATTCTGCAATCTCTGCCCGCTGTCGGCTGAGATAATGGAAAATTCCGACCGCTGGACGGCCCCCCTGCTGGTGCTGTTTTTCGTCATATCCGGGGCGGAGCTGGAGCTTGGTGTGTTCGCGCAGTTCAGCTCCGTGCTGGTGGGCATTGTGTACATTCTCAGCCGCTCCCTCGGCAAGTATCTCGGGGCGCGCGGCTCGTCAAAAATGATGCACTGCGGCAAAAACGTGGTGGACTATCTGGGCATAACGCTGCTGCCGCAGGCAGGCGTCGCGCTCGGTATGTGCGTCACGGCCTCCGCCCTGCCCGGGGATGGGGCGCTTATCCGCAACATCGTGCTCTTCGCCGTGCTTATCTATGAGCTTGTCGGCCCCGTTATGACCAAGTGGGCGCTGACCAGGGCCGGGGATATCCAGCCCAAGGGCGAGGACATCATTAACCGCAGGGAGGAGAAGCTGCGGCAGGCCGGAGTAAAATAAGGAGAAAATAATTTAAAGCTGCAACCGCGAATGTGGTTGCAGCTTTGTGCTCTTCAGGGGCTCTGTTGGGATTATATTTGCCCTCTCAGTCACGGCTGCGCCGTGACAGCTCCCCCAGAGTGGGAGCCAAGGTTAGTGCGGTGCTTGTTTTAACGCTTATGTCAAAAAACGCGCCGCGCCCACTTGCTTCCCCCCTGTGGGGGAAGTGGCAAGCCGGAACGGCTTGACGATAGGGGGGCCG
>URPA01000015.1 GCA_900549545.1 uncultured Eubacteriales bacterium
TTGCATGTGTTAGGCACGCCGCCAGCGTTCATCCTGAGCCAGGATCAAACTCTCAATAATTTGTATCTTAACTGCTCAACGCAGCTAAAATCATTTCTTGATAAAGCTTTCCAGCTCTCAAAAGAATCAATAGAGTTAATTAAAAAAACTCTTTTTCAAAAACCCTTTTCTGGTGCTTATTTGCATAAGCTGTTTTCTTACATTGTTCAATTTTCAAGGTACATCCTCGCGTCTCCCTCAGTGGGTGACAGCTTGATTATTATACCGCAGGCGAAACTGTTTGTCAAGAGAAATTTTTAATTTTTCTAAACTTTTTTGTCGCCCTGCTTTGGAAGCGGTCCCCCGTTCCTCAGCGGCTTGGTTAATATAGCACTTTAATCGCATTATGTCAACACTTTTTTGCTAAATTTCAAGAAATTTTTTCCTTGGCTAAATATAGTGGCTTAAAGCGGGCATACTACACAACATGTATAACAACAAACCAGGCAGCCCGCCGCCCCATCCGAAGCCGGAGATTGAACACGCGGCGGAGCTGTCACTTAAAAGTCTGAAAGAAATATTTGCAAGCTGCGCCGACTTTGAAAGCCGCGGTGTTGACTATGGCCTGGACGGAAAGCTGCGCATCCAGATTTGCTGGCTTGACGGAATTGTCAGCGGCGGAGATCTGGGCGAGGACATTCTCCGCCCGCTGACTCAGGCAGGCCGCGCCGGGGAGCCCGTCACCGAGGAGGAGTGCATGGAGCGCATAATCAGCGGCGCGGTGTACAGCTACTCGGTGAAAAAGCGCGATACGCTTGACGATGTGGTAAGCGACCTGACCCATGGGCACTGCGCCCTTATC
Organism: uncultured Eubacteriales bacterium; assembly: GCA_900549545.1. GTDB lineage: Bacteria > Bacillota > Clostridia > Oscillospirales > Oscillospiraceae > Limivicinus. The sequence continues at coordinate 842 of URPA01000015.1, forward strand.
TTCGAGGGCATACACCAGGCGCTCTGCTTTGAGATCCGCTCAAGTCAGGTGCGCGGGATAAACGAGCCGTCACTTGAAAAGTCCCTCAAGGGCGCGAAGGACTCCTTTGTCGAAACGCTGCGCGTGAACACTGCTCTTGTGCGCCGGCGCATCTGCTCCCCGAAGCTGAAGCTTATCCAGAGCTCCGTCGGCCGTAAATCAAACACGACGGTCGCCATCATGTTCATTGACGGCGTGGCCGCCCCGGACACAGTGGAGGAGCTTGCCCGGCGGCTTGACGCGCTCGACATCGACGCGCTGCTATCCACCGGCGCGCTGGAGGATTACATCGTCGACGCGCCAAACTCCCCCTTTCCGCAGCTTATCCACACCGAGCGCCCAGACCGCTTTGCCATGTACCTTGCCGACGGGCGTGTTGGCCTGCTGGTAGACGGGCTGCCGGTGGGTCTGCTGCTGCCGGTAACCTTCGCGGAGTTCATGAAAGTCACCAGCGACAGCAACACAAATTTCATAGTATCCAGCTTTCTGACCGTGCTGCGCTACTTTGCGCTGATGCTGGGGCTTTTTCTCCCGGCGGCGTATGTGGCCGTCGCCATGTACCATCAGGAGATGATCCCCACAAAAATGCTGCTTTCAATAATCGAAGCCAAGCAGAACGTGCCTTTTTCAACCGGCATAGAGATAATCGGCATGCTCATAGCCTTCATGCTGCTTCAGGAGGCGGGCCTGCGCCTGCCGAACCCCATCGGCGACACCGTGTCCATCATCGGAGCGCTCATCGTGGGCCAGTCCGCGGTGGAGGCACAGGTCGTCTCCCCCATCGCCATCATCGTCGTGGCGACCGCGGGCATCGCGTGCTACACCCTGCCCAGTCAGGACATGGGCTCGGCGGTGCGGCTGGTGCAGATGAGTATGCTTTTAGCGGCTATCGCGGCGGGGCTTTTCGGCATGGCCGCGCTCAGCTGCCTGATTTTGCTCAAGCTCGCGGATATGGACAGCTTCGGCGTGAACTACACCGCCCCCGTGACTGGCAGCCAGCCCTGGGGCCTTGCCCGGCTACTGCTCCAGCTTCCAAAGCCCATGCGCAAATACCGGGACGCGCTGCTGCGCACCCCTGACAGGAGGCGGCAACAATGAAAAAGCTCATCGCCCTGCTGCTCATCCTTGCCATGCTCCCGGCTCTGAGCGGCTGCGGCTCTATATACTCAAATTATCAGGAGCTGGAAAATCTTCTGGTCATACAGACCATGGGCATAGACAAAACCCCTGCCGGGGTGGATATTACCCTCGCCTCCGCCTCCAACAGCGCCCGGGGCGAAGGGCCAACCATACTCAGCGGCGGCGGGGAGTCCATCTCTCAGGCGCTGGACCGCATAAAAATCCGCTCCAATGAGCAGGCCATGTTCTATTCCTACATCCAGAGCATCGTTATCGGCGACGAGACAGCCCGCTCCGGCATTGAGGATTACCTGTCCTACGTCTGCCGCTCGCCATATGTACGGGTGAGCCTTCCTATATATATAATGAAAAACAGCAGCGCGCACGAGGCCATGCAGGCCGTGGGCAGCGGCACAACGGGCATATCGGAGCTGTTGCAGGCCGTTGAGGATAACCTCGGCAGCGGCGGCGGGGAGCGCGTTGTCTCCGCCGCCGAGATACTGCGGGATGACCGGCGCTTCGGCAGCGCCCTCATCTGCGCGCTTGAATTTGAGGACGCCTCCAGCGGTGGTCTAAAGCAGCCCGACTCCGGCGGGGAAGGTGAAACCGACGAATCCGAAGAACCCGCCCAAGCCGAGTCAGACAGCGGGGAAAAAGAGCGGACCGCCGCCGTGGCAGGCTATGCCATTATAAAGGACGGCAGCCTCTGCGGCTTTATCGGCAGGGACAATGCCGTGGGTGTGGGCTTTATAAAAAACCACGTGGACATCTCCCCCATTGTGGTGCGCGACCGGCAGGGCCGCCCGGTGACGCTGGAAATTTCCAACGGCGGCGCGGAGATTGAGCCGCTCTGGGCCGATGACGGCAGCCTTCTTGGCATAGACGTGACCGCCAATGTGCGGGCCTCCATCACGGAGACCGCCGCCGATGAGGACGTGGGCACGCCCCAGTATAATGACTATATCACCTCGCGCCTTGAAGCGGAGATTTCCCGGCGCATCAGCGCGGTTTTGCAGCAGTCGCGGGCGCTTGAGGCCGATTTTCTGGGCCTTGCCGGGATAATCGAGATGGCCGAGCCCGGAAAATTTGCCGCCATGCCCCGCAGCTTCATTGACTGCCTGCCGGAGCTGGAGCTGCAAATCACCGTCAGCGGCGCACTGAGCCACACAAACGATATAAAGGATGCTTGATTTTGAAAAGTGATTACAGATTTGACCTGAACCAGCTGCTGGCCCTGTGCACCATGATGCTGCTGGCGCCGCTGCTGCGTCTGATACCATCTGGAGCGGCGGTCATTGCGGGGCGTGGCGCGTGGCTCACCGCCCTTGCCGCCGCGCCGCTGGCGCTGGCGTATGTGTTTTTCATCTGCCGCCTTATGAGCGCCCGCAACGAAAGCGAGGGTCTGGGTGAGCTGTGCCTGCGCTGTCTGGGCGGCAAGGCTGGCAAGTCTGTGCTTGTCATCTCGGCGGCGTGGTTTGTGCTGTACGCCGGCTTTATTCTCCGCTCCGGGGCGGAGCGGCTCATCACCACCATCTATCCATACAGCACCCCGGATATATTTATAATAGTGATGGGGCTGCTGTGCCTTTTTGCCGCTCTGGGCTCCTGCCGTTCCATCGCGAGAACGGCGAAGCTCGTCCAGCCGGTTGTGCTGGGCGTGCTGCTGTTTATCCTGGTTTTCTCCGTCATGAATCTGCAAAAGGAAAACCTGCTGCCCATAAGCGGCGCGTATTTTCTGCCCATAATGAAGGGCTCGCTGACCGTCACGGACATTCTCAGCGTGGTGCTGTATCTCTCCTGCTTTCTGCTCGGCTCTGTGCGCAAGGATAAGGGCAGCCTGAAAAGCCTCTCCATCTGGGCAGGGCTTATGCTGCTGATGGTGACTGCCGTGAGCCTTGCGGTGCTGGGCAATTTCGGCGCGGAGCTGACCGCAAGGCTCACCCGCCCCTTTTTCTCGCTCGTGCGAAACCTGGAATTTTTCGGCAGTCTTGAGCGCATTGAGGCGCTGGTGGTGACGCTCTGGGTGTTCCCGGACTTTCTGCTGGTGTCCGCCTTGCTATATACCGCGCAGCATATCCTGCGCCTGTGCTTTGACCTCGACCCCAGCTATCGCGGCGAAAAGCGGACGGATTTAAGCGCCGGGCGCTGGGCAGCGCTCCCCTGCGGTGCGGCGGCAGCCGTCTGCGCCATGCTCATTGCCAGAACCCCCACGGCCCTTGAGCTGTGGTCAAAAGCCATCATCCCGATAATAAACCTCTGCTACGCCTTTATTGTCATGCCCGCCATTTTCCTCGTGGGCAAGCTGCGCAAAAAACTGGGGTGACAGCATAACAGGCTGTTCCTCAAAGGCTCCCCTGCGTAAGGGGAGCTGTCAGCCGTAGGCTGACTGAGGGGTCGTTACCTGTGTTACGATTATCTTTATTGCTCAAAATATCGTACATTTACAATCCCTCAGGCGCTCCGCGCCAGCTCATCTCCGCGCTAAGAGCCGCCTTACGGCGGTTGCGCTACGAAACGCGCCTGCGGGCGCAGCCTTTACACAAGGGAGCCGTTGGGTAGTGCAAATTTTGAGCTGAAACGTCAATTTTGCGTTCATCTCCCATCCACCTTTAGCTGAGCCCGCCTCCATCTTCGCACCCGCCAAAAAACACCGGCTGTCAAGCTTGACAGCCGGTGTCCTTTCTCGCTTATTTACTTGAGATAATCGCCGATGGCGGGCAGGCTGAAGCCCTCGGCAAAGCTGAGGTCGATTCTCTCGTAGCACTCCTGCATGCGGCTGCCAAATTCGCTGTTTGCCGCAACGGCTCTCGCGCTCATGGGCGTGCCGTCGCTGCTGTACTGCATCACGCGGTCAGCGTCCGCGGGCAGGCGGATGATGACGTGGTAGCCATAATCGGACTTTACGGGGTCGGAGACCTGATACTCCTCCAGTGCGTCACAGGTGTCCTCAAACTCGGAGACCATCGTGCCGTGGGTGAAGACGTAGCCGTCGGGATAGGTTGCCTTGCCGGTATCCTCGCAGTATTCGTCCTTGAGCTCGGCAAAGCGGGCGAGCAGCTCGTCATGGTCCTCAATAGCCTGAAGCTCCTGCGCGATATCATTCGCCAGCGCTTCCTTTTCGGCAATTGTGGCCTCGTCCAGCGCCTCGCCGGTGCCGGCATCGCTGGTCATAAGCAGAATGTGGTTTGCGGAGATGTAGCCGTTATCCTCAAGATAGCTCAGCGCCGCCGCCTCGTCAAACAGCTCGCTGTTTTCGCCGTAAAGCTCCTTATAGCAGCGCTGATAGAGGTAGTTGACCCGGTTAATATCATCGTACAGCTCCCTCGTGAGGTAGATGCCCGCAAGATATTCCTCAAAGTCCGCCTCGGTCGCGCCCTCACCGCAGAAGTTTGCGATGTTGGCCTCATCCTCGGCCGCGATATTGGCAAGGTCCTCCTCGGTTAGCTCGATGTTGTTCTCCTCGGCAAAGGCTCTTATGGCCTGAAGCTGACCGATAGCCTGCTCCGTGCTCTGCTGGACATACTGGGCATAGGTCACATCGCTGCTCTCGCCCATGGTGTCGCTCCAGCTGAGGCTCGCGCCGTAGTACATGGCCATGGCGGTGAAATAATCCTGAATCTGGCTTGCCTGAGTGTAGAACATGTAAAAATACTCCGCCCAGGTCACGTCCCTGCCGCCCACGGTGAGCACTATCTCATCCGGCTCATGCAGGGCGTATATCGCCTCAAAGTCCAGCTCTCCCGCGGTTGCCGGCGCTTCGCTGTCCACATCGCCGCCGGTCGGCTCCTCGGAGGGCTGAACCTCCGGGCTCTCCTCCGGCTCGGCGGGGCTCTCGTTCACATTGGCGCAGCCGACCACACCCGCAAAAATCAGGCACAGGACTATAAGTATCGCAATAAGTTTTTTCATATCGGTTTTCCTTTAAGCAGACGAGAGTTGACCCATGCCGGTTTTAACAGGCCAATTTTCCCCAATACTTCGTTAAGCGGCTTGAAAATATCAACGGATATTCCCTGCGCCACTTGCCTCGTCTTGGAAAAAATTTGCTCTGCTAAAACTGCTTCGCACCCGTCGGCGAGTTAGTTTTGATTGATTTTTCATTTTGAGTTGCCGACGGGCGGCATGGTTCGGCTCCCGTCTGCTTTCCGTATATGCGTTCAGATTATTTTACCACCATATAATGCCTTGCACAAGGAAAAACAGCATAAATTTATCCTTTGTTCACCGATGACCAAAGCGAAACGAATTTCCGCGCCTCGTCGATGACGCGGTTTTTGCTCTTGAGCTTGATGCTCAGGCAGGGGGCGGACCCGGCCTCAACGCGGAGAGACCCCTTGTAATCGGGCATGGCGTAAAGAGCGGAGACCTTTTCCATGTTGAAATCCTTCACCGTGAAGCGGAGCCGCCCCTGCTTCTGGGCAATGTCCGTTATTCCGGCGCGCCCGGCCTCGCCGCGCAGCAGCGCCACATGGATAAGGGCGTTGACCCCCGGCGGCGGGTCGCCGAAGCGGTCGATAAGCTCGTCGGTCAGATCGTCGGCCTCCTCCTCAGTGCGTATCATAGCGATGCGCCGGTAGATGTCCATGCGCTGCTCGGAGGAGGAGATGTACCTGTCCGGGATGTTCGCCGCGACGGCAAGGTCAGCCGAGCACTCCGCCCGCTGGGGTACCTCTATGCCCCGCGCCTCCAGAACCGCCTCGTTTAAAAGCTTCATGTACATGTCATAGCCCACGTCGATCATGTGGCCGGACTGCTCCGCGCCCAAAAGACTTCCAGCGCCGCGAATCTCAAGGTCGCGCATGGCAATCTTGAAGCCGGAGCCGAACTGCGCAAAGTCCCGGATGGCGTTGAGGCGCTTTTCGGCTATCTCCGTGAGCACCTTGTCCCGCCGGAAGGTGAGATAGGCACTCGCGCGGCGCGTGGAGCGGCCGACGCGGCCGCGAATCTGGTGCAGCTGCGCAAGGCCGAGCTTATCCGCGTCCTCGATAATGAGGGTGTTGACGTTTGGAATGTCAATGCCGGTCTCGATTATGGTCGTGCAGACAAGCACCTGAATCTGCCCGTTTGCAACGTTTTCCATCACGTTTGCCAGCATGTTTTTGTCCATCTTCCCGTGGGCGACGCCTATCGTGACGCCCTCCAGCAAATCGCTCAAGCGCCGGGCCGTGCGCTCAATATCCTCCACGCGGTTGTGCAGGTAATACACCTGACCGCCGCGCTGAAGCTCCCGGCGGATGGCCTCGGCGATGATGCCCCAGTCGTGCTCCATGACGAAGGTCTGCACGGGGAGCCGGTCCTCGGGCGGCTCCTCGATGGTGGACATGTCCCTGATGCCGGACATGGCCATGTTGAGCGTGCGCGGAATGGGCGTTGCCGAGAGCGTCAGCACGTCCACCCCCTGCGCAAGCTCCTTTATATGCTCCTTGTGGGTCACGCCGAAGCGCTGCTCCTCGTCCACCACCAGAAGCCCTAAATTCTTGAATTTAATATCCTTTGACAGCAGCCGGTGTGTGCCGATAACGAGATCGCACTTGCCGTTTGCAAGCTCCTCCACAACCTTATCGGACTGAGCGCCGGTTTTGAAGCGGCTCAAAACCGCGATGTTCACCGGAAAGCCGAAAAAGCGCTGGAGCGCCGTCTGGTAATGCTGCTGGGCAAGAACAGTCGTCGGCACAAGTATCGCGGCCTGCTTCCCGTCAAGGACGCACTTCATAACCGCCCGCAGCGCGACCTCCGTCTTGCCGAAGCCCACATCACCGCAGAGAAGCCTGTCCATAGGCACGGCCGATTCCATATCGCGCTTTATCTCCGCCACGCAGCGCAGCTGATCGTCCGTCTCCGTGTAGCCGAAGTTTTCCTCAAACTCCCGCTGCCACTCGCTGTCCGGGGAAAAGGCGTAGCCGGGCATACGCTGCCGCTGGGCATAGAGCGCGATGAGCTTTTTCGCCATGTCCTTTGCGGCGCCCTTCGCGCGCGAGCGGGTCTTGGCCCACTCGGTGCCCCCCATTTTGGAAAGGCGTACGGGCTTATCCTCCCCGCCGCCGGTGTACTTTGACACCATGTCAAGCTGGGTTGCCGGGACATAGAGCGTGTCCGTCCCGGCGTAGGCTATTTTGATATAGTCCTTGTCAAAGCCGTCCACCTGCATACGCACTATCCCGGCGAAGCGGCCAATGCCGTGGTTTTCATGCACCACGTAATCCCCAATGGAGAGGTCGGCGCAGGAATCAATCCTTATGCTGTTTGCGGGGCGTTTTTTCCGGGCCGTCCTGCCGCTTTTGCTGCGGATAAGCTGCGCGTCCGTCAGCACCGCGAGTTTCAGCGCCGGATATTCCATGCCGGCACTGAGCGCGCCGATGGCAATCGAGCAGCCCCCCTGCTCCGGCAGCCTTTTAAGCTCCTTATAAATGAGCGCGTTAATCCCGCTGCCGGAGAAAAACTCCTGCAAGACCTTCGCTCTGCGCTCATCCCCGGCCAGCACCACCACGCGGTAATCCTGCTTGAGATAGAGGCGCACGTCCTCCGCGGCGGTCTGGGCGTTGCCCGCGTATGAGGGCAGCTGCTTTGCCGGGATGCTCACAAGCGTGCGCGGGCTGAGCGGGTTTCTGCCAACGGTGAAGGCGTCCGCCATGTAGACGGGGTAATCCTCCAAGCGCTTTGCCAGCTTATCAAAGCTCAGGCAGAAGCTGTCCTCCGTGACGGCGATCTGCCCCCGGCGCTGAAGCTCCTTGATGTCCGCGCCGAGCTGCTTTGCGTACTCCCGCGCCCGCTCGGCGCAGCGGTTGGGCTGGTCGAGGAACACGAGCGCCGCAGGGTCGATATAATCCGCGCCCCAGGCGTCGGGGTAGATAACGGGCATATATCTGTCCGCGTCGCTCATGCTGATGCCCGCTCTGAGCCTCTCCGCGTCGGCGCGGAGGGTCGCGGCGAGGGTCTGGGCGTTCTCACTCGAGCGGCGGCGAGCGTAGCGCTCGGAAAACTGCTCGATTTTTAAGCAAAGGCCCTCAACGCCCCCGGAAGCCATCGTGGGCAGAGTCTCCGCCGCGGGCAGAATTACGCAGCGCTCCAGATGCTCGGTGCGCCGCTGGGTCGAGGGGTCGAAGCTGCCCATGGAGTCCACATCGTCTCCCCAGAACTCGATTCTCACCGGCTCATGCCCGGCGGGAGAGAAAAAGTCCAGTATCCCGCCGCGCCTTGCAAACTGGCCCGGGCCCTCGACCTGCTCGGTGCGCGAATAGCCGCAGCGGATAAGGCTCTCCTCAATATCTTCAATTTTATAGCTGCCCCCGTCCTCGATGGTAAAGGCCGTGTCGAGCAACGTCTTTGGCGGGATGCAGCGCTGGATAAGCCCAGGGATGGACGCCACCGTCACGGGGCTCTCGCCCTTTGCAAGCGCGTAGAGCGCGGCGATGCGCTTTTGCTCAGTCTGGCGGGAGGCGGCCTCCGTCGGGAAAAAGGTGTAATCCCTCATCCCCAGCACACCGACCTGAATTTGCAGCATTGAGCACAGATCGCGCGCGAAGTTCTCCGCCGAGGTATCGTCCGGAGAGATGACAAACAGCGGCAGCCCGGTTTTCAGGCGCAGCGCGGCCGCCAGATTCGCCCGGTGCACCGCCGAAAGACCGGAAATGAGCGCAGGAAGTCCACCGCTCTCCACCAGAGAGGGGAGGGCGGCGGCTTCCTTGTTTTCAAGTATTTGGTTTATGAGAATTTCCATAGAAACGCTGAGTTTACTTCCTTACAGGATTAATATCGATCATCTTGTTCATGCCCACCGCCGAGAGGCAGCGGGAATAAAAATCTCTTATCATTCTGTGGGCAACGGCGCTTATATCCTCCGTACCCTTGATGGGCTTGACCATCAGCTCCACCTCGGCCCCGCCAAGGCGGTAATCGCTCTCCACGCCCACATAGCCGAAGCGGGCGAAAAAGCGGCGCAGCTTCTTGCGGTACTCCTCATCGTCCTCAAAAACCGTCAGCTCCGCAAGGATGCCTTGCCGGTCGGCATAGCGCTTGTTTATAAGGCGCATGGCCTCCACGCCGACGCCCTTGTCCCTGTTCCACGGTAGGATGCCGAAGTATTTGAGCAGCACATATCCATAGAGACTGCGGCAGCATACCAGCGCGTATCCCATCTCCATTTTGGTCTCATCGTCAAAGAAAATCAGCAGCTCCTGCGAGCCGTTGAGCATCGCCTTGTGAATGACCACCTTGGGCAGCAGCTCTTTCTTGTCAAAATCCAGCTCCATCACCGGGTAAAAGCGGGTCAGGTCCCTGTGCCCGCCAACTCTGACACTCAGCATATTTATCCCCCTTTTCTTTATTTACAACCTTCAAAATTACACGCTCCAAAGGCTCCCCTTCGCTAAGGGGAGGCAAGGGATGGCGCAAATTATAAATTCTGTGCCCTGCACAGCTCCGCGTATGCCCCGTTTTTCGCCAGCAGCTCTTCGGGGCTGCCAAGCTCCACAATATGCTCGTCCTCAATAACGGCGATGCAGTCCGCGTTTTTGACTGTCGAGAGCCTGTGGGCAATTATAATCGTTGTCCTGCCGACGCTCAAAGCGTCCAGCGCCGCCTGTATGCGCTGCTCGGTAACGGTGTCGAGCGCGCTGGTGGCCTCGTCAAGGATGAGTATCGGCGGGTTTTTAAGAAAAACCCGAGCGATGGATATGCGCTGCTTCTGTCCGCCGGAGAGCATGACGCCGCGCTCGCCGATATATGTATCATAGCCGTCAGGCATGGCCATTATCTCGCTGTGTATCTCGGCGCGGACGGCGGCCTCGACTATCTCCTCGTCGGTCGCGTCGGGTCTGCCGTAGCGGATGTTCTCGCGCACGGTGCCCGCGAACATGAACACATCCTGCTGGATAATGCCGATGTTCTTTCTGAGGCTCTCCTGCGTAACCGTGCGCACATCGTGCCCGTCGACCCTGACAGCGCCCGCGCAGACATCGTAAAAGCGCGGAACAAGCTGGCAGAGCGTGGTCTTGCCGCCGCCGGAGGGGCCGACGATCGCGAAGGTCTCACCGGGAGTGATGTGCAGGTCGATATCCCTCAAAACCGGCACACCGTTTCCGTAATCAAAGCTCACATGGTCAAAGTCAACATTGCCCTCGACCGTGCCCAGCTCCTCGGCATCGGGCGCGTCTATTATACCCGCCTCGGTGCGCATAAGCTCAAGAAAACGCTCGAACCCGGCGCTGCCCTGCATGTACTGCTCTGCAAACTGCGTGAGCTTGCGTATAGGCGTAACAAAGGTGCTGACATAGAGGGAGAAGGTGATAAGCCCGATATAGTCCATCTTCCCCGCCATGATGAGCGCGCCGCCCACGGCGATGACCACCACCTGCATTATTCCGGTGGTAAACTCCATCCCGCTCATGTAAAGCCCCATGCTCTTGTAATACTCGACCTTGGAGGAGCGGAACATCGCGTTTGCCGCGTCGAATTTATCGCTCTCCTGCTCCTCATTGGCGAAGGCCTTCGCCGTGCGTATGCCGGAGATGCTGCTCTCGATGGCAGAATAAATATCCGCGGTCTTGCGCTTGACCTCAATATTTGCGTTTTTCATGCGGTTGCGCTGCGAGAGCGTGAACCACAGGCACAGCGGCAGAATGACCGTCAGCACCAGGGCGAGCTGCCATTGCAGGCAGAACATCACGATAAGCGCACCCAGAATGGTCAGCGTGCAGATGAGCAGGTTTTCCGGCCCATGGTGGGCAAGCTCCGTCACCTCAAAAAGGTCGCTGGTGATGCGGCTCATCAAAACGCCGGTGCGGTTTTTGTCGTAAAAGCTGCAAGAGAGCGACTGCATATGCGTGAACACATCCCTGCGCATATCCGACTCTACAAGCACGCCCATCCTGTGCCCGACCACGGTTATCACATAGTAGAGCACGCTCTTGAGCACATATGCCGCCACCATTATCCCCATCACGACAAAAAACGTCCTGTAAAGGCTCTGTGGCAGCAGCTCATTCATCGAAAGCCGCGACACATATGGGAACACCAAATCAACAATGGACGCCACCACCGCGCACAGCATGTCTATAAAAAACAGCTTCTTGTGCCGGGCGATGTAGCCCATGAAGATTTTTATGCCCTTGTCGTTATAATTTGTCTTTTTCATCGCGCGAACTCATCCCTCCGGCTGACGGCAAGCGCGTCGCATCTGTTGTTGTATTCGTTTTCGGCGTGGCCCTTTACCCAGTGGCAGCGGACTGTGTGCATATCGCAGAGCGATAAGAGCCGCTCCCAGAGGTCGGGGTTGAGGGCGGGTTTTTTGTCCGCCTTTTTCCAGCCGTTTTTCTTCCATGAGCGGGCCCAGCCCTTTTCAAGCGCGTCCACCACATATTTGGAGTCGGAATACAGCTCCACGGTGCAGGGCTCTTTGAGCTGCTCAAGCGCGGAGATGACCCCCGTCAGCTCCATGCGGTTGTTCGTGGTCTGCGCCTCTCCGCCGGAGAGCTCCTTCTCCACTCCCTTGTAGCAGAGAATGGCTCCCCAGCCGCCGGGGCCGGGGTTGCCGCTGCATGCCCCGTCGGTGTAAATTGTCACGGATTTTGCCATTATAGTCTCCATTTGCTGTAAAATTCGCGCTGTGTCTACACTTTTCCTCATGGGAAGTCAGAGATCAATGCGGCCGTCTCTATGCTCTCAAACCTCTGACTTACACCATATTAAGGCTCCCCCTGCGTAAGGGGAGCTGTCAGCCGAACAGGCTGACTGAGGGGTCGTTTTCTTTACCTCTCATACCTTGCGCGGAGCTTACGGTACTCTTCCCTGTCGATAGTGCCGTTTTTCAGGAAGTTTTCAAGCTGGTTGAGGCGCTTCTGCCGCTCGTACTCGTCCATCGGCAGCAGCTCCCTCTGGTGGCTGACAGGCTTATCCTCCAGCGGCTCACGCCGGAAGATGGAGGGTCTGTCCTCCGCGTCTCTGCGGGCGCGGACGGGTCTTTCCTCCTCCCGGTGGGCACGACGGGGCGCTCTGTCCTCCAAAGGCTCACGGCGCATGGGGCGCGCCTGCGCGGGCTGCTGCCCGCCGCTTTGCGCCGCCTTGATCATTTTGAACACAAACACGAACACACCGACTATCACGGCAATGCCGATTAGCGGTATCAGCAGCGCGAACACATCAATGCCCATTTCTCCGATGTTGCTGAGTATCGCGCCGAGAATTATGATGGCTATCGCCCAGCCTCCGCCGCCGCGTTTTTTCTTTTTCTCCCCGTTCAAATGTTATTCCTCCGTCTGGTTCTCCTCTTCGGCTTCCTTCTCGGTTTTTTCAATGGCAATGACGCGGCTGCCCTCGTTCAGGCGCATTACGCGCACGCCCTGAGTGGCGCGGCTGAGCAGGGAAACATTGTCCGCCGCGAGGCGAATCATCGTCGCGTCGTCGGTGATGACAAGAATATCGTCCTCATTGTTTACGACCATCACCGCCGCTATCTTGCCGGTTCTCTCGGTAATGTTGTAGTTTTTCATGCCTATGCCGCCGCGGCCGTGGACGGTGTACTCCTCCACCGCCGTGCGCTTGCCGTAGCCCTTTTCGGTGATGGTGAACAGGGCGCTGCCCGCGCCGGTGCTGTCCGCGCCAATGACATAGTCCCCAGCTCTGAGCTTTATGCCGCGCACGCCCACGGCGATCCTGCCCATGGGTCTCGCGTCATTTTCATTGAAGCAGACGGCCATGCCGTCTCTCGTTGCAATGAGGATGTTCTCATTGCCGGTCGTGGGGATGACGGTTATAAGCTCGTCCCCTTCGTCGAGGTTCAGCGCGCGGATGCCGTTGGAGCGGATGTTCTTGAGCGCGGCGCTGCTCATGCGCTTGACGGTGCCATTCTTCGTCACAAAGACGAGGAACTGATCCTCCACAAAGCCGCTGCCCTTTATCATCGCGCTGACCTTTTCGCCCTGGTCGATCTGGATAATGTTAATAATATTGCTGCCGCGGGCGTTTCTGCCGGCCTCGGGGATGTTATAGCCCTTCTTTATGAACACTCTGCCGGAGCTTGTGAAGAACAGGATATAGTCATGCGTGGAGGCGGTGAACACGGTCTCCACATAGTCCTCCTCCTTGGTGGACATGGCGCGGATGCCCTTGCCGCCGCGCCCCTGCGCCCTGTATTCGCTCACGGGCAGGCGCTTTATATATCCGCCGTGGGTCAGGGTAAAGACGCACTGCTCCTCCTCGATGAGGTCCTCAATGTCGATCTCGTCCGCCACGTCCTGAATCTCGGTCTTGCGCTTGTCGCCGTATTTATCGCGGATGGCGGTAAGCTCGTCCTTCAAGACGCCCTTTATAAGCTCTGGGTCAGCGAGCAGGGTCTTGAAGTAGCCTATGCGCTCCTCAAGCTCCTTATACTCGTTCTCTAATTTCTCGCGGTTGAGGCCCTGAAGAGAGATGAGGCGCATGTCGCATATAGCCTGCGCCTGCACATCGGACAGGCCGAAGCGCTCCATCAGGTTCTGCTTTGCGTTATCATAGCTGCTGCGGATAATGTGAATGACCTCGTCAATATTATCCTGCGCAATGAGCAGGCCCTCCAGCAGATGCGCCCGCTCCTCGGCCTTCTTAAGGTCAAACTTCGTGCGCCGGACGATAAGCTCCTCCTGGAATGTTAGATACTCGTCCAGAATATGCCGCAGGGAGAGAATTTTCGGCTGGGTCTGGTTGTTCACCAGCGCCAGCATGTTGATTGAGAAGGTGCTCTGCATGGCGGTCTGCGCAAAGAGGCGGTTTAAAACAACCTGCGGATTTGCGTCTCTTTTCAGCTCGATGACCATGCGCATACCGTTGCGGTCGGTCTCATCGCGAAGGTCGGAAATGCCGTCAAGCCGCTTATCCTTCACCTGTTCGGCGATGTTCTTTATAAGCTGGCGCTTGTTGACCTGATATGGCAGCTCCGTAACTATAATGCGGGTGCGGTTCTGGCCGTACTCCTCAAATTCCGTCCTCGCCCGGACGACGACGCGGCCGCGCCCGGTGGCGTAGGCCTGACGGATGCCGCTTCTGCCCATGATGATGCCCCTTGTCGGAAAATCCGGCCCGGTTATGTGCTGCATGAGGTCTGCAAGCGTCGCCTCCGGGTTATCCAGCACGCAGATGCAGGCGTTTATGACCTCGGTGAGGTTGTGCGGCGGAATATTCGTCGCCATGCCGACGGCGATGCCGCTTGAGCCGTTGACCAGCAGATTCGGGAAACGGGAGGGCAGCACGACCGGCTCTTTCCTGTATTCGTCAAAGTTCGGAACCCAGTCAACGGTGTCCTTGTTGATGTCCCGCAGCATTTCATCGGAAATTTTGGAGAGCCGCGCCTCGGTGTAACGATAGGCGGCGGGGGGGTCACCGTCCACGGAACCGAAGTTGCCGTGCCCGTCAACGAGCATATAGCGCATGGAAAAGTCCTGCGCCAGACGCACCATCGCGTCATATACGGAACCGTCGCCGTGCGGGTGGTAACGGCCCAGCACGTCGCCCACGCAGGTGGCGGACTTTTTGAAGGGCTTGTCGCTGGTAAGCCCGTCCTCATACAGCGCGTAGAGGATTCTCCGGTGCACGGGCTTTAGTCCGTCGCGCACATCGGGCAGAGCGCGGCCGACGATAACGCTCATCGCGTAGTCTATATAGCTGGTCTGCATCTCGCTTACCAGCTCTGATTCTGTTATATGCTGATTGGGGAACAGTATGTCCTCCGGCTTATAATCTCTCTTGTGTGCCATGCTGCTCCACCTCCTTAAATGTCAAGATTAACAACATATTTGGCGTTTTCTTCTATCCACTCGCGGCGCGGCTCAACATCCTCACCCATAAGCACGGTGAAGACATGGTCAGCCTGTATGGCGTCGTTGAGGGTGATGCGGCGCAGGGTGCGCGTCTCGGGGTTCATGGTTGTCTCCCACAGCTCGTGGGGGTCCATCTCGCCGAGGCCCTTGAAGCGGCTGATATCCACCTTCGCGTTGGGGTTATCGGCGCGCAGCTCCGCGCTTATCTTATCGCGCTCAGGCTCAGAGTAGGCAACGCGCTGGGTCTTGCCGCGCACAAGCTTGAAGAGCGGCGGGACGGCCGAATACACATAGCCCTTTTCAATGAGCGGGCGCATATAGCGGAAGAAGAAGGTCAAAAGGAGCGTGCGGATATGTGAGCCGTCCACATCGGCATCGGCCATAATGATAATTTTGTGATATCTGAGCTTTTCAATATTAAACTCGTCCCCGATTCCGGCGCCCATGGCCACAATGAGCGGATAGAGCTTGTCATTGCCATAAATTTTATCGGCTCTCGCCTTTTCGACGTTGAGCATCTTGCCCCACATGGCAAGGATAGCCTGAAAGCGGCTGTCTCTGCCCTGAATGGCGGAGCCCGCGGCGCTGTCGCCCTCGACGATGTAAAGCTCGCACAGCGAGGGGTCGCGCTCGTTGCAGTCCTGAAGCTTATCGGGCATCTGGCCGCTTTCAAGCCCTGTCTTGCGGCGGACGGATTCCTTCGCCTTGCGCGCGGCCTCGCGGGCGCGGTTTGCCATCATCGCCTTGTCAAGGATGACCTTGGCCGCCTGCGGATTCTCCTCAAGATACTCCGCCAGCTGCTCGGAGACAATGCTGTCGACCAGTGTTCTTATATAGGCGTTACCCAGCTTCTGCTTGGTCTGGCCCTCAAACTGCGCCTCAGGGAGCTTTACGGAGATCACAGCGGATATACCCTCGCGCACATCCTCACCGGAGACCTTATCGTCCCCCTTGATGATGTTATTCTTCGTGCCATAGGCGTTTATAACCCTCGTGAGCGCGGTCTTGAAGCCCGTCTCGTGCATGCCGCCCTCAGGGGTGTGTATATCGTTTGCAAAGGAGACGATGTTCTCGTTATAGCCGTCGTTATACTGGAGCGCAATCTCGGCGATAGCGTCGTCCTTCGTGCCGGAGAGATAGATAACATCATTGTGGATAAGAGTTTTGTGCCTGTTGAGGTAGGACACATATTCCCTGATGCCGCCCTCGTAGCACATGGTCTCCTGCATTTCCCTGCCGGGGCGCTTATCCTCGATAGTTATGCGAAGGCCGCCGTTGAGAAAGGCCTGCTCGCGCATACGGGTGTGGAGGATCTCATAGTCATAAACCGTATCGTCAAACATCTCGGGGTCGGGCTTGAAGCGCACCACGGTGCCTGTATGGTCAGTCTCACCGATGACGGTCAGGCCCTGAGTGATCTCACCCCGGCTGAACTTCATCTGGTAAATTTTTCCATCCTTGTGAACACAGACCTCAAGCCACTCGGAAAGGGCGTTTACAACGGAGGCGCCAACGCCGTGCAGGCCGCCGGAGACCTTGTATCCCCCGCCGCCGAACTTGCCGCCCGCGTGAAGCACCGTAAAGACGACCTCAAGCGCGGATTTGCCTGTCTGCTCCTGAATATCCACGGGGATGCCGCGCCCGTTATCGGCGACGCGGATAATGTCCCCGTCCTCAATAGTGACCTCAATATGCGTGCAGTAGCCCGCCAGCGCCTCATCGATGGAGTTATCCACAATTTCATACACCAGATGGTGCAGACCCGAGGACGAGGTAGAGCCTATATACATACCCGGGCGCTTGCGCACAGCCTCAAGCCCCTCAAGGACCTGAATTTGTGAAGCGTCGTATTCCTGTGTAACTTTTTCGGTTATATCTGCCATGTCTTCCTCCAAATATATCGCCAGTATTGCCTTACATTATCCCGCTTTCAAAACGGCGCAAAAGTGTTGCCGCCGCCATCTGGCTGAGATAAACCGTTTTCCTGTTTTTATAACCGCACACAACAAAGGACTTTGGAATGTCCTCGGCGGCGTTTATGACCTGCCCGGCCTTTTCCGCCATCGTCAGGTATTTTCTTGTCAGATGGGACTGGGAGCAGATGTCCAGATCGAATATCCCAATAATGTCCCCACAGTTTACCACTGTGCCCTTTCCAAGGTGCAGATACATCAGCGTATCCTGCCTTTATCCACATATATGAGCTTGCCCCCGGTGCGCGCGGAGATATTTTCATCCTCGCAGCAGGTTATCAGGGTCTGCCCGCCGCCTATGCGGTTGAGCACGAACTCCTGCCGTTTTCTGTCAAGCTCGCTCAAAACATCGTCCAGCAGTAAGATGGGGTACTCCCCTGTCTCCGTGAGAAAAATCTCCCGCTCGGCAAGCTTTAAGGACAGCGCCGCCGTCCTCGTCTGGCCCTGAGAGGCAAAGCTTTTGGCGCTTTTGCCGTCTATGAATATCTCAAGGTCGTCCTTATGCGCCCCTGTGAGGCACTGGGAGCTGTCTATCTCGGCCTGCCGGTGCCTTTCCTGATGGTCGCATATGCGGTAATATATCTCCTTCGCCGGGGCGAAGGGGTCGTCTACGGTGCTCACCGTGCGGTAGACTATCTCCAGGCCCTCATCGCTTCCGGCAAACTCCCTGTGTATCTTGGGCGCGGCCTCATTGAGCCTTGCCGAAAATGCCGCTCTGTACCGTATGAGCTGGGCCGAAACTCTGCACATTCCGTCGGAAAACTCGTCCAGCGTATCCAGAAGCGAGGGCTTTTCCCGCCAGTCCTTTAAAATGCGGGTCTTTTGCTCATAGTACCGGTTAAATTCCGAGAGAAGCTGGGCGTATCTGGGGCGTATCTGGCTTATCGCGTTATCCAGAAGCCGCCGCCTGACAGCCGCTCCCTCTTTTATAATGTTCAGGTCATCCGGGCAAAAGAGAACGGTGTTTATAAGCCCCGAAAGCTCCCCCACGGTTTTCTTAACGCCGTTAACAAGTATTCTCTTGCTCTGGCCGGGGGTCAGGCGGATGTTTACCGTCTGCTGCCTGCCATGGCTGTAAACATCGGCAAGAATATCCGCCGAGGAGTAATCAAAGCCCACAAGCTCCCTGTCAAACCTCGTGCGAAAGCTCCTCCCGCATGAGAGCATGTATACGCTCTCGAGAAGATTTGTCTTTCCCTGAGCGTTCTGCCCGCAGATGACATTTGTCCCGCTGTCAAACTCCGCCGTCTCAAAGCCGTAGTTTCTAAAGCCGTTGAGGGCGATTTTTTCAACTCTCATGCCTGCTCAACTAAAAGCTCGCTGCCGGCAAACTCAACTCTGTCCCCGGGGCGTATCTTTTTTCCCCGCTGAGTGCAAACCTCGCCGTTGACCTTTACCATGCTCTCGCCAATGACGTACTTTGCCTCGCCACCGGTGCCGACCAGTGCCGCGAACTTCAAAAGCGCGTCCAGCTTTATAAATTCAGTCTCTATTGCTATTTTTTCCATATTTTTCAAAACTCAGTCCCCGGAGCGCAGGCGCACCGGCAGAATCATATACGTAAACTTCCCGCTCTCATCCGCCGCCTGGATCACGCAGGGGGAGGACGGAGTATTGAGGCAGACAAGCAGCTTATCCGTGCCGGAGGCCTTCAGGGCATCTGTCATATATCTGTCGTTAAAGCCTATCTCCAGCCCCTCGCCGCTGCCCTCGCAGAGGCAGACATCCTCCGCCTTGCCGATAGGCGTCAGGCACATGCAGTCGATCGTCCCGTCGCCAAAGGTCATGCGCACGGGGCTGCTGTTTTTCTCGCTTATAATTAGGGAGACGCGCTCAATAGTCTCCATAAGTTCGCTCTTTTCCACCTGAACCTTGATCTTGAAGTTCTCGGGGATGGCCTTTTTATAGTTGAGAAACTCACCCTCAAGCCGCCTGGTCACAACGACCGTGCCGCCGATGGAGAAGGAGATGTGCTTATCGCCGACGGAAATCATCACCTTATCATCCCCGTCACCGCAGATGCGCTCTATATCCGACAGGGCGGAGCCGGGCACAACAAAGCTGCAATCCTCAATTTCCGCGTCCTCCAGAGTCTCCGTGCGCTTTGCAAGACGATACCCGTCGACAGAGACGAGATTGAGCTTATCCCCCTCAATTTCAAAGAGAGAGCCGGTGTATATCGGGCGCATATCGTTTGTGGACACGGCGAAGATCGTCTGATTTATAAGGCTCTTGAGAAGCTTCTGGTCAAGGGAGATGTGGTTCATGCCCTCGACGCTTGGAATCTCGGGGTAGTCCTCAGCGCTGCTGCCCTTGAAGTTAAATTCGCTCTTGCCGCACTTTACCTTTACTCCGTCATTCTCGTCCGTCTCAATGGTCACGATCCCATCCTGCATGCGGCGGATCATCTCGCCGAAAAGCCGCGCGCCGACGACGACAGAGCCGGGCTCCTCAACCTCGGCGGGGATTCGTGTATATATGGCCTTTTTAAGGTCATAGCCGGTCACCTTTATATCCGCGCCCGCCTCAATAAGCAGACCCTCCAGAGCGGGGATTGGACTTTTTGAAGCCGTTGCCCTTGACGCTGTGGCGCAGGCATTTTGAAGAACATACTTTTCACAAGAGATTTTCATTTTTCTATCTCCTCTGTATAAATAAATAATATTTTTTAGTATTAATAGTATTAAGCGATTTTTTTGTGGAAAACACCCTCAACCGACCGTTTTCCGGGGCTTTTCAATGTTGAAACTTTTAGACCATAACCCAACCGTTTCCAACACCCAAACTACCCCGGTCCTCTTTCAACACTCCATCTTCCAACATTCAACACAAATTTGTGGAAAATTACAATGAGTTTATGTTCGAGGTAATATCCCTTATGGTCGAGGCCATTGATGGGTCATTCGGAAGCAGGTCCTCAATCTTGTTTATTGAGCTTAAAACCGTCGCGTGGTTTCGGCCCTCATACTCCTTGCCGATGTCCTTGAGTGATAAGTTCGTCAGTGTTCGCATGAGATACATGGAAATCTGCCTTGCCATCGCGGTGTTTTTGGAGCGGTTCTGGCCACGCAGGTCCTCCTCACGCAGGGAAAAGTACCTCGCGGTTTCACGGATGATTATCTCCGGCGTCGGAATAAATGTCCCCATGATGGTTATATCCCGTATAGCGCGCTTTACGGAGTCAATGTTTATAGCTTCATCCAGAATCTCTCTGTAAGCCGTCAGCCGCTTTATAACGCCCTCTATCTGCCTTATATTGGTGGTGAGGTTATTGGCGATATACTCCACCGCATCATCGGACAATATAAGCCCGAACTGTCCGGCCTTGTTTTTGGTTATCGCGACGCGCGTCTCATAGTCCGGCGGCTCAATATCCGCCATGAGGCCGCCCTCAAAGCGGGTGCGCAGGCGGTCGTCCAGAAGCTTCATCTCAATCGGTGGTCTATCGGAGGTAATGACTATCTGATGCCCGGCCTCAAAAATGTTGTTAAAGGTGTGGAAAAACTCGTTCTGGGACTGCTCCTTGCCCGCTAAAAACTGGATATCGTCCACCAGAAACAAATCAAGGTTTCGGTATTTGTTGCGAAAATCCTCGGCCGTGCCATCCTTGATGGACTTTATCATCTGGTTTATGAACTCATCGCCCTTGAGGTAGGCAATTTTGGCCTGCGGCTCTTTAGCGTGTATGGCCTGCCCGATAGATAGCAGCAGATGGGTCTTGCCGAGGCCGGAGTTGCCGTAGATAAACAGCGGGTTATAGACCTTCCCCGGCTTGTCAGCCACGGCGATGGCCGCCGCGTGGGCAAATTTATTGGAGCTGCCGACTATGAATTTATCAAAGGTGTAGCCCTCAATCTCCGGAAGAAAGCTGTCCTCCTCGTCGGCGCGCTTGGCCTCAAAATCGCTCAGCTCATCCCCGGCCAGCACCAGCAGATCAAAATCGCAGGAAAACAGGTCTGACAGGGCCTTTTTTATCGTGTCCCCAAAGCGGGAGACGATAATGCTGCGCTTGAAATCCGTGGGCGTGTGTATGATAAGGTGGCTGTCCTCAATCTCCACCGGCACGCAGTCCGAAAACCAGGCGTTGATAGCGGTGGGCGTGAGCTGCTGAGAAAGGATACGCAGTATTTCATTCCATATATCGTTTAGAGAGTTCATCCGCTTCACCTCGCAATATGCGCTACTTTAACCTCTATATTATAACAAAAGCAAGCTCCTATTGCAAGAAAAAAATAAGAATAAAAATATATATAAAGTAGGAAGTTGAAAATAAGTGAAAATTTTGTGCCAACTCTTGGCTCTCCCTTTGGGAGAGCTGGCGAGCGTGAGCGAGACTGAGAGGGCTGGTGAGCGTGAGCGAGACTGAGAGGGCTGGTGAGCGTAGCGTGAAATTCGCGCCATTCAATGGCTCCCTTGTGTAAAGGGAGCTGTCAGCGAAGCTGACTGAGGGATTGTAAATGTGCGATATTCTGAGCAATATAGCTAATTGCAACACTGGTAACAACCCCTCCGGCTTGCGGCTTTGCCGCAACCCACCTCCCCTTACACAAGGGAGGCTTTGAATGGTGCAATTTTTATGCAGAAGTTTCTACCCTGCACCCTCACCCACCCACTCTGAGCCGAGCCTTGTAAAGATGATTCGCGTCGTGCAGTGAGGACCCGCAGAAGTGTAACAATCGAGGTAAACCAGCAGTAACGACTAAGGGCGAGCTAAGAAGTTACAATGTACATTCCACCACCGGAGAGAGATTCTCAAGGGAGATACCTCTCCCTTGAGCCGTGTTTTCTTTTCTCTCCACTTTAGCAGTCGGGAGACGAACCAATACCGGTTTTGGCAGGCAATTTTCCCCCAATACTTTGTTAAGCGGCTTGACAATATCAAAGGATATTCTTTGCGCCGCTTGCCTCGTCTTGAGAAAAATTTGCTCTGTCAAAACTGCTTGCACCCGTCGGCGAGATGATTTTGATTGATTTTTTCTTTTTGAGGCGCAGGTGGGCTGTCGCCCGCCAAGATGAAAAGAGAAAAAAGCGGCTAAATTAGCCGCCGACGGGCGGTATTGATTCATCTCCCGACTGCCATTTTGACGGGACAAAAGAAAAGTGGAGGCCACAGCTCGTCATCATCAAATACACAATTTCGCATGCAAAAAGCCCGCCGGGCAGGTCATTCCTCCCCAGCGGGTTCGTCTGTAAATCTGACTATGTCATTCGGTGTGCAGCCGATTATGCGGCACAGTTTTTCCATTGTTATAACGGTTATATTCTTGTTTTTCTTGATTGAATCCAGCGTTTTGTTGTCAATGCCGCTCTTGATGAGCTGATACTGCGTCACGCCTTTTTCCTTCATGGTCGCCCACATCGGTGTATAATCAAAAATAACATTCACCGCCTCGCACACTTTGTCTTTGATTATATGTGCGATAGCCGAAAATATATATTGTGGATATATCCACAATATGGTATACTCTCCTTGGTGATGACATGTATTTTTCCATTGACTTTGGCGATTGGGACAGGGATGCGCTTCCCTTTGACAGCACCGACGCGGTGCTTGAATTTTATCTGGAAAAAGCCCGGGGCGGCGAAAGCGGAGAGACGGTTCCGGAGCTTTCCAAAATGCCGGTGTTCCGCGGCGTTTTTCGGCACGCGATGTGCCTTGCGTCTGCGCAGGAAATGAAGCTTGAGGCTGTGTTCGTAAAGAACATGCTGGCTATGCTTCGCCTGAGCGGCGAGATGCTCAGCTGCCCGGAGGGCTACAATGACCAGACGCGAAAGGACTTCCTTGAGCTGGTCGGTCAGGCAAGGGACTTTTGCATATCACCCCACGAGCGCGGGGTGTGCCTTGAATTGTATTATGACCTGAGCAAAAAAAGCTCGCGGACAAGCGTCCGCGAGCTTTTCAGTTATTCAACAGTGACGGATTTTGCGAGATTGCGGGGCTTATCAATGTCACAGCCACGCTGCAAGGCGACATAGTAGGCGAAAAGCTGCATCGGCACGACGCCGAGCGTGGGCCGGAAGATGACATGCGTGTCGGGAATGGTGAGGGTGTTTTCCACGGTCTTTTTAAGCTCCTCGCGCTTACTCTCACAGGTGAGCGCCAGCACATCGGCGCCGCGCGCCTTGACCTCGACGATATTCGAGACGCTCTTGTCAAACAGCGGCGAATAGGTGCACAGGGCGACCACCAGCGTGCCGTTTTCGATGAGGGAGATGGTGCCGTGCTTGAGCTCACCGGCGGCGTAGGCCTCGCTGTGGATATAGGAAATCTCCTTGAGCTTGAGGCTGGATTCAAGGCCGAGGGCAAAATCCAGATTGCGCCCGATATAGAACACGGAGTTGTGGTTAAAGTAGCGCGAGGCGAGATATTGAATCTCATCCGTGTCAGAAAGCACCGCCTCCAGCTTCTGCGGCAGAAGCTCCAGCTCACGCACGATTTCTGCATACTCCTCATCGGAGATGCTGCCGCTCCGGCGGGCGAAATACACCCCAAGCATATCCAGCAGCACAAGCTGCGTGCTGTACGCCTTGGTGGTGGCGACGGCTATCTCCGGCCCTGCCCAGGTGTAGAGCACATCGTCCGACTCCCTCGCTATGGAGCTGCCCACGACGTTGACAATGGAGAGAATCCGCGCGCCGCGCTTTTTGGCCTCGCGCAGGGCGGCCATGGTGTCGAGCGTCTCGCCGGACTGGCTGATGACGATGACAAGGCTCCTGTCGTCCACAAGAGGGTCGGCATAGCGAAACTCGGAGGCGAGCATGACCTCCACCGGGCGGCGCAGCAGCCGCTCAAGGTTATACTTGCCCACCATGCCCACATGGTAGGACGATCCGCAGGCGATGATGAAGATGCGGCTGACGGAGCTTATATAGTCCGCGGGCATTTTAAGCTCATCAAAGCAGATCTGCCCGTCGCGCAGGCGGGGGGATATGGTCTTGCGCACGGCCTCGGGCTGCTCCATTATCTCCTTGAACATGAAGTGCGGATAGCCGCCCTTTTCGGCGGCGCTGATGTCCCAGTCGATGGTGCTGTGCTGCTTTGTGACGGGGCCGCCCAGCGCGTCAAACACCTCGATGCCGTCCGGCCGGACGATGGCCACCTCGCCATCCTCCATGTACGCCACATCGCGGGTGTACTTGATAATCGCGGTCACATCAGAGGCGATGAAGTTGCAGCCCTCGCCATAGCCGAGCAGCAGCGGCGCGTCCTTGCGCGCGGCGATGAAGCAGCCCGGCATATCCGCGCACATGATGCCGAGAGCGTAGGCCCCCTCGATGCGGTCAAGCGTGCGGTACACGGCGTCCATAAGATTGCCGCCGTCCTTATAATAAAACTCCAGAAGCTGCGCAACGACCTCGGAATCCGTCTCCGAGCGAAAGCGCACACCGCGCGCGGAGAGGGAGGCGCGAATCTCCATGTAGTTCTCGATTATGCCGTTATGCACCACGGCGATGCGGCTGTCCTCGCTCAGGTGGGGGTGGGAATTGACGTCATTCGGCTCGCCATGGGTCGCCCAGCGGGTGTGCCCTATGCCGGTGCAGCCCTCAAGCGGCGCACCGCTGTCAATAAGCTCCCGCAGGACCTTGAGCCGCCCCTTGGTCTTTCTGACCTCAAGCGAGCCATCGGGTGACAGCACCGCCACGCCCGCCGAGTCATAGCCCCGGTATTCCAGATGCTCCAGCCCGTCAAGCAGTATGGGCACAGCCTGTTCCCTGCCGGTAAAGCCAACTATCCCGCACATGTCCCTCAGCTCCTTTTTTCCTTTTAAAAAATACTTTTGCATTATAGCACTATCGCCCTGTCAGCGCAATATTTTTGAGGAAGATTTTACTATTACGCGAAATATTTTCATCATTAGAATCTGTCATGGTCGAAACGTGAAAATAAAGCGCGGCGGGGCTTGAAATCCGGGGAAATTTGGGGTAGAATAGCCCTCGGTGTCCCGAAGGAGTAAATTCTTTCGGGACACTATATTTTGTGTTCAAAACGGTTACAAGGCGGTTAAGTTTCTATATCTTGTGATTTTCCTCTTGACAAAGGCCTCATATGCTCGTATTATAGCTCTTGCAACCAATAATAGAGATACAGTGTACGAGAGGTAGACATGCTTATATCAGGTTTACAAAAGCTCACCCTGCTGGACTATCCCGGACAGGTCGCCTGTACGGTGTTCACCGGCGGGTGTAATTTTCGCTGTCCCTTCTGCCACAACGCGCCCCTGGTTCTGCCTGAGCAGATGGCGCACGACAGCAGCGAGCAGGCGGTGCTTGACTTTTTGAAAAAGCGCGTCGGCGTGCTCGACGGGGTGGCCATAACCGGCGGCGAGCCGCTGCTGCACAAGGACATTCCTGAGTTTCTGGAGAAGGTCCGCGCGCTGGGGTATAAAATAAAGCTGGACACCAACGGCTCCTTCCCCGAGCGGCTTGAGGAGATAGTCCGCGCCGGGCTTGTTGACAGAGTGGCGATGGACATTAAAAACGCCCCCGAGCTCTACTCCGCCGCCGTCGGCGTGGAGGTCAGCATTGAGGACATTGAGCGCTCGAAAAATTTCCTGCTCTCCGGCGTAATTGACTACGAATTTCGCACGACGGTGGTCAAGGGCCTGCACACGAGAGAGAGCATCGTCGGCGCCGCGAAGTGGATACAGGGCGCAAAGGAGTATTACCTCCAGCAGTTCAAGGACTCCGGCAATGTGATAAGCATTGAGGGGCTGAGCGCCTTTAATGAGGCAGAGATGCACGCGCTGGCTGACGCGGCGGCGGAGTTTGTCCCCGCGGTTCAGGTTCGCGGTGTGTGATATATAGATTGTAATACAGGGAGGATAAAGAAATGTATCAGGTCATCAAGCGTGACGGCAAGATCGTTGAGTTTGACATCAACAAGATAGCCGCCGCCGTAAAGAAGGCTTTTGAAGCCACCAACACGGAGTATAACGACAGCGTTATTGATTTTCTGGCGCTGAAGGTCTCCGCCGATTTTCTGAGCAAGATTAAAGACGGAAAGGTCTCCGTTGAAGATATACAGGACAGCGTTGAGGCTGTGCTCTCCCGCGGCGGGTATGAGACCGTCGCCAAGGCCTATATTCTCTACCGCAAGCAGCGCGAGAAGCTGCGCAACATGAAGTCCACCTACCTTGACTA
This sequence comes from uncultured Eubacteriales bacterium, assembly GCA_900549545.1. Lineage (GTDB taxonomy): Bacteria > Bacillota > Clostridia > Oscillospirales > Oscillospiraceae > Limivicinus. The sequence continues at coordinate 26,901 of URPA01000015.1, forward strand.
CAAAGAGACTGTGGACAAGTACCTGAAGGTTATGGACTGGCGCGTGAAGGAAAACTCCACCGTCACCTACTCCGTCGGCGGCCTTATCCTCTCCAACTCCGGCGCCATCACCGCAAACTACTGGCTCAGCGAGGTCTATGATCAGGAGATTGGCGACGCGCACCGCAACTGCGACCTGCACCTGCATGACCTGTCCATGCTCACCGGCTACTGCGCCGGCTGGAGCCTCAAGCAGCTCATTCAGCAGGGCCTCGGCATCCCGGGCAAGATCAACTCCTCCCCGGCAAGCCACCTGTCCACCCTCTGCAACCAGATGGTCAACTTCCTTGGCATCATGCAGAACGAGTGGGCCGGCGCTCAGGCCTTCTCCTCCTTCGACACCTACCTTGCCCCCTTTGTCAAGGTCGATAACCTCAGCTACAAAGAGGTCAAGCAGTGCATCCAGTCCTTTGTCTTCGGCGTGAACACCCCCTCCCGCTGGGGCACTCAGGCGCCGTTTTCCAACATCACGCTCGACTGGACCGTCCCCGCGGACCTGAAGGACCTGCCCGCCATCGTCGGCGGCAAGGAGATGGACTTCACCTATGGCGACTGCAAGGCCGAGATGGACATGGTCAACAAGGCCTTTATCGACATCATGATTGAGGGCGACGCCAACGGCCGCGGCTTCCAGTACCCCATTCCTACCTACTCCATCACCCGTGACTTTGACTGGTCCCCCTCCGAGAACAACAAGCTCCTCTTCGAGATGACCGCCAAGTACGGCACCCCCTATTTCTCCAACTACATCAACTCCGATATGGAGCCGTCCGATGTGCGCTCCATGTGCTGCCGCCTGCGCCTTGACCTGCGCGAGCTGCGCAAGAAATCCGGCGGCTTCTTCGGCTCCGGCGAGAGCACCGGCTCCATCGGCGTTGTGACCATCAATATGCCCCGCATAGCCTACCTCGCCAAGGACGAGAAGGACTTCTACGCAAGGCTCGATAAGATGATGGACATTGCCGCCCGCTCCCTGAAAATCAAGCGCGATGTCATTACAAAGCTGCTCGAGGGCGGCCTCTACCCCTACACCAAGTACTATCTCGGCACCTTTGAAAACCACTTCTCCACCATCGGCCTTGTCGGCATGAACGAGGCCGGCCTCAACGCCAGGTGGATAAGGGCCGACATGACCAGCCCCAAGTGCCAGGAGTTTACAAAGCAGGTGCTCAACCACATGCGCGAGCGTCTGAGCGATTATCAGGAAATGTACGGCGACCTGTATAACCTCGAGGCCACCCCTGCCGAGTCCACCTCCTACCGCCTCGCAAAGCACGATGTGGAGACCTATCCCGACATCATCACCGCTGCCGAGCCCGGCGGCACCCCCTACTACACCAACAGCTCTCACCTGCCCGTGGGCTACACTGAGGACATCTTCGAGGCGCTGGACATTCAGGATGAGCTCCAGACCCTCTACACCTCCGGCACCGTGTTCCACGCCTTTTTGGGCGAGAAGCTGCCGAGCTGGGAAGCTGCCGCAAACCTCGTGCGCAAAATCGCGGAGAACTATAAGCTGCCCTACTATACCCTCTCCCCCACCTATTCCGTCTGCAAAAACCATGGCTACCTCACCGGCGAGCAGTTCACCTGCCCCGAGTGCGGCGAGGCCGCGGAGGTATACAGCCGCATAACCGGCTACTACCGCCCCGTGCAGAACTGGAACGCGGGCAAGACGCAGGAGTATAAGGAGCGCAAGACCTACGACATTGACCACTCCGTGCTCACGCACAGCGGCCCTGTGAACGCTGACGCTGCCGTGGAAGCTCCCGCCGCCGCGCCCGTTGAGAGCGGGAACCGCGCCATCCTCTTCGCGACACCCACCTGCCCCAACTGCCGCATCGCCTGCTCTTACCTTGATAAGGCCGGCTTTGCCTATGAAAAGCTCATGGCCGAGGAGAACGCCGAGCTTGCCACCCAGTACGGTGTGAAGCAGGCGCCCACTCTCGTGCTTATAAAGGACGGCGGCTTTGAAAAGCTCGCCGGCGCCGGAGCCATCAAGCAGTATCTGAATAATATCGCATAAGCAAGCAATAAAAAAAGGCCGCCGGGAAACCATATTTCCGGCGGTCGTTGAAAAATATGATAAAAGTGGGTGCAATTCGAGGCGGTTAAGTGCCCAAAAGCCCAATGTTAATGCCGCTCTTGGCATATGCGGCGGATGGAGAGTTACTATGTATGATATTATTATAATCGGCGGCGGCCCGGCGGGGCTGACCGCGGCGACTTATGCCTGCCGCGCGGGCAAGAGCGTGCTGGTGATTGAGAAAAACGCCTTTGGCGGGCAGATTACATGGTCGCCCAGAGTGGAGAACTTCCCGGGCTTTGTGTCCATCAGCGGCACCGAGCTTGGCGACAGGCTTCTTGAGCAGGCCATGGAGCAGGGCGCGGAGGTTGAGCTTGAGGAGGTCGCCTCCATCAGCGGCGGGGATGTAAAAACCGTCACCGCTGTGTCCGGTGCGGAGTTTCAGGGCAGGGCCGTGATAATCGCCACCGGCGCGAAGCCCCGCATGCTGGGCATCCCTCGCGAGGAAGAGCTTGTGGGCAGCGGCGTGTGCTTTTGTGCCGTGTGTGACGGGGCCTTTTATAAGGACCAGGCCGTTGCCGTCTGCGGCGGGGGCAACAGCGCCTTGCAGGACGCGCTGCTTCTGAGCGAAAAGTGCTCCAGGATCTATCTCATCCACCGCAGGGACAGCTTCCGCGGTGAGGCAAAGCTTGTTGAAGCGCTGGAGAAGCGGGAGAATGTGGAGTTTATTCTCAACGCCCGGGTCACGGAGCTTCTTGGCGAGAGCGAGCTTTCCGGCATCGTTGTGGAGCAGGAGGGAGCTTCGCGCAGAATAGAGCTCTCCGGGCTTTTCGTCGCCGTGGGGCACAGCCCTGACTTGGCCGCCTTTGAAAACCTGCTCCCCCTCAACGCCGCGGGCTATGCCGCAAGCAGCGAGGACTGCCGCACAGACAGCGCCGGGGTCTTCGTCGCCGGGGACTGCCGGGCAAAGAGCGTCCGCCAGCTCACCACCGCCGTGGCCGATGGCGCCTGCGCCGCCCTCGCCGCCTGCGAGTATATTGATTAAATCCAAAGGCATTTCAAATCTTCCCGCAGGGACACCTTCACCGCCCCGCAATGGGCGATATCACCCGACCGCAGGGCGGATATCACACGCGATAGCGTATATCACTTGACCGCAGGTCAAATATCATTTGGCGCTATGCAAAACGAGTTTTGCATAGCGCCATTTATTACTCTATCAGCTTCATTATCGTCTCTCCCACGCCGCCGTTATTGTTGTCGCTCTCGGTGCACATATCGGCGGCGGCTTTGGCGGAGTTTGCCCCGTTTGACATGGCGATGCCGATACCGGCGGCGTTGAGCATGGTGATGTCGTTGCTGGCATCGCCGAAGCAGACGACATTTTCCTTCTCAATGCCAAGGTGGGCGCAAAGGGCGCTCAGGGCCCGCCCCTTGTCGGCATTTCTGTCGTTTATCTCGATATTAAAGGGCAGGGAGCTGCTTATCTTCAGCTCCGGGAAATCCTTCGGCATAAGCTCAAGCAGCTGCGCGCGAAGCTCCAGCTCATTCTGCCGGCAGAACATAATCATCTTTTCAATCGGCTGCCCACGCTTTTTGAGCATCCCGCGCACACTGTCCACGGGGCGGTTGATGCTCTGCACGTACTCATTTATAACCGGCGCATGGCCCAGGAACTCAGGGATTTTATCGTGCAGCACCCGGTTCATATACCCCCGCTCAAACTGGAAGCAGCCGTAAATCACGGGGAGCCTGTCCATATAATCGCACAGGCGCAGCGCCGTCTGCAAAGCCATGTCGGCCTTATATATCGCCTGCTCCGTTTTAAGGTCATACAAGGATGCGCCGTTTGAGGCGAGGATATACCGCAGCTCCGGCAGGTCAAAAACCGGCTTCGGTATGCCGCGCGCCAGCCGCCCGGTGGCAGGCATGCAGATTATCCCCCGCTCGACGGCGGCCTTCACCGCCTGAATGTTTTTCTCCGGCACCTTTTTATCATCGTCCAGAAAAGTCCCGTCCAGATCAAAGGCGATGAGCTTTATATCGTTCTTCATTATCCCTCACCCGTTATAAAAATTTCATGTATGTATTATGCAACTTTTTTGTTCCGTTGACAAGAGCGGTTTTTTCTCTGCGCTTTACCCGGTTAAATGGTAAAAAACGGCCGATTTTTGCACCTGAAGCTCCCTTTTGGAGCGTTATTTTTTTATTTTTCAATTTCTCTTGCTATCTTTACTTAATTAGTGTATAATCGAATGGAAAGAATACATTTTATGGAAAATCTTTTTAGGAGGAAACCACATGAAGAAGTTTTTAGCACTCATTCTGGCCCTGTGCATGGTTTTTGCCCTCTGCGCATGCGGCAATTCATCCGCCCCCGCCGAGAGTCAGGCTCCCGCGGAGAGCGAAGCCCCCGCTGATGCTCCGGCTGAGGCCCCTGTTGTCAACGACAAGCTCACCTTCACCACTGGCGGCGATACCGGTACATATTATGCCTACGGCAGTGTGCTGGCCCAGTATGTCAGCGCCAACACCGGCCTTGATGTGACCGCTGTCACCGGCAACGGCTCTCAGGCCAATGTTGAGGACCTGGATTCCGGCGCTGTTCAGCTGGCCTTCTGCCAGTCTGACGTTATGAGCTATGCCTACACCGGCACTAACCTCTTCGCTGAGGCCGGTGCTGTTGACAGCTTCTCCACCGTCGCCGCGCTCTACATGGAGCAGGTTCAGATCGTCACCCTCAACCCCGACATTAAGACTGTCGAGGATCTGCGCGGCAAGAACGTCTCCATCGGCGCTCGCGGTTCCGGCGTTTACTTCAACGCCCTCGATGTTCTCGGTGTCTACGGCATGACCGAGGACGACATCAAGCCCGTTTACCAGAGCTTCGGTGACAGCGCCGAGAGCCTCAAGGACGGCAAGATCGACGCCGCCTTCATCGTTGCGGGCGCTCCCACCACCGCCATCACCGACCTCTCCACCGGCAGTCAGGTCTACCTCGTGAGCATTGACGATGACCACATCGGCCAGCTCATTGAGAAGTCCCCCTACTACACCGCTTACACCGTCGCCGCTGACACCTACGGCATGCCCGAGGATTGCCAGACTGTCGCCGTCGGCGCTGTGGTCCTCGCAAGGGACGATGTGTCTGAGGACGCTATCTACGCTTTTGTCTCCACCATTTTTGAAAATGCAGCCGACATTCAGCACGGCAAGGCTGAGGAGCTGGATCTTGAGTTCGCCGCCTCTATCACCGATGTGCCTTACCACGCCGGCGCTGCGAAGTACTTTGCTGAAAAGGGTTTTGACGTCCCCGTAAAGTAATTGCTTTTCGCACTCTGGGCTACGGCGCAATTATAGCGCCGTAGCCTTTCTGCTTACTGCGGCAGTAGTCTGCCGCGTATGGGATACAAGTTAATTGATCCCTATTCTTCAGAAAGGAAAACATCCTGTATGTCTCACACACAAGATAATGACGCGATAAATGTCGATGTGGGAACCGCTGAAGAAGTAGAGGAGATCATGCGCAAATACGACAGAGAGTCCAACACCCGCATTTGGGAGGGCAAACCTGCCCTGATTGTGCGTGGCTTGATGGTTGTCTTTTCCCTGTATTGCATTTACTCCACCCTTTTCAGTGTCGCCGCTCTTGAGAAGCGCCTGACGGCTTTTTTGGCCGCTATCATTCTCATGGGCTATCTCACCTATCCCGCGAGCAAGCACCATGTCCGCCCGAACTACATCCCGTGGTATGACTATATCCTGATGGCGCTTGGCACCGGCTCTTTCTTTTACTATTGCTTTGGCTATGACAAAATCATACAGACACTCACCAGCGCGTCGAGGATGACTCCTGCGCTGACGATTATCGGCATCATCGGCATCCTCTGCCTGATGGAGCTTTGCCGCCGCAGCGTGGGCGTGCCCATTCTGTGCGTGGCCGGTGCTCTGCTGGTGTATACCTTCACCACCGGCATAGGCATCCAGCGGCTTATCTACACCCTGTTTTTCACCACCAGCGGCGTGCTCTCCACGCCTATCAACGTCTGCGCGAAGTACATTGTGGTGTTTATCATCTTTGGCGCCTTCCTTGAGCGGACGGGAATTGCGGCGTTTTTCATTGACCTTGCAAACTCCCTCGTCGGTCGTTTTTCGGGCGGCCCCGCAAAGGTTGCGGTCATCTCCTCGGCCCTTTGCGGCATGGTGTCCGGCTCCTCCGTCGGCAACACCGTTACAACCGGTTCTGTCACCATCCCGATGATGAAAAAGACCGGCTACAAGGCCGAGTTTGCGGGCGCGGTTGAGGCCGCCGCCTCCACGGGCGGTCAGATAATGCCGCCTATCATGGGCGCCGCCGCCTTCCTGATGGCCGAGTACATGAGCATTCCATACGCGGATGTGGCCCTGCGCGCCATTCTCCCCGCCGTGCTGTACTTTGCCGGTATCTTCATCGCCGTGCATCTTGAGGCGAAGAAGCTGGGCCTCAAGGGCATCCCCGTCAGTGAGCTGCCCCGGTTTACAAAGCTGCTGCCGCGTGTTTATCTGCTGCTGCCGCTGGTTATCCTTATCTGGCTTGTGACCTCCGGCACACGCACCATGCAGTTTTCAGCGTCCATCGCGATAATTGCCACCATCGTTGTCAGCCTCTTTGACAGGCAGAACCGCATTACCCTCTCCCGCATTTTAGAGGCTCTCGAGGCGGGCGGCAAGGGCACTATCACGGTTGCCGTGGCCTGCGCCATGGCGGGCATCATTGCCGGCTGCATCACCGCGACCGGTCTTGCCTCCAAGCTCATCACCGCCGTCGTCTCCATCAGCAGCAAGAGCGCCTTTATAAGCCCCACGCTCATCGCCCTGATGCTGACAATGGTCTGCTGCATCATTCTGGGTATGGGTGTGCCCACCACCGCGAACTACTGCATCATGGCATCCACCTGCGCGCCCATTCTTATCACCATAGGCGTTCCCAAGATTGCGGCGCACTTCTTTGTGTTCTACTTTGGCATTGTGGCCGACATTACGCCGCCTGTGGCTCTGGCCGCATATGCAGGCTCCGCCATCGCCAAGTCTAACCCCATGAAAACCGGCATAAACGCCACGAAGCTCGCCATCGGCGCCTTCGTTGTGCCGTATATCTTCTGCCTTAACCCGGCGATGCTGTTTATCGACACCACAGCCGGCGCCGTTGTGCAGATTATCATCACCTCAATTATCGGCATCTTCGGCGTGGCCGCCGCCATGAACGGCTACCTCTTCCGCATGATGAACTGGTTTGTGCGAATCGTTATCTGCGTGGCCGGCCTCATGATGATGGACCCGAAGATAATCACCGACGTTGTTGGCATCGTCCTGCTGGCCGCCATGGTCGCATGGCAGTATTTCGGCGCGAAGCGCCAGCGCAAGGCCGAAGCCTGACAAAAAAAGAAGCCCCAAAGCTAAGGGCTCATAATGAAGTTAAGGGCAAGACAGACTCCTTTGGTCTGTCTTGCCCTTTTTATAATGGGTTGCAGCGATAAATTGGGAGTTGTCGCACTGATGCGCATCGCATAAACTGCACCGCAGTCACTTGCTTCCCCATGAGGGGGAAGTGGCGAGCTTGCGAGCCGATAGGGGGGCTGTCCTGCTTCGCGTTGAT
>URPA01000016.1 GCA_900549545.1 uncultured Eubacteriales bacterium
TTTCAATTAGGGTGGTTCTTAGGAGGGGAAGAAAACGAAATCTTCCCCTCCTAAGTGTCTCTCTTTGCAACTTTCTCTTGACATCAAGAGAAAGTTGAACCCACCATTTGCTTTTGACGAGCCATAGAACCCTCTCCGTCACGGCTTCGCCGTGCCACCTCTCCCAAAGTGAGAGGCAAGTGAGCTGCGGTGTTTATTTTTCGCTTTCCGTTAAAAATCTGCACCGCTCAAAGGCTCCCTTGTGTAAAGGGAGCTGACACGGTATGGCCGTGACTGAGGGATTGTAAATTCGAGGTATTCTGAGCAAAAGCTGATCACAGCACTGGTAACGACCTCTCAGTCACCTACGCTGACAGATCCCCTTACGCAGGGGAGCCGTGGCCTTGCTTTGGACAAAGGCCAAAGCATAGAACGACCACTTCACTATTACTTGATAAACTGACAGGCACCCCACAAAATTTACCCTTGCCCCTTTGAAAACTATAAACCGAGCATGAACGTATATACAGCGTTCATGCTCGTTTTTTAATCTTTTCTTAGAATTTGGCGGTACTATGATAAAAAGGGCATATTTTGTGGTTTTTAGGCCAATGAATAGACAAAAAGGCGTATTTGTTGTGTTGTCAATTTATTACACTTATACTATAATTTATTTATAACTGCTTTGTGGAGATTTATACTGCCGATACGGCAGAATGGAGATTAAAATATGGGAAATGTTTTGAGGATATTTTTCTCAGACCTTCGCAATATAGGGGCGCATTTTTTCTCGCTGGTGATAGCGCTGGCTGTGCTGCTGATCCCGGCGCTGTATGCCTGGGTCAATATCTACGCCAACACTGACCCCTATGGCAACACCGGGAACATCAAAATCGCCCTGGCCTCCTATGACAGGGGCTATACCGACGAGGACGGGACGTACATAAACGCCGGGCAGGAGATAATTGAGGACATCTGCAAGTCCAAGGCTATCGACTGGACACCGGTGGACGACGCGGACGAGGCCATAAACAAGGTGCGCTCCGGGGAGTATTACGCGGCGCTTATTATGGAGGAAAACCTCTCGCGCAACATGTATAACATCACCGAGGCCCTGCGGGATAAAAACCCCTCCATAACCTTCTACCAGAACGCGAAGGTCAACGCCATTGCCAACAAGATAACCACAACCGCCGCCACAACGGCCGAGCACAATATCCAGGTCAAGTACCTGAGCATCCTGATAGAAAACCTGCTTGAGAATGTCAAAGAAGGGCTTGACGAGGTCGATGCCGAAGCGCGGATGGACGCGCTTGTGGACATGATTACACGGCTGCGGGACAATCTCTTTAAGTACAGCAGTGCCGTGGAGAGCCTTCAGGCGCTGGACACGAACCTTGTCGGCACAATTGACGAGGCGCTCAAGCATGATTACGGCGTGTCGCAGGGCGCGATTGACAACATCGCCAATGCCGAGGCCGCCATCGCAAACATCAAGGGCGCCGTGCTCGGGCGGCTTGACAGCTTTGACGCCCGTCTCTCCGGCATTGAGGATACACTTAATGGCATGGGCGGGGGCGCGGTGTCCGAAGAGGCGCTTGCAGCGCTGCTCACGAGCGTTTCCGCCGCGAAATCCGATATGCAGAGCATCAGGGACTCGCTCCCCGCGGGCTCCGCCGGGGCAAACGCCGCCGACAGGATGATAGACCTGCTGACGCGGATGGAGGAGCAGATTAAAACCGCGCAGGATTACGGCGTCAGCGGCCTGCCGATTACTGACATTCTCGGCAACTGGCAGGAGCGCATTGCAAACCTGCGCGCGCTCAACCAGAACCAGCTCCGCCCGGCGCTTGAGCTTCTGTTTGACGGCATGGCCAAGGACATGCAGACGCTCTATGCCCTTTTAAACAGTGTTGACGCCAGCATGGTCAATATCCCCTCGGTGCTTGAATCGTCCAAGGCGGCGCTGCTCTCGCTGAGCGACTCCATAGATTACCTGCAAAACTTCCTCAGCGGCGCGGCCATGACGGCGGACGAGCTTCTGGACAAGGTCGTTGAGCTGCGCGACAGCGGAAAGCTGGACGAGCTTATCACGCTGCTTGACGGCGACCCGGAGGAGTTTGCGGACTTCCTGTCCCAGCCGGTGCAGGTGGTGACGGAGGCGGTCTACCCCGTGGAGAATTACGGCTCAGCCGTGGCCCCGTTCTACTCGACCCTTGCCATATGGGTGGGCGGCGTCGTGCTCGCGGCCATATTCAAGACCGAGGCCGAGCCGGAGGACTATCTCCCCCGGCAGATGAAGCGGCGGCATCTCTTCTGGGGCCGCTTTGCCACCTTCTTCTTCCTGAGCCTGCTCCAGTCGCTCATCATCGTCTGGGGCGATATACATTTGCTGCACTGCCAGTGCCTCGACCCGCCGATGTTCTATCTCTGCGGCGCGCTGACGGCGTTTGTGTTTACCTCGCTCATCTTCTCGCTGGTGCTGGCCTTTGGCGACGTGGGCAAGGCCATCGTCGTTGTCATCATGATAACCCAGATCGCCGGCTCGAGCGGTACATATCCGATTGAGATCCTGCCGCCTATCTTCAGCGCGATATATCTGTTTTTCCCCTTCCCATACGCCATAAACGCCATGCGCGAGGCGATGTTCGGCATGTATGGCTGGGATATTTACATGTATCTGCTGGAGCTGATGGTCTTTGCCGTGCTGGGACTGCTGATTGGGCTGCTTGTCCGGCGCTCCTTCGTGAAGGTCAAGCTCTTTGTGGAAGAGGAGATAGAAAGGACGGGGATACTCTGATGGCAGACAGCAAAATGAAAAACAGGGCCTATGCCCCCCGGCATCTGTCCGGGCAGAGCACCTCTGCTCCCGCCCCGGCCGCCATGCGCAGCGACGAGGGCCGCTACCGGAGCACCGCCAAAACCAAAATGAAGCGGCGGGAGCTTATAACCGGGCCGAACAATCTGCTGAAGGAGGCCGCCGAGAGCCGCCAGCGGATAGTTGCCCCGGTCAACCGCCAGCTTATCGAGTTTGCCGAGCGCAGCCATGAGCTCAACCGCCGCCGCATGAGAAACGGCGTTATCTGGCTTTTCGTGCTGCCGGTGCTGCTGCTCATTATCCGCAACATGACCGACAGCTCCAAGGTGGCCTTCCTTATCATATGGATATTCGGGATGTTCATAATCTCCGCCTTTCTGCTGATGGTGTCCTATTCCGACAACGACCTTCAGGAGCGGCTGCACGCGCTGCAAAGCGCGATTCCCTACGTCGAGGAGACGGAGCTTGACACGCTGCACCTGGACGATGACCTGCGTGAGCTGCGCGAGCGGGAGCAGAACCTCGGCCGGGCCATAAAGGAGCACATCGCCGAGCGCGTGGGAAAGGAGGCGGAGAATGAAAAAGATTAAAGCCCTCTCCCGCAATGACGCGCACCACATCCGCGTCAGCGTTGTGGCTATCATCACAATAATGGGCCTTTGCATAGTGCCCTGCCTCTACGCCTGGTTCAACATTTTCTCCAACTGGGCGCCATACGGGAATGACTCCACCTCCCGCATCAAGGTCTCCGTCGCGTCGGTGGACAGGGGCGCGTCGATTCTCGGCAAGAAGCTCAATGTGGGCGATCAGGTTATGACCGCGCTTGAGGCAAACTCCCAGATCGGCTGGGTCTTCTGCGACAGCGAGGAGGAAGCGCTCGAGAAGGTGTACAGCAGCGATTGCTACGCGGCGCTTATCGTGCCGGAGGATTTTAGCGAGAACATCGTCAGCTTCCTGAGCCTCGATTTTGTCCACCCGGAGCTGATATACTATGAAAACGGCAAGAAAAACGCCATCGCCCCCAAAATAACCGGGCAGGCGAAAACCGCCGTGCAGCAGGAGGTCAACGCCACCTTCCTGCAAACCCTTGTCTCCGCCGCGTCGGAGATAATAAGCATCATGGACGCAAACGGCATCGACGCCGAGACCCTTGTCAAAAACCTCAGCAGCGCCGCGACGGACCTCAATGAAAAGCTGGACGACTGCTCGGCCATGCTTGTGTCGCTCGCCAATCTCACCGGGGCGACGCGGAGCATGATGCTCGCCTCCAGCTCCCTTGTCATCAACATGTCCGACTCCATGGGCCTCTCCGGTGATTTAGTCAGCGGCGTGGGTGAAAATCTCGCCCAGATGGGGACATCCATCCATGATATTCAGGAGCAGATAAAGCAGGATCTGGGCCTGACGCGGCAGAATACCCAGCTTATTGCCAGAAATTACCGGACAGCTGCCCAGAGCCCGGAGGAGTACAACAAATTCGTGGAAAACTCCGCCCAGACGCAGACAGAGCTGAATAACCTGCAAAGCCAGACCCAGACCGCCGCCGAGCTCAACAGCGCCCTGGGCTATACCTCTGTCTCCAACGAGCTGGAGACTGCCGCCGCTCAGATAGGCGAGCTCTCGCAGATGACCGGGGAGCTGGCGCCCATTGACCCAAACGACCCCGACCAGTGGGCGGAGGCTCAGGTAAAGATGCAGCAGGCGGCGGATAAGGCCGCCGAGGTGGACGACTCGATCCTTCGCGCGGCGGAGGCCAGCAATATTGTGTCCCTGCCCACGATACAGGATAACTTTGACCGGATAAACGCCTCAATGCAAAATCTCAGCCAGCTGCTTGATGGTTTGCAGATAAAGGTGTACAATGCAGGGGCGACGCTGTATAATCTTTCCACGGCGCTGGGAACGCTCAACTCCGGCCTGTATCAGACCCTTGACAGCGTAAACGAGGCCCGCGAGAAGCTGACAGAGCTGGCGGATTTCCTTGAGGCGCTCTCTGAGAGCAAGTTCCTTGCCGAGGTTATTGACATCCTGCGCGAGGGCGAGGATGTGCTTGACAGCCATGTCGCCTCCCCGATAAAGGTGGAGGATAAGATAATGTTTCCCGCCGAGCAGCATTACGGCTCCCAGATGGCCGCGTTTTACACGATGCTTGCCCAGTGGGTGGGCGCACTGTTCTGCGCGGTGCTGCTCAAGACGCACAGAGTCCGCGGCGACGAGCCAAAGAACATGAACGTTGTGCAGCACTATCTGGGCCGGTACGCGGTGTTTCTGTTCGTGGGTGTTGCACAGGCGCTCATCGTCTCGCTGGGCGATGTGCTGTATGTGGATATCGTCTGCGCCCATCCGGGGCTGTTCGTGCTGGCCTCGGTCGTGGCGGGCATATGCTTTGTCACCATCAACTACATGCTGGTGTACACTCTCGGCGCGGCGGGGCTCGCGGTGTCCGTCATCGTGATGCTCGTGCAGGTAGCCGGAGCGGGCGGCACCTTCCCGGTGGAGGTTCTGCCAAAGGTGTTTGGCTATATCTACCCCTACATGCCCTTCAAGTTCGGCATGAACGCCATGCGTGAGGCTGTCAGCGGCCTGTATCAGGGCTATTACCTGCACAATATTCTCGTGCTTGTGGGCATCACTCTTGGCACCTTCCCGGTTGCGGCGCTCATCTACCGCCCGGCGAAGCTCCTCAACGATATCCTTGAAAAGGCGAAAAAACAGAGCAAAATTATGACTTGATCGGTGATTGAATTGGAAAACAGCTATACCATAATAACCGGGGGCGACTTTGCCCCCATCCCGCACCTGCCCGAGGCGGAGCATATCATTGCCTGCGACAAGGGCTATGAATATGCCCTGCGCTGCGGCATCGAGCCGGAGCTTGTCATCGGGGATTTTGACTCCTGCTCCGTCTCTCCCGTGGAGGGCGTCCCGATGGAGCGCTTTCGCAAGGAGAAGGACGACACGGACACCATGATTGCCGTGCGCCACGCGCTGGATGCCGGCGCGGAGCATATAAACCTCCTCTGCGCGCTCGGCGGGCGGCTTGATCATCTGCTGGGGAACCTCCAATCTGCCGTTTTCGCGGCGAAGCGGGGAGTGCCCGTCACGATTCGGGATGAGGATACCGGGATTATGGTGCTGCCGCCGTGTGAGCTCACAATTGACAGGCGTGAGGGCTTTTCCCTGTCGCTCATTGCAGCGACCGACGAGTGCACCGGCGTGTGCATCTCCGGTGTGAAGTACCCGCTTGATAACGCGATTGTCACAAACGCTTTCCCCATCGGCGTCAGCAACGAGTGGCGCGCGGACACGGCGCGGCTCAGCTTCAAAAGCGGCGTGCTGATGGTTATAATGTGCAGACTATAATATTTTGTAGACAAAGGCAGAGCCTATATATAGTCTAACATCCCCCGCCTTCCTTTGAGAAAGCGGGGGATGTTGTGCATATAAATTCAGTTAAATCCCTGCGCGTTTTTGCTAAACAGCAGCTCCACGCGCTCACGCAGGGCGGGGTGGTTTTCAAGCTCGGGGTCGGCGGCAAGGAGGGCGTTTGCCTCGTCCTGCGCCTGCTGCATGAGCTGGGCATCGGCGCCAAGCTCCGCCATATGCAGCTCCGGCAAGCCGTGCTGCCGGGAGCCGAAAAAGTCCCCCGGCCCGCGCAGGCGCAGATCCTCCTCAGAAATCCTGAAGCCGTCGTTGGTGCGGGTCATTATCTTGAGCCTGCGGCGCACGTCCTCCCCGTCACTGTCGGAGACGAGGACACAGTAGCTCTTGTGCTGCCCGCGCCCGACGCGCCCGCGCAGCTGGTGAAGCTGGCTCAGGCCGAAGCGCTCGGCGTTTTCGACCACGATGAGCGACGCATTCGGCACATCGACGCCGACCTCAATGACCGTGGTGGAGACTAAAATATCGATATCCCCATGGACAAAGGCGGCCATCACCGCGTCCTTATCCTTGGACTTGAGCCGCCCGTGGATGCAGCCGACGCTTAAATCCGGGAACACACCGGCAAGCTCCCTGGCGTGCTCCTCGGCGGACTTGAGCTTTTGCGGCAGCTCCTCATTCTCCTCGACCATCGGGCAGACGATAAACACCTGCCGCCCCTGCTCGACCTGCTTGCGGATGAAGCCGTTGAGCCGCGCGCGGTAGCTCTCGTCCACGGCAAAGGTGTCCACCTTCTGCCGGCCGGGGGGCAGCTCGTCAATTATCGAGACATCCAGCTCCCCGTAGATTATCAGCGCAAGAGTGCGCGGGATGGGCGTTGCGGACATAACGAGCACATGGGGCTTTTCGCCCTTTGAGACAAGCCGGGAGCGCTGCTCGACGCCGAAGCGGTGCTGCTCATCCGTCACTACAAGGCCGAGGCGCTTTAGCTCTACGCCCTCGCTGAGTATGGCGTGCGTGCCGACGACAAGGTCAAATTCGCCCAGCGCAAGAAGCTCCTTTGTCTTGCGCTTTTCAGCCGCCGTCATTGCGCCGGTCAGCCGGACGATGCGCAGGCCGAGAGGGGAGAGCAGCTTCGTCAGCGTTTCAAAATGCTGCTCGGCCAGAATCTCAGTCGGCGCCATGAAGGCGCTGCTGCGCCCGTTTTTGAAGGCGTACCACACCAGCGCCGCGGCGACAAGGGTCTTGCCGCTGCCGACGTCTCCCTGCACAAGGCGGTTCATCTCCGCCCCGGAGCGCATATCCTCCAGCGCCTCATTGACGCAGCGCCGCTGCGCCCCGGTGGGGGAAAAGGGCATGGCCCGCCAGAATTCCTCAATTTTGCCCTCGGGCATGGCTATCCCGCCGGAGCGACCGCGCTGGCCGCGCATACGGCCCAGAGCACAGGCGAGGACAAAAAGCTCCTCAAACACCAGCCGCCGCCGCGCGGCGTCCAGCGATTTTTCATCGGCGGGGAAGTGGATGTTCTTATAGGCAAAATCGACCGGAGCGAGGCGGAGCTTATCCCGCAGGCTTGCGGGCAGCAGCTCCGGGAGACTGCCGAGACACTGCCCCAGCGCCTGCTCAACGGCGCCGCTGATGTCCTTCGCGGAGAGGCCCGCGCTGAGCTTGTACACCGGGACGATCTTCCCTGTGACCCGGCGGGGGCCGTCCTCAGGCTCAGCGATGGGGTTTGTCATGCTCCGGTGATTGCCGCTGACCTGCATCTTGCCATAGAAATAATAGCTCTCGCCACGGCGGAACTTGTCCTTCATATAGGACTGATTAAAGTAGCTTATATCCACCGCGCCGCTGCCATCCACCGCGCGAAAGCGCACAATATCAAGCCCCCGGCGGATGCGGCTAAGGCGCGGCGTGTCCGCCACCAGTGCGCACACGCACACGCTCTCCCCATCAAGGGTCAGGGCAATGTGGCTCAGATGGCTTCTGTCCTCATATCTCCGTGGAAAATACGAAAGCAGGTCAAACAGGGAAAAGACGCCCAGCTTATTAAACGCCTGCGCCTTTTTATCCCCTATCCCTCTCAGACCACGGATATTCGCGTTAATATCGCCCATCATTCGGAGAAGCTGAGCGTATAGCTGTCGTTGGAGAGAGTGAATTTTTCTATAAGCCCCTTGGTACAGATGACCTCGTTTTCGCTTGTGACCATTATCATCTCAAAGCCGCCATAGGTGCGCCAGTATTCAAGCGCCTTGTTTTCGCCCAGCACGAACATCGCCGTTGAAAGGCAGTCGGCCATGGTGCCGTCAGTGCAGATGATGGTGACGGAGACGAGGCTGTTTGCCGTGGGGGAGCCGGTCGCGGGATTGAGAATGTGGTGATAGCTGTGCCCGCGCATATCCTCAAAGCTGCGCTGATATGAGCCGCTGGTGATGACCGCCGTCTCACCCACGCTCAGAACCCCCAAAAAGCTCTCGGGGTAATTCGGATCCTGCACGGCGACCGTCCAGTTCGTCCCGTCGGGCTTGAGGCCAAGAGTCTGCACATTGCCGCCAAGCGAGACGATGCCGCTCTTGACCCCGGCCTGCCGCATAGCGTCAACCGCTGCGGCGGAGGCGCTGCCCTTGGCAACCGCGCCAAGGCCGAGCTCACCCCCCGCGGGGATGGATACAGAGTACCCGCCGGAGCTGGGGAAGCTGTTGATGGTCAGCTTATCGAAGCAGCGCAGGGCGAGCGCCGCGCTTATCTCCTCAGCGGTGGGGACATAGTATTTCCCGTCAATAAAGCCCCAGAGCTTTATAAGCGGGTAAATGCTCGGGTCGAGCGCGCCGCCGGAGCGCTGGTAGACGAGCTGCGCCGTGCCGAGCATGCTGGCAACCTGACCGGAGACGGCGGTGTTCGCGCCCTCGGCGTGGTTTATGGCGTAGATGGTGCTGCTCGGGTTTTCCGGGTCAAGGCCCGTGTCCATGGCGTTTATGACAGAGGCCGCCGCGTCAAGCCCGGCCTCAGCGTTCTTGCCGTAGGCGGTCAGGGTCATGGTGGTGTCCATGGCGAAAAGCTGCTTTTGCACCTGGGTACCCTCGCCGCAGGCGGTGAGCGCCAGAAGCATCCCCAGGCACAGCGCAAGCGCCGCCGCGCGGCGTATAAGTCTGTGGCTTTTAAAGTTCATTTTTGTGGGCCTCATAAAACTCTCTGTAATCCTTGAGCATGTACTTGAGAAGGTTTGGCGTGTCCAGCTCATAGGGACATTTGCTGCTGCATGAGCGGCAGCCGATGCAGTCGTTTATCTTTTCCATTTTTGCCCGCCACTCATCGGTCATGTACTGCTGCCATGGGGAGCGGCGCAGTAGCATATTCATGCGCGCGCAGTTGCGTATCTCGATGCCCATCGGACATGGCATGCAGTACCCGCAGCTGCGGCAAAAGCTGCCGGAGAGCTCCTGCCGCTCTTTTTTGATGAACGCGTCAAGCTCCGCGTCCATCTGCGGCTCCTCCTCGGAAAGCTTGAGCCACTGCTCCAGCTCCTCCATGCTCTGTATGCCCCAGATGGGGGCGACGTTATCGTACATGTTCATAAACGCGGCGCAGGCGCGGGCGTTGCTGAGGATGCCGCCGGCAAGGCCCTTCATAGCGATAAAGCCAAGCCCCGCCGCCTTGCACTTCTCGGCCAGCGCCAAGTCGCGCTCGGAGGATATGTAGCTGAACGGGAACTGTATCGTCTCGAAGCTGCCGTCGGCTATGCAGGCCTCGGCCACGTCAATGCGGTGGCTCGTGATGCCGATATGGCCGATAAGCCCGCGCTCCTTGGCCTCCAGAGCACCGGCATAGGGGCCGTTGGGGTCCTCCTTATCCGGCACGGCGGGCACCTGATGAAACTGGAAGAGGTCGATATAATCGGTTTTCATCATGCGCAGGCTGTTTTCAATGTGGGCGATGACCCCAGCCTTGTCCTTCGCGGCGCTCTTGGTGGAGATGATTATCCTGTCGCGCACATCGGCCAGCGCAAGGCCGATTTTCTCCTCGCTGTCGGTATAGGCGTTGGCCGTGTCAAAGTAGTTGATGCCGCCCTCGTATGCCGCGCGCAGCAGCTTCACGGCGTCCTTCTTTTCACAGCGCTGCACGGGCAGGCAGCCCATGGCGGGCTTCGTGACCACAAGGCCGGTTTTGCCAAGCGTGAGAGTTTTCATGTTCATCACTCCGATTTGCATTTTTTGAGAAAAATCAAAACCACACTTTACAAGTCACCCGGACTTTGCTATAATATCGCGTGGCCTTATTTTGAAACATTATACCAAAAAAAGACCGCAATGTAAATATGTGCCCGTAGCTCAGCTGGATAGAGTGTCAGACTCCGACTCTGAAGGTCGCAAGTTCGAATCTTGTCGGGCATACCAAAAGGGACACCGCCCAAAGTGGCGGTGTCTCTTTTGGCAAGTTTGGGAGGAAAGAACTTGCGACCTTCAGGTGCGAAGCACGTACAATCCGCCGGAGGCTGACCGACGCGAAGCGTCGAGTCAGGTCGCAAGTTCGAATCTTGTCGGGCATACCGCGTCGGAGCAAAGTCCGCTTTGTTCCGGCGTTCTTTTGTTTTGGCAAAAAAGAACGCCATCCACCCGCTCCCTTGCTCCTCCTTTCCAAACCGCACCCGCTGCGCTGGGCTGCGGTTTGGTTTTAGTTGGCTGCATCTTTAGTGTAAAGCATACCAGAAAAAAGCACGCCTTTGTGGGTGCGCGCAAGTGCTATTTGAAGATCGGCATGTCTATGGCATCTATCCAATCTTTATATCCCGGCACCCTAATTCACCTCACTTCGCATAAATTACTTCCTCATCCATGATGCGAAGGGCCTGCTGCTCCAGCGTGTATGCTTCATAGCGTTTCTGGCTCGCTTCCAGTGCCAGATCATTGATCTGCTTCTGTACATCCTTATCCTTCAAAAGCGGAACAGGGATATTGCTTACATGTGTGTCGTCTATCTCGTCAACTACGGAACCATAGGTAAACCGCGTAATCAGTTGGTATCCGTAATCCGATGCCAAGAAAATATTAAGATATCCAGCAATGTCGTTGTTGGCAGGGACAACACGAATAATGTGGTCGGAAGGAATCCAGTGTTCCCAATGCTTTGGAACGAGGGCAACCTTACCGATAGTACCACTACGGGTGATTAAAGTTGTATTTTGCGATATTTCCAGTTTATTGAAAAGTTTTTCGTGCTTTGCAACGGATAAATATTTCTTTCCAGACGGATCAAGTTCATAGAGCTGCTTCCCTCCAAACAGCACGCGGCCATGTCCTTCATCAACATATACCCGCTTAAATCTCATGGGGAGAATAACCTCTTTGCTAATCCGCTTATCTCCCACGGTGGTAACTTCTTCCGCATATTTCCGTAGGTGCGCCGTAATAGCATCAACAATAGGGACATGATACGAAGCATCCAAGCGGCCTGCCATATTGCTCAGTTTTACGCTGAACGTATCCACCGGCGCAGATTTCTTATAGTAATCAACATCAAATTCGCTGACATCAGGTAGACACAGGGCTTCTTTCAGCAGCTCTGTTGCTCTGTCGATCAGCTCATTCGATTCGTCGCGCAGCCCATAGGAGCGGATGATCAAGTCATTTATTCTGCTTTTTATTACGGCTGGAGCATTGGGAATCGGGACGGACGATAAATGTTCTGGTTCAATATGCGTAATAACGGCACCATAACTATTGGTAAGCAGGATTTTGTTGCCAACTGCGCTCTTGAGATACGCATAAATGTATCCTGCGTCTTCCGGTCGAATACAGTTTATTCGTAACAAATCGTGGCTGAATATTTTGCCGTCAAGGGTGTCTGACACAAAGGATACTTTTCCGATCGTACCGGAGCAAGTCATTAGTATCTGACCTTTGTGCACTCGGAGAGCATCAATGTTCGTATGTGTGCGCTTTGAAATATAACCGTCCGGTGTGGGCTTTATATCAACGATCGTCGAGGGCTGAAATATTGGCATGTCAGATTTTTCTACCCACACGCGCTTAAACCTGCCACAAACATAGGAGGTCGTAAGCCCATCTTTTCCACCCACTGTTGCGACCGGATGTTTTCCGTTATAGATAAGGGATCTCGCCTGTTTTGCCTCAACATCATACACGCTGGCTTCCAGCCTCTTTCCTCTTGACACCACATCGGAAAGTGATACGGAACACCATTTTACTGGCTGTTCATTTACCTCGATCTCCATAATGGGAGCGGGATCAACGGCTCGCGCTAAGTTCGAATTTACCATCCTAATCCCTCCTGTTGCTTCCACTCTGCGAAAATGGCAGGCACATCCGGCGTCTGATCATCTTCCACTTTGACCTTCTGCTGCTGAGAAACTGTCCTGTCACCGTCTCCGGTTTCCCCGAGAACCAGCACACTGTTGGTGTCCGGCACAAGGATTTCATTTCCTTCCTTGTCACGTTTGAATATCGGATTCCCACGTTTGTCGTGACCGACCTTCTCAACCATAGCCATGAAAATGTTGTAGTCGGCCATGGTCCCGCTCTTTTCCTCTGCATCCTTCTGCGCCTGCGTTTTCTTCTGGAGAATGAGCACAGAAGTCTGTGTGCCGTTGCGGGGCTGGAAGGTATCCACGTGAAGGTCGATGCTTGCCACGATGCGGTGATTAGCGATCATCCACTCTCTGATATATCCAAGCCCCGGTGAACCGAGGATAGAATCAGGCAGGACGATACCCATGCGCCCGCCGGGAACAAGAAGCTGAGTACATCTCTCTATAAAGAGGATTTCCGGCGGGACGGAGGACTGCAGGCGATCTGTCATCTTCCATACACCGGTTTTCTTATCACATTCCCAAATATGAGCCAATGCAAACTGCTCAAGGATGTTCTTATCTTTAATGGGAATTTTGCTGCCAAACGGCGGATTCGTAACAATCACGTCAAAGTATGCAATGGAATTATGATTGCGCAGATCGGATTTGTTGATTCCAAGTGCATCGGCAAGACGGGTTCTGAATTCATCCGTCCATTCATGCGGCGGCAGAAGGGAATTGGCTTGAAGAATGTTTCCGCTGCCGTCATTGTTCATGACCATGTTCATTTTTGTGGCCTTGACCAGATCGGGGTTAATGTCAAATCCAAAATAGTTGGATGAAGCCATCTCGGATATTTTATCCCGGAAAGCGCGGACGGTATTGTCGTCCCAATCCTCACGCTTTACGCCGAGGGCTTCTGAATACTGCTGTTCCAGTTGATCTATGGCATGCGTCATGGCAGTTACGATGAAGCCGCCGGTTCCGCAGGAGCTATCAAGGACACGCTCATCCGTCTGCGGATTGACCATCTCAACGACCATTTTCATGACATTGCGGGGTGTGAAGAATTCGCCACGGTCACCACGGAGGTTCGCTCCAACGATTTCCTCGTATGCTTTGCCCTTGATGTCAATGTTCGTGTTCAGCAGACTATAACGCTGCAATTCGCTGACGATATATGCAAGGCTGCGAGGGCTCAGTTTAATCTCATCATTTGCATCGAAGATTTTACCGTGACGGGCTTTTACACGGTCAAAAATCTTGGATATGCGCTTCTTTACCGTGAGCTGGCCATCAGGGTTAGAGCGTTCGTCGGAAGTGGTATAGAACTCCAGCGGCTTAGGTATGTTGCGTTCGTCCTCAATTTTGCAGAATATGACTTTCAGCAGCTCGAAAAATGCAGGCTGCTTTTGTAAACCGTCATTCACATAGATATGGTTATGGCAGGTTTTGAAAACGAAAAGAAGGTTATCATCATAGGCGTTTTTAAGGCTGGTTCTTGTGGGACGGTTAACGTCATCAAGGTTACCGTCAGCGGAGGGGATGTCGTTGTATTCCATAAATGTGATATTTCCCGCCTCGTCTACCATTTTACGGAATACATATTTTTGAATACTATTCGTCCACATGCCCCACTCGCAATTCGGGCAAACAGACATATAGGACTGGAGCTGTGCAATACCGTCTTTTGCATTGCGAGCATCGACGGTCTCTTTCTTGCATTCGATAATCAGCTTAATCGTTCCCTGTGTCTGCTCGGCAGCATCCTTATCCCAAATCACGATGTCAGCCCGGGGCTTATTGGAGCCCACCTGTAAAGTGAACTCAATTTTAATCTGGCTGGGGAGATATTTATGCTCGTTTACCAGCCGTTTTTCTATCGTCTGGCGAACATATTCCTCCGGGGTGTCATTACGAAACTTCTGGTCAATGTAGTCGCAAATTTTACCTTCCGGTATAACAATAATTTTCTGTTCTGTCGAAGCCATGTGTTTATTCTCCTTTGCAATCACTGACCATCAGCCAGTATAGTTTCGATTTTTTTCATCGTGTCGATTGTTTTCTTGCCTTTGTTCGTCATAAGGTAGCTGCCTCCTTTTTTGATCTGGATACAGCCCGCCTTGCATAACGCCTGCATCCATTTGTTGACCGATGCAGGACTGTGCTGGAGCTCAGCAGCTAATTCGGCTTGTGAAAATTTGATTACCGGGCCATCTCGTGTTTTAGATTGGTGCTCTGATAGCCAAAAAAGCAATTTATATTCATCTGTTTTAAAAATGTCTGAGATGCTGTTTGACATCAATGCACCACCTTTCGTTATAATATTTTATAATGAATTACACTAAAAGATAATTTCAGTTTACTATAAAATATTATAATGTCAATAGAAAAAATAGCTGTCATTCAAATAAAAAAGACCAATGCCGTAATTCCATCTGGCATTGGTCATTTTTTGATTGCTTTACATTTCAAATCCTGCACATCTTACTATCTCTGCGATGGCGTTCATAGCCCGTTTCGGGCTGTTGTAGTCCCTGATACGATCCTCGATCCGTCCGTTACGGATCACCCACACCATAGGGATGCCATAGCTGATCCAGATTTTGATTGCGAGTGTGTCGGTGCTCTCATCGTACCACGCTACCTGCACCTTGCGGTTCCATTCGCGGCTGTATACCTCACAGCCGGTAGGAGTCTTGGCGCCGGTGTTGGTGAAGCCGTTCTGCTCAATGAGCTGGCTGAAGTCCTTGTTCGCTTTTTCGATTGTCATTGTGTTTTCCTCCTTGCGTTTGTTACAACAAGCAAGCCAGAGAAAAACGAAAAAGTCCAGAACGAAAAGCAAAAAACAGCGGCCACACGGAATAATTCCATGTGGCTGCTGCTTTTTTGCCGCTTGTAGGTGTCAACCGAATGTTCACTTGTTTAACACTCCGGCGCACACGCCTTTGGCGTGCTTTTTTCAATGAAATTCGTTCCTTCGGAACGAGTGAAATAGCTGCGCTATGAAATATTTGCTGCGCGAATGTGAAATATGCTTAGCATATGAGGAACGAATTTTATTTCATAATCCGCAAGGATTATTTCATATCGCGTCGGCGATATTTCATTCAAGTCATCCTACTGGGGTTCGTACCATGACGTCATATTTTGCTCTGGCGGGTAATGCAATTTTAAAACAACAACTGCCAAGTCATTCGACCTGGCAGTTGTTGTTAAATTCAAATATTCTCAATGATGCCCGCACTCGTCGGCGTGCTCATGCTCGTGGCAGACAGAGCCGGTGGACTCGAGCTCGCCGCGAAGATACGCATCAACAGCGGCCCTGGCATCGCCCTGCGCGCCGAGAATGACCTCAACATCGCGCTCGTTGAAGATGTCAACAGCGCCGCCGCCCATGCCGCCGGAGATGATGACCTTCACGCCCATATCTGCCAGAAAGTTCGGCAGGAAGCCGGGGCGATGACCGGGGTTGGGGACGGACTGCTCGGAGAGAATCTGCCCGTTCTCGGTCTCATAGACCATGAAGTTTTCACAGTGGCCAAAGTGCGCCCAAATCTGATTACCATTGCAGGAAACTGCGATTTTCATAATGTGTTCTCCTTTTTATATTAAAATTTTTAGAAATCAAGAAAGCTCCAGCGCTTTTCTGAGCCGGTTGTATATCTCGCGCACGGCACTTGCGGCGGGGCAGTCAAGCTCTGCAATGGAGCGCCCCTCGTTTGCGGCCCTGGCGGCTGCCGGGTCAAAGGGGATTTTGCCCACAAAGAGTATCCCCGCCTCGCGGCAGAAGTCCTCAATTTCAGCCGCATGCCTGGGGCTGACATCGTACTTGTTGACGCAGACGGCAAGACGGGTCTGGAAGCTCTCGGCGGTCTTTACAAGGCGCTTGAGATCGCTCACGCCGCTGCCGCTCGGCTCCGCAACGATGAGGACAAGATCCATCCCGCTGACCGAGGCGATGACCGGGCAGCCGATGCCGGGCGAGCCGTCAACAATGGCAAGCTCACACTCGGGCGCCGCCTTGAGCATGGCGAGCTTAACATCAGTTACCAATTTTCCGGAGTTGCCGCGCCCCATTTTCAAGGTCGCGGTGGAAAAAACATTCTCAGCAGAATAGAGCGCGCGAGTGCCCGCCAGGTCCTTGTTGAGGCTGAGCGCCTCGGAGGGACAGACATGGGCGCAGACACCGCAGCCCTCGCAGGCGTATTCATTGACGGCGGCCTTGCCATCCCTGACGCTGATTGCGTTAAAGCGGCAATGCTCCTCACACGCGCCGCAGCCGACGCATTTCTGCGTGTCCACCGCGGCCTTGTCGCCGCCGAAGAAATCGCTCAGCTCGGGCGCGGCGCTCTGCCGCGTGACAAGATGGAGGTTCGGCGCGTCCACATCGCAGTCGGCAATGGCGCGCGCGTGGAAGAGGTCGATAAGCGCGGCGGAGAGCGTGGTTTTTCCGGTGCCGCCCTTGCCGCTCAAAAGAAGCAGTTTTTTCATTGACGGCCTCCAATCTTCCCCAGCAGCGCCTCAAAGCGTGAGCGATACTCGGGCAGCTGCGCAGCGGCGATGAGGTTGTCCGCCAGCAGGGCGCCCAGCGCCGGGTCATAGTCAAAGCGCTCCAAAATCGGCAGCCCATTCGCCTGGCAATACTCCTCCAGCGGGGCATATTCCCCGGCCTGCTTGTTTACAACCACGCCGCAGGGCTTGCCCAGCAGCGCCGCCAGCTCATGCACCATCTGAAAATTGTGAAAGCCGAAGGCTGTGGGCTCTGCCACCAGCAGGCAGTAATCCGCGTCCATGATGCTCTCCATCACGCTGCACGCGCTGCCCGGCGGGCAGTCGATAACACTCAGCCCCTCGGCACGGCTCAGCGCCTGCCGGATAAGCGGCACGCCTGTCGCCTCGCCCGGGTCGAGGATGCCCGTCACGACCTTTACATCGCCATGCCGCCCCTCTTCAAGCGTGCCGATTCGCTTCGGCGCTTCGCTTATCGCACCCTCGGGGCAGACGAGCATACAGCCGCCGCAGCTGTGGCACACCTCGGAAAAGAGCATGGGCTTTTCCTTAATATAAATCAGCGCGTGGAAGCGGCAGAAGTCCACGCATTTTTTGCACCCTGTGCATTTCGCCGCGTCAAACTCCGGCAGGGTAGTGCAGACCGGGCTGCGGCGCACCTGCTCGGGCTTTAAAAACAGGCGGCCATTCGGCTCTTCCACATCGCAGTCGATATACACCGCGCTGCCAGCAGCCGCCGCCAGATTTACCGCGACAAAGGTCTTACCCGCGCCGCCCTTGCCGCTTAAAACCGCTATCCTCATTGCACACCGTGGTAGCCGCCGTGGAAATGCGTCAGCTCCTCGAGCTTGCCATCGGCAAAGGCGGCCAGCTCCGCTGTCGCGGTCTTGTTGACGGATTTATAAATCTTGATGCCCGCGGCGGTGAACACATCGGCGGCGTTCTGCCCACAGCGGACGGTTATAAGCGCGGTGACGCCGCTATCCAGCAAAAACTGCGCGGCCTGCATCCCAGCGCCGCCCTCAGCCTGAGCCGCAGGGTTTGGGACGATGCTCTCACCATCTTCGTCCTGAAACAGGAAATACGGGGCGCGCGCAAGGACAATGCACACGTCCTGCTTGTTTTCATCCAGGGGTATCGCGATACGCATATGCTTTTCCTCCTCATTTTTCAGCGTCTGACAGCGGCGATGCTTCCAGCAGCCGCCGCAGCCGCAGTATTCCTCCGACCCGTCGCAAAGGCGGTAATCTCCACCCTCAATACGGATGGTTAGCCCCTCCACCAGCGCGTCGGCCAGCTTTTTCCGGGCGGAGTTGTAAATAAGCTGCACGGTGGTTCGCGCCACCTGCATGTAGCTGCTGCACTCCTCCTGAGAGAAGCCCTGCCCGTCGATAAGGCGAATGGCCTCATATTCATCGACCGACAGAACCACAAGCCCGCCGGGCGCAGCCCCTACCGGGCGAAACTCCTGAACAGGCGGCATCTGGCAGACCTTTCTGCACTTCTTCCGTCTCGGCATCCACCTCATCCCTTCTCTGTTATCTGTGAACAGCGTATCACTATTTCTGGCATATGTCAAGAATGCTTTTGACATATGCCGGAAAACAAAAACGAAAATTACCGTGTACAAAACGCGCCGATTTGTGCTATACTTCTGATACTAAATCGCCTGAGAGGAGAGAGAACATGGCGGTCAACACTTCAAAAACCTATCGGAATATGGTGATGTATTCCGTTTTTGTGCGCAATTTCAGCGAGGAGGGGACATTCCGGCAGGTGCAGAATGAGCTTGAGCGCATCAAGGCCCTCGGCGTTGACATTATCTGGCTCATGCCGATCCATCCCATCGGGGAGAAGGCACGCAAGGGGACGCTTGGCAGCCCCTATGCTATCAGAGATTACCGCGCGATAGACCCCGCGCTGGGGACGATGGACGATTTCAAGGCGCTGGTGGATGCTATCCACGCGCTGGGTATGCGCTGCATTATAGACGTGGTGTATAATCACACCTCGCCCGATTCGTGGATGGCGGAGCACCACCCGGAGTGGTTTTACCACAAGCCGGACGGCAGCTTCGGCAACAGGATAGGCGATTGGACGGACGTTATCGACCTTGATTACTCAAACCCCGGCCTGTGGGACTATCAGATAGAGACGCTCAAAATGTGGGCGGGGATAGTCGACGGCTTTCGCTGCGACGTGGCGCCGCTTATCCCGCTGGAGTTCTGGCTGCGCGCACGGCGGGAGGTCGAGGCGGTGCGCCCCGGCTGCCTGTGGCTGAGCGAATCGACCGAGCCGGAGTTTGTCGCCTGGAACAGAGCGCGCGGCGTGCCGTGCCTGTCCGACAGCGAGATTTTCCAGGCCTTTGATGTGTCCTATGAGTATGACATTTTTACATATTATAAGGACTATCTGACCGGGAAAATACCGCTGAGCGAGTACGCCGCCGCCATCAACCGGCAGGAGAGCATATACCCGGAGAACTTCGTCAAGCTCCGCTTTTTGGAGAACCACGATAGAGCGCGGGCAAAGCTGATGACAGGCGATGAGCGGAGCCTGAGAAACTGGACGGCGTTTTTGTACTTCCAGAAGGGGATGACCCTGCTCTACGCCGGGCAGGAGCGGGAGGACGCGCACAGGCCCAGCCTCTTTGAGAAAGACATTGTAAACTGGACGGGGAAGGACATTTCACCGCTGCTCAGGCGGCTGTATGAGATCAAAAAAGACCCGCTCTTTACTGACAGCGGATACGAGGTGAAGGCAATGCCGCGGGATGTCCTGCTCGCGGAGCACAGCAGGGGCGGGCGGCGGATGCTCGGCATTTTCAGCCTGAGGGGAGAGAGCGCTCTCGTGAATGTCTGTGCGCCCGACGGCATTTACCGCAATGAGATAGACGGCGCAATCGTTGAAATTTACGAGGGCATGCTGCGCACGGACGGCGAGCCGATAATTGCCGAGATTGGATAAGCAAAGGCGAGGCTTATTGTAGCCTCGCTTTTAGTTATCTGCGCTCTATCCCGTGCATGAAGCCGTTTATCGAGGCGGTGTGTATATCCCCGGCGATGAGTGTGCGGCCCTGAACATATAAAGTTATGTAAACCGTTGCGCTATCGGGATAGTTGGTCAGAACATAGCTGTACTGCTCGCAGCGCTCGCCCAGATGCCGGTTCAAATCATAGCCCTGCTCAAGCTGCATGGTGTTGTATTCAGCCATTACGCCGTCGAGAGTATCCGGGATGAGCACACCCTGATGCGTCTCGCTCGCTGCGTCCGCCTCCCAGCCGAGCGAGGAGATGAACCTGAGCCGCCCTTCAAGCGTGGAGAGATTATCCCGCCCGGCGTACCAACGCAGGGCTATGAGCCCCACTATAACCGCGGCGCTCAGAACGACCCACAGCAGCGCCCGCTTCTTTGTCAATTTGCCCCCGACAGCCATTATTGCAATACCCCTTTTTTGCTGATTTGTATTAGGGTATTCACAAAGCGGTAAAAGTATGCTATAATGTAACCAATTTGCAATATTTTTCCTTTGGTACGGGGTGAAAAATGAGGCTGGACAAGCTGCTCAACGACGCGGGGCTGGGCTCCCGCAAGGAACTGAAAAAGCTGATAAAAAGCGGCCGGGTCACGCTCAACGGCAGCGCCGCCGTGCGCCCGGAAACGCAGGTGGAGCCGGAAACGGACCGCATCTGCCTCGACGGGGAGCAGGTTCAATACAGCCGCTTTCACTACTATATGATAGACAAGCCCACGGGCGTGCTCACCGCGACGCGGGATGGGAAGCAGAAGACCGTGCTTGACCTGCTGCCAGAGCGGCTGCGGCGCATGGGCCTTTTCCCGGTGGGGCGGCTTGACAAGGACACCAGCGGCCTTTTGCTGCTGACGGACGACGGGGATTTTGCCCATCGGGTCATTTCGCCAAAATTTTGTGTAGAAAAAATGTATTATGCAAGGGTGGAGGGAGAGCTTGGGCAGAAAGACGCGGAAGCCTTTGCCGAGGGGCTTACTCTCAGGGACGGGACGCGCTGCCTGCCCGCGAGGCTGGAGCTTTTGAGCAGGGATGAATGTTATGTAACCGTGCGCGAGGGGAAGTACCATCAGGTGCGCCGGATGCTCGCCTCAAGGGGCGCGCCGGTGCTTGAGCTGCGCCGCCTGACAGTGGGCGGGCTCACTTTGGAGGAGGATTCCGCACCGGGAAAAATCCGCGAGCTTGATGAAAATGATTTGTGCATAGTGTTCAAAAACAAAAAGGCGGAAAAATAGTCAAAAAATCCCGGCGATTTTGGCGGATTTTTGCACGAATGATATACGATTACAAAAAAGTTCACAAATTTTCTTGCCGGTTTCTATTGAAAATCACATAAAATGGGGTTATTATGTAAAAAGAAAAATGCGGGGTTGCGGTTTTGATACGGCATTTTGCCATATTTTAACATAAACCGCAATGGAAACGGGAGAAGCCATATCCGCACAGTTTGGGAGGATGAGCTATGTCCAGCAGAATATTCCAGAATGTGATAATTCAGATGAAGGACGCCATTGACAGGACGGTCGGCGTCGTTGATGAACAGGGCTTTGTTGTAGCCAGCAGTGAGCTTGCGATGATCGGCTCACGGCTTGATGACTTCCATGCATATGACTTCCCGGCTGGGGAACATGTTGTGACAACGGCTGCGCGGACTTACTGCTCGCTGTCCTCCAGCAGCGCCCGCTTGGATTATGCCGCCTTTGTCGACGGGTCTGACGCCGAGGCGAGGACTGTCTGCGCCGTGGCGGCGGTGGCCTTCAATGAGGCCAAGAGCAGCTACGAGGAGAAGCACAACAAGGCCGCCTTTGTAAAGAACATCATTTCAGACAATATCCTGCCCGGCGATGTCTACGTCCGGGCCAAAGAGCTGCACTTTGTCACCGATGAGCCGCGCTGCGTGCTTCTGGCGCGCCAGATGGAAAACAGCGACATTGCCGCCGTTGAGGTCATTCAGCGCCTCTTCCCCGACAAGCAGCGGGATTTCGTGCTGAGCATCAACGAGAGTGACGTTGTCGTTGTCAAGGCCCTCAACTCCCCGGATGACCATGAGGAAGTGATGAAGGCCGCGCGCAGCATTGAGAGCGTCCTGCACGAGGAGCTCGGCGTCAAGTGCGTCATCGGCATCAGCACCAACGCCCGCCATCTGCGCGAGCTTGCCGACCGCTATAAGGAGGCGCAGGTCGCCATCGAGGTGGGCCGGGTCTTTGAAAGCGAAAAGACCATCATCAATTATGAGACGCTGGGTCTGGGCCGCATTATCTATCAGCTGCCCACCACCCTTTGCGAAATGTTCTTAAACGAGGTGTTCAAGAAAAGCCCCATTGAGACTCTGGACGAGGACACTCTGGAGACTATAAACAAGTTCTTTGAGAACAACCTTAACGTATCGGAAACCTCCCGCAAGCTCTATGTACATAGAAACACGCTTGTGTACAGGCTTGAGAAAATCAAGAAGATAACCGGGCTTGACCTGCGGGAGTTTGACCACGCCATCGTGTTCAAAGTTGCCATGATGGTGAAGATGTATCTTGATTCCCTCAACGGGAACAAGAACTGAATAAACGGGAGGGCCGGCATATCTCCGTGCACCGGCCAGCCCAAAACATTCGGAGGAAATTTCTATGGTTCGTATGAACGGCGTAACAAAGGTTTACGAGAGCAGCGGGACAGTTGCCCTTGACGGAATCGACCTGAGCATCAACGAGGGCGAGTTCGTCTTTCTGGTGGGTCCCTCCGGCTCCGGTAAAACCACCATTATGAAGCTCATCACCGGTGAGATATCCGCCACTTCGGGCGAGATCACCGTCAATGACTTCGACATGGCGAAAATCAAGCGGCGCAAGCTCCCAAAGGTGCGCAGGACGCTGGGAGTCATCTTCCAGGACTACCGCCTTATCGAGAACATGACGGTGTATGACAATGTGGCCTTCGCCATGCGTGTCGTCGGCGCCTCCAATAAGGAGATAAGCCGCCGTGTGCCCTATGTGCTGGAGCTTGTCGGTCTTGAGGGCCGCGAAAAGCGCATGCCCGGAGAGCTCTCCGGCGGCGAGCAGCAGCGTGTGGCCATTGCCCGCGCGCTTGTCAACAGCCCGCGCATGATAGTGGCGGACGAGCCCACCGGCAACCTTGACCCGGTGCGCAGCCTGGAGCTTATGCTCCTGTTTGAGAAGATAAACGAGATGGGCACCACCATCCTTGTGGTGACTCATGAGAAGGAGCTGGTCAACGCATTTTCAAAGCGCGTTATCACCATTGATGGCGGCCACGTGATCAGCGACGGAATGGATGGGTATTACAGCTATGAGATTGAGTAGAGGCGGTTATCTTATTCGCGAGGGCTTTCGCAGCATCACGACCCACGGGTTCATGTCCTTCGCGTCGGTCACGATTATTATGGCCTGTCTTATCATTATGGGCACCATGTCCCTGCTGTCGGTTAATATCGACGCGCTGATAAAAGACCTTGAGCAGCAGAACGAGATCGTCGCCTTTGTGGACGAGACGTATGACGAGGAGCAGGCAAAGGGAATCGAGAGCCAGCTTCTGGCGATTGATAATATAAGCTCCGCTGAATTTGTCTCCCGCGGGGACGCTATGGACAACTTCATGAGCAAGTACGATGAGAGCCTGCGCGAGGGTATTGACGAGTCGGTGTTTCGCGACCGCTATGTCATAAAGCTCGCGGATATCGCGATCATGGCCCAGACCAAGGCCGAGATGGAGGCCATCCCCGGCGTCGCTAAGGTCAACGCTCATCTGGAATACGCAAACACCATGGTCACCGTGCGCAATATCGTGAGCATCGTGTCGCTGGTGCTTATAGTTATTCTGGTGTTCGTTTCGGTGTTCATCATGTCCAACACCATTAAGCTTGCCACCTTTGGCCGGCGTGAGGAGATCGCCATCATGAAGATGGTCGGCGCGAACAACGGCTTTATCCGCCTGCCCTTCGTGGTTGAGGGTCTGGCGCTGGGCCTGCTCGGCGGCGGGCTCGCCTTCGCGGCGGAATGGGGCATCTATGAGCTTCTTACCGGCAAGCTCCTCGCATCTCTGGCGGGCAGCTTTATTGAGGTCGTGCCCTTCAGCTCCGTTGCGCTGGAAGTGCTCATCGTCTTCCTCGGTACCGGCGTGCTGGTCGGCGCCTTCGGCGGCGTGAACGCGATAAGAAATTACCTTAAGGTCTGACAGACCCCGCATTATTTGGAGAATTTTACTTATGAAAAGAAAACGCATGACAGCCATAATCGCGCTGGTTTTGGCTGTCCTGATGGTCGTCACGCTTATGGCCAGTCTCATCCCCATGTCGGCCTCGGCCATAAATCAGAGCGATATTGACGATCTGCAAAATCAAAAAAACGAAATATCCGGCCGCGTGCAGGACGCGAAGGCCCGCGTTGAGGCGCTCAAGGCGGAGCAGGCCAATGTCCTTGAGCAGAAGGCTGCTCTTGATGTGCAGAGCCAGGCCGCGCAGGAGCAGCTTGAGCTTGTGGCGCAGGAGATAGCCATGTACGACGGGATGATCGAGCAGAAGGCTCAGGAGCTGGAGGAGGCCAGAACCCGCGAGGAAAACCAGCGCCTGCGCTACCGCGCCCGCGTCCGCGCCATGGAGGAGAACGGGGGATACAATATCCTCGCCCTTCTTGCCGGGGCGGACAGCTTCGGCGAGCTTCTGACCGCCATTGACGATATGGGCGAAATCATGGAGAGCGACAAACGCCTTGAAAAGGAGTATGCCGACGCCCGCGAGGAGACCGAAGAGGTCAAGGCCGAGTATGAGCAGGTGCGCGAGGAGTACGGCGAAAAGCAGGATGCTCTGCGCATTGAGCAGGCCCAGATTGAACAAGACATAAAAGAAGCTCAGGCGCGGCTTGAGGAGCTGGACGAGGATATCCAGTGGGCCATTCAGGTCTATGAGGCCGCCGAGGCCGAGGAAGCCGCGGCTGCCGCAAGCGTCCTCGCGATGATACAGCAGTATAACGAGCAGAAGCGCCAGGAGGCGGCCAATAACCCCTCCGGCGGCGGTAATGGCGGCGGTGACAACGGCGGTGGTAATGGCGGCAACGGCGGCGGGCTCAATCCCGGCGGCGCGACCGGGACTGGCTCCTTCATCTGGCCCGTACCGTGCAGCACGAGAGTTACCAGCCGCTTCGGAAAACGTATCGACCCCTTTACCGGCAAGGCAGGAACCTTCCACAGCGGCATTGATATCGACGGCTTCGGCAACGCCGGCAACAACATCGTCGCAGCCGACAGCGGTACGGTATTGGAGGCCACCTCCAACAACGGATACGGTATATATGTGCTTATTGACCACGGCAACTATACTCAGACCCTCTATGCGCACATGTCAGGTTCGGCCGTGAGTACGGGCGATTGGGTCGAGCAGGGACAGGTCATCGGCTATCTGGGTGAAACCGGCCGCGCCACCGGCGTCCATTGCCACTTTGAGGTAATAATCAATGGCGCATACAATGACCCCGCGGCCTACTTCTCCGGCCTTACATATTGGAACTGCTGAGTATAGAAAAAGCTTAGAAGGTAAGCAATGAACAAATCGCCAAGAGCAGATTGAGAGAGAATTTGTGTTCTGGCGATGGCAGTTTTTTGCCGCCATACTTTGTGTATTGCAAGAAAAACTGACGAAGTCGGGGCGCAAATTGTCCGCAAGATGCCGCAGGCGGTTTGTCCAGCGCTTACCTAAAACAAAAAAGGATAAGATATGAAAACAAAGAGAACCAAAACCCTCCTGTCAATGGTGCTTTCCTTTGCGCTGCTGCTGTCTGTGGCGCCGGTTTCGTCCCACGCTGTGACGCAGGACGAGATCGACGCGCTCAAATCCCAGCGCGACGAGATAACCGCCCAGCGGCAGGAAAAGCAGGCGGTGGTTGACCAGCTCGAGGGAGAGCATGCAACTGTTCTGGAGCGTAAGCTCGCTATGGACGAGCGCAATATGTTCACCATCCAGCAGATTCAGCTCAATGCTCAGGAAATCGCCCTTTATGATGAGATGATTGCCGACAAGCTGAAGGAAGTGGAACAGGCCCGCGAGCTTGAGCAGCAGCAGCTTGAGAGATACCGCGAGCGCGTGCGCGCCATGGAGGAAAACGGGAACTACGGCTTCCTCGCCATGGTGCTCAACACCACAAGCCTCGGTGAGCTGCTCACCGCGATGGACGATATCGGCGAAATTATGGAGAGCGACCGCGAGCTTGAGGACGAGTACATAGCCGCAAGAGAGAACACCGAGCAGGTGAAGGCGGAGTACGAGGCCACAAAGAGCGAGCTTGAGGCCAAGCAGGCGGAGCTTCGCGCCGAGCAGGAGGCCCTTGAAAAGGACATCGAGGAGGCCACAAATCTCATCCTCAGCCTTGAAGAGGACATTGCCAACCGCAGGGCGGAGTATGACGCGATTTTAGCCGCCGAGGATCAGGCCAACGCTGAAATAGCGGAGCTTGTTGCTGAGCTTGAGCGTCAGCGCGCCGAGGAAGAAGCGGCCCGGAATCCGGGCGGTGGCGG
Organism: uncultured Eubacteriales bacterium; assembly: GCA_900549545.1. Classification (GTDB taxonomy): domain Bacteria; phylum Bacillota; class Clostridia; order Oscillospirales; family Oscillospiraceae; genus Limivicinus. Next base: position 26,545 of record URPA01000016.1, read on the forward strand.
CGGCGGAAGTGCAGTTGGCAATGGAAACTTCATTTGGCCCTGCCCGTCCTGCACGTATATAACCAGCCGCTTCGGGCTCAGGATACACCCCATAACCGGTGACAGGAAAAGCCACAACGGCCTTGACATCGGCGCGGGCTATGGCGCGGCCATTGTCGCCGCCGACGGCGGCACGGTTTCTTGGGCAGACGTTAAAGGCGGCTACGGCAACTGCGTCATGATAAACCACGGCAACGGTTATGTGACGCTTTACGGGCATATGTCCTCCATTGCCGTGTCCAACGGCCAGAGCGTCTCTCAGGGGGACACTATCGGCTATGTCGGCAGCACAGGCTTATCCACCGGCCCGCACCTGCATTTTGAGATACACAGCGGCGGCGGGCTCATCGACCCGGAGCAGTTCTTCTCCGGACTCACATTCTCGCCTGACTGCGGCGAATAAAATCCAAAAATTTCTACCGGACGGCCATACTGCGTGCCGCCCGGTAGAGCGCCATTTCCTGCTTGAGGAGGAAGAAAATGAAAAATCTTGGCAAAAATATATTAGCCGCTCTGGGCAGGATATTTTCGGCCTTTTTTAACTTGAGGCTGAAGCTGAAATATGTTATTATCTTCTGCATCCTCCTTGGCGGCGGCATCTATTGGCTGACCTACTCCGATATGATGGACAAGGTCGGCGGCAAGGACGATTTTGCCGAGGCTATGCGCTATATCGAGATAAAGGACATGGTGGACGAGAAATATATCGACCCCGTGGACAGGGCAAACCTCGGCTATTACGCGGCGGCGGCCATGGTCTCCGGCCTTGGCGATAGCTGGAGCGTGTTCATGACGCCGGACGAGTACCGCGCGTATCAGCTCACCTCCTCAAACGACTATGCCGATATCGGCATGACCCTTATTAAGGACGATAATAACGGCGGGTTTCAGGTGCTGTCTGTCAGCGCCGATTCTCCCGCCGCGAAGGCAACGCCCAGCCCCCTCGCTGTCGGCATGGTCATCACCGCTGTTGACGGGGAGAGCGTTGCAAATTACAGCCTTGACGATGTGCGCACGCTTATCCGCTCCAAGCTCAGCGGAAAGTTTGTGCTGGATATCAGCAACGGCACCCAGTACCTGACTGTGGACTGCACGGACCTGAGCACAGGGAGCGTTGTCAGCCGCATGGAGAAAACGGGCGCGGGCTATGTGCAGATAAAGAACTTCGAGGCAGGCAGCGGCCAGCTCGCTATGGACGCTATTGAGTCGCTTCTGGCTCAGGGGGCGACCGCGCTGGTCATCGACCTGCGCAATAACGCCGGCGGCCTCACCGCTGAGATCGCGTCTTTGCTGGACTATTTGCTGCCCAAGGGCCGCATCTTCTCCGAGGCGGATAAAAACGGCGACCAGACCGTCACCGAGTCTGACGGAATGTGCATCCAGCTTCCCATGTGCGTGCTTGTAAACAGCCAGACCTTCCGCGAGGCGGAGCTTTGCGCCGCTGTGCTTCAGGAGTTTGGCTGGGCCAGCATACTTGGTGAGCCGACCACCGGCAACACCAGAACACAGGAGGTTATTCCCCTCGAGGACGGCAGCGCCCTGCGCCTTTCCACGCGCAGCTATCTCACCGCAAACGGCGTGGATATTGCCAAAAAGGGCGGCGTTGTGCCGGATATGATAGTCTATAACAGCGACGAATCCGCGACAGGCACCACCGAGGGTACCACCGGCGGCGCGGACGGAACCGCCAGCACCTCAGGCGATGAGCAGCTTATGACCGCGCTGAAGATGCTCAGCTGAAATTGTTGACAACACCTGCGCCGCGCGGCGGCGCGATGATAAAATAAATTTAAGGAGAACTGCTTTATGGCGAATTTGAGCAGATTTAAGATGAGTCAGGAGCGCCTTGACGCTATCAAGGAAGAGCTGAACTACCTTGAGACGGTCAGAGAAAAGGAAGTGGCGGAGCTTATCAAAGAAGCGCGCAGCTTCGGTGACCTGTCTGAAAACAGCGAGTACGACGAGGCCAAGACCGAGCAGGGCAAGCTCTATTCCAAGATTGCCGAGCTGAAGGTTCTCATTGATAACGCTGAGATAGTTGACAATATTGAGGCTGACACCCCAAAGGATGCCGTCACTCTCGGCAGCATCGTCAAAGTCCGCGATGTGGACGAGGACTTTGAGGAGACTTATGAGATCGTCGGCTCTCAGGAGGCCAATCCCCGCATGGGCAAGATATCCGATGATTCTCCCCTCGGTCAGGGTCTGCACGGCCACCGCGCCGGGGAGACTGTCACTGTCGACGCACCTGCGGGTCAGCTGAAGTTTGAAATAATCACTGTTGAGAATAAGTAAGGGGCAGGGGACAGATGAGCCAGGAAAATAACAGACAGCCCGAAGAGCTGGAGCTGTCGGAGATACTTCAGGTTCGGCGCGATAAGCTCGCCGGGCTTCAGGCAGAGGGCAGAGACCCCTTCCAGATAACAAAGTTTGAAAGAAGCGCCTATTCCACCGAGATAACCGGCGATTATGAGGCCTTTGAGGGCAAGACCGTCGCCGTCGCGGGGCGCATCATGTCCAAGCGCGGCATGGGCAAGGCCATCTTCTGCCATATTAAGGACGACCGGGGCCAGATTCAGATCTATATCCGCGCAGACGCCGTGTCCGCGCAGGAGTTTGCGGACTTCCGCAAGTACGATATTGGCGATATCATCGGCATCACGGGCTATGTCTTCAAGACCAAGACTGAGGAGATAAGCGTCCACGCCGAGAACGCGGTGTTGCTCTCCAAGTCCCTGCGCCCGCTGCCGGAGAAGTTCCACGGTATGACCAATACCGAGCTTAAATACCGCCAGCGCTATGTTGACCTCATCGTCAATGACGACAGCCGCCGCAACTTTGAGATTCGCTCGAAGTTTGTAAGCTACGTGCGCCGTTTCCTTGAAAACCGGGGCTATATCGAGGTCGAGACCCCTGTTCTCAACACCATTTCCGGCGGCGCCACCGCCCGCCCCTTCATCACCCACCACAACACGCTGGATATTGACATGTTCCTGCGCATTGCCACTGAGCTTAACCTCAAGCGGCTTATCGTGGGCGGCATAGAGCGCGTGTATGAGATTGGCCGCATCTTCCGCAACGAGGGCATGGACACCCGCCACAACCCCGAGTTCACCACGGTAGAGCTGTATCAGGCCTATGCGGACTTTAACGACATGATGGACCTCTTTGAGGACCTGCTCTCCGGCGCCGCTAAGGAGCTGCTCGGCACCTATGATGTCCGCTGGCAGGAGCACGATGTCTCCCTCGCCCCCGGCTTCAAGCGCATGACCATGGCCGAGGCCGTCAAGGAGCATCTGGGTATCGACTTTATGAGCATCGAGGGGGACGAGGCGGCAGTTGCCGCGGCCGTCGCCGCCGGTGTTGACATGAGCAAGAAGGAAAAGACCTGGGGCAACGCTCTGTATGAGTGCTTTGACCAGAAGGTGGAAGAAAAGCTCATCCAGCCCACCTTCATCACCATGCACCCTGTGGATGTCTCCCCGCTGGCTAAGCGCAGCCCGAAGGACCCGCGCCTGACCGAGCGCTTTGAGCTTTTCATCTGCGCCAGCGAAATGGGCAACGCCTTTTCCGAGCTTAACGACCCCATTGACCAGAAGCGCCGCTTCCAGAAGCAGGTTGAGCTTCGCGCCAAGGGGGACGACGAGGCCGGCATGATGGACGATGACTTCATCAACGCGCTTGAGTACGGTATGCCCCCCACGGGCGGCCTCGGCATAGGCATTGACCGCTGCGTCATGCTCCTCACCGGGTGCAGCAATATAAGGGACGTTATTTTGTTCCCGACAATGAAGCCCTTGGACAAGTAAAAAGCCGAAAAAGCCAGTATTTACAAGGGTTTCGGGACTTTCAAAACCGAATAAATTCACCTCTTTACACCAAATTTACACCAATCGGTGCTGAAAACGGTGCAGAGACTAAAAGATCGCATAATTTTCAAGATGAATGGGCAGTCCCAATCGGGATTGCCCATTTTTAAAACAAACAGAAATACAAATCGGAAGTTGTGGAGGTAATTATCAATGAGAAATATTTACGATAATAGTGAATTTTTTGCCGCATATGCGGAAATGGGAAGAAGCAAAGATGGTCTGAAAGCTGCTGGAGAGTGGCATCAGTTGCAACCGTTATTCCCTAAATTACAGGGAAAAAAGTTTTGGATTTAGGATGTGGTTACGGTTGGCATTGCAAATATGCCGCACAAATGGGAGCTACTGAAATTCTTGGTATTGATAGTAGTCAAAAAATGATTGCAAAAGCAGTAGCTGATAACTCTGATGACAAAATCGAGTATAAAGTTTGCGGTGTTGAAGAATACATTTATCCTGAAAATACTTATGACCTAGTTGTTTCTAACCTGGTACTGCACTATATCGAAAATTTAGCTAATGTTTATCAAAAGGTGTATTGCACATTAAAAGTAGGTGGGTATTTCCTATTCAATATTGAACATCCGACTTTCACCTCAGGTGTTAATGAGGATTGGATTTATGATGAAAATGGGAAACCTAAATATTGGCCAATCGACAATTACTATTACACAGGCGAAAGAGAAACTAATTTTCTTGGTCAACGAGTAATTAAACAGCACCACACATTAACGCAGATATTGAATCCACTTATAAAATGTGGTTTTCAAATTGAGGCTATTGAGGAAGCAATGCCTCCGGCAGATATGATGGGTATGCCGGGAATGTGTAATGAAATGCGTAGACCTATGATGTTGTTGGTTAAGGTTAAAAAGGTTTAATAAACAACTTCCAATTTGCCGGGCAAATAAGCGTGCAATGTTGATAATTAAAAGGCGTGATCTTGACTGGTCACGCCTTTTAATTATATTAAAGTTTTACAAATTCGCGATTTTCCATTACCCCGAGTAGCTCTTACACAGATGCCTAAGGCAGCATTTGTCGCACTGGGGGCTGCGTGCGTCGCACACGGCGCGGCCGTGCAGCACTATACAGTGGCAAAAGTCCGAGGAATGCTCCGGCGGGAGGACCTTGCGCAGCTCCATCTCGATTTTGACAGGGTCCTTGAGGTTATCCACAATGCCGAGGCGGTTTGTAATGCGTATGCAGTGCGTGTCCACGACCGTCGAGCCGGGGACCTTGAACACATCGCCAAGGATAAGGTTCGCGGTCTTGCGCCCGACGCCGGGCAGGGCGGTCAGCTCCTCCATCGTGCGGGGCAGCTCCCCGTTGTGCTTTGCCAGAAGCACCTGCGCGCAGGCGACAATGTCCCGCGCCTTCGCCCGATAGAAGCCGCAGGAGTGGACGTATTTCTCCACTTCCTCCACGTCCGCTTCGGCAAAGGCTTCAAGCGTCGGAAATCGCTCGAACAGCGCCGGGGTTATCTTGTTTACGCGCTCATCCGTGCACTGCGCGGCAAGGCGCACCGAAAACAGCAGCTCATAGGCCTTGTCCCAATCGAGCGTGCAGTCCGCCTGCGGATACTCCTTAAGCAGCAGGCGTACTATCTCGTTTATCTGTTCCTGAGTTCTCATCGGCTTTGCTCCTCCAGCGCGGCATACAGCTTTTTCATGCCCGCGCAGATGTATTGCAGGTTGCTCTCGTCCAGAACGGTGTCGCGCTTTGTGTGTATCCGCCCGAGCCACAGGCCCACGAGCGGCGCTTTGTGCATCGCGGCCAGCGCTGTGCCCAGCCGGAAATTCATCTGGTCGGAGGGGTAGAAGGTGCCGCTGCCGCCGTGGTGGGCGGTCTTGCCCATGCCGTCAGTGAATGCCACGGCAAAAGCCTCGCCATAGAGCTTTTTCGCGGCGCGGCTTTTCACAATCAGCATATGCTCCCCGTCGGAAACGCAGTCAAAGTTAATAAGCAGCTTTGACCTTGCCGCCTGCGGGTGCAGCTTCTTAAACAGCGCCGAGCCGAACATCCCCGTCTCCTCCTGGTCGAAGAAGATGAACGCGGTTTTTGCCCGCTGCTCCGGGCTGAGCGCGGCATACAGCTCGCAAAGGGTCAAAACCCCGGAGGTGTTGTCATTGGCGGTGTTTGGATTGGCTTTCCCGCCGAAAAATACCAAATAGATAAGCCCGAATATGACAACCAGCGATACCGCCATGTGGAGCAGGTAACTATCCGAAATGAAAAACAGCCCAAAATTTATCAGCGCGGATATGAGGAAAAAAGGGATGCAGATAAGCAGGCTGTACAGTATGTAGAGCGGCATGTTCTGCGGGCAGATGAAATTTGGGAAGGGCAGGCGCGCGCAGGTGTCGTAATGGGCGGAGAGAAGTATCTCCGCCCGGTCAACATCGCCGATTATCAGGTTGCGGCAGCGGGGAAGGCGGCCGCCCTCCTCAACGCGCAGCTCCGGGAACTGCTCACGCATGAAGGCGATAAACTCCGCCTTCTGCGCCCGGCTTTTCCGCACCTGAAAGCGCCGGAAAATCTCCTGTGAAATCTCAGTCATCGGCTTATCTTGAAAGGCTCACCGTGCCGCCGCACTCGAGGACAGGCAGATCCATGTTGCCATAGCTGCCGCCGAAATGCCACTCAACGGCGAGGGAGAGGTTATCCGACTGGCCCTCCGCCAGATCGACCGTAAAGGTCTTGGAGGCAAGCTCGGTCGTGAGCTTTTCCGACCCGTCATATTCCACCTTGGGCGCGTCAAGGGACACATACTGCCCGCCGAGGTTAATGTTCACGGAGTTTGCAACGCCCTGAAGATGCAGGCTGTAAGAGTCGAGCATGACCTTCACCGTAACCTCAACCTGTGTGCTGCTGATGGTTTTTGCGCTCCAATCGGCGTGAATGTCCAGCTTCGCCCCGGTGTCGGACTTGAAGCTGCCGGAGCCAAGGTCCGTCCCGTAGGAAATGGGCGCGGAGGGCTCAGGCTCAGCGCTGGGCGTCGGTGTCGGCGTCGGAGGCGGCGTGGGCACGGGGGTGTTCGCCGGCTCAGAGGGCGCGGCAGTCTCCACCGGCTGGCTCGGCTCGGGGGAGTAGTCGATTATGACATCGCTGGGCTCCGCGCTGGGGACGCTCGGCGTCTCCTCCGGCTTTTTGTCCAGACTCGAAAAAAACGTAAAAAGAACCGCCACAATAAGCAAAAAGACCACGATGAAAAGAATGGCCGTTATTTTGTTTTTCATGGAAGCAATGCTCCTTTCAAAAGCCTCTTTTGATGCTTGCATTATACTCCGGCAGGGGAAAAATGTCTATAAACGCCGCCGATGTTTAATAATAATTAATTTTTGGCAATGTGAACGGCAAAATCTGCGCCATATTCTTGTCTCCCCTTGTCACGGCAAGGCTGCGCCCGCAGGCGCGTTTCGGAGTGCAACCGACTCTATGCGGCGGCTCTTAGCGCGGAGGTGAGGCGGCTTGACGCGAAGCGGCAAGCCGGAGAGGATAGCCTCTGCGCGGCTAAGCTGGTAACAATGTAAATTTCGTGCTTCGCTTTTTGCGACCTCTCAGTCAGCTACGCTGACAGCTCCCCTTTCGCAGGGGAGCCAAGGAATAGTGCAAATTTGCGCTTTTTTACTCCGAAACCTACAACAATTCAAACTTAGCGCTTAATCTTCAATCTTGCACGGGAGATTGTAAAGAGGCACTCCTCTTTACTCGTTTCAATTAGGG